>JAZKGL010000042.1:0-6026 GCA_040385935.1 Bdellovibrionota bacterium
ATCCCGAGGGAAATCGCACCTTATAAAGCAATCCAGACTTAAACGAATAACATTGAAAGTAAAAACTTCGCGGCATTTTTTTACCTAAGACTATCGGTCTTTCCCTCGAGAGTATGTATACTGCTCACCACGAGCGAGAAAATGTGCACGACATCCCCTGTGACGAGGCAATCAGCTATGTCTACTCCCCAACCTAAGTACAAACGAATTATGCTTAAGCTTTCTGGCGAGATGCTAGGTGGCGAACGCGGATTTGGCATCGAAGGGAAGGCTCTTCAATACGTAGCTCGGGAAATTGCCGAGGTCCAAAAGACGGGCGTCGAAATCGCTATTGTGATCGGCGGTGGTAATATCTGGCGAGGCGCGCGCGCAGCGGGCTGGGATATGGATCGCGCGAACGCCGACTATATGGGTATGCTTGCGACCGTCATCAACAGCCTTGCTCTCCAAGGTATTTTGGAAGCCAAATATAACGTTTATAGTCGCGTTCAGACAGCTATTCATATGGCTGAACTCGCTGAGCCGTATATCCGCCGCAAAGCGATCAAACACCTGACCAAGGGCCGCGTTGTTATTTTCGCTGGCGGGACAGGTAATCCTTATTTTACAACGGATACTGCAGCCTCGCTTCGTGCCCGCGAGATCAGCGCCGACGTGATCTTGAAAGCGACGAAAGTCGATGGTATTTACGATAAAGACCCTGAGAAGCATTCCGACGCTGTGAAGTTTAAGGAGCTGAGCTACTTCGATGTCATTTCGAAGAAACTCAACGTTATGGATGCGACAGCGATCACGATGTGTATGGAATCGGCGATTCCTATCCGTGTTTTCAAGCTGGATGATGTCGGCAGTGTCATGCGCGCGATCAGCGGTGATACCGAGGGCACTCTCGTTCACTGATACTTTTTTTCATTATTTTTTAAGTGTTTGACTGAGGTTTGTTATGTCGAGTGCATTGGTTGAAAAATGCAAAGAAGCGATGAATGGCCGCATTGCGGGCTTTGAGAAGGATCTTGTCAAGATTCGTACCGGCCGCGCATCTATCAGTGTTTTGGACAACGTTCGCGTGGACTACTACGGAACACCGAGTCCACTCAATCAAGTGGCCACTCTTTCCACGCCGGATGCGCGAACTATTCTTATTTCGCCGTTTGAAAAGAAATTGATCCAGGAGATCGAGCGTTCGATTATGAAGGCTGATCTTGGCCTGCAACCAAACTCTGATGGTGTGGTTGTTCGCGTGCCGATTCCCCAGCTGAACGAAGAGCGACGTAAAGAGATCGTGAAACAGCTGAAGAAAATGGGCGAAGAAGCGAAAGTGGGTATTCGCCACGCGCGCCGCGATATCAATGAAGAGATTAAAAAAGAAGAGAAGGATAAGGTCATCACCGAGGATGATAGCAAACGACTTCAGGATGAGGTTCAAAAACTCACCGATGTGTTTATTAAAACCCTCGACGATAGAATGGCGAAAAAAGAGAAGGAAGTGATGACGGTCTAGGCCGGAGTCGAATTCAGACTTTTTATTCTCAGAGTTCTTTCGATGGCGCATTCAAAGGAACGAGTTTTCGTTTCTTGATCCGCTCAACCAAAGTTGTTCGATTTAAACCAAGTAGCTTCGCTGCTTGGTTTTTATTATTTCCGGTTCGCTCAAGCGCCTGCATGATCAGCGTGTTCTCCAGCTGCTCGATGTAGGTCTCAAGGTTGATGCCGTTCGCGGGAAGAATATCGACGAGAGCCGCTTCTTCGCGCACGGGGACTTCTTCTGCATAGAAGAAAGGGGTTTCTAAGGCTTTTGCCGATGCGCCGGCCTTAGGGATGCGGTATTCGCCTGGAAGAGCCTCAACCGTGATTTCTCCGCCGCCTGAGAGGACGACGAGACGTTCGGTGAGGTTTACGAGTTCGCGGACGTTCCCGGGCCAACCGTAACGATCCAGACACGCATACACTTCATTTGAGAAGTGACAAGGATTGATCAATGAGTGGGTTTGATTAAACAAACTCAACTGATGATCGAGAAGTAAGCGGATATCACCCTTACGATCGCGGAGAGGGGGAAGATTCACGGGGAGTACGTTCAAGCGGTAGTAGAGGTCGGAGCGGAATTTTTGTTTCGCCACCGCATCTTCCAGATCCACGTTGGTCGCTGTGATGATACGCACATCTGCGAAGCGGGGTTCTGTCGAACCGATAGGGAAATACTGTTTTTCCTGCAGGACGCGGAGGATTTTGGCTTGTAGTGCGTAGGGCATGTCCCCGATTTCATCGAGGAATAACGTTCCGCCTTCGGCTGCTTCAAAATATCCTTTTTGGTTTTGACTAGCGCCGGTAAAGGCGCCTTTCACATGACCAAAAAGCGAAGCTTCCAAAAGGTTTTCGGGAATGGCTGAACAGTTAACCGGAATCAGACGACGCGACGCGCGGCCCGACATGCGGTGGATAGCTTTGGCGATGAGTTCTTTGCCCGTTCCACTTTCACCGCGTATCAATACCGGCGCATCTGATCGAGCGATTTTGCCAACAGTCTGTAGAACAGAGTCTATGGCCTCACTCTTTCCAACGATTTCGCTAAATACCTGACGCAAGGATCCACCGGCGAATAAGGAACTGCGTTCCATGCCTTGGGGGTCAAGTTCGGAGGTCAGGCTGCCGTCAAAGACATTGCGCTGATTCATGGAAGAGTGGTTCTCCTCAAGATGGGACGGGGTGTCTTTCAGAGCAGATGCAAGATTAAACACAGAAAATCTTGCCAAAAGCATGCGGCTCGAGCGCCATCCTTGGATGACTAACTCGGTTCTGAAACACTTATTGCTCGGGGGCTTCATACATTATCTTAACAGACGCTTAAGGAGATCCGCAAGGTACCCTGTCCTTTTGATAGAGTGGAAGACAGGCCCTGGAAGGCGTATCTCACGAATGGTACGTTCTTTTTTTGCTGAGTTTTTTTAGCCTGAGGGGCAAGATGAACGACTTCGAAAGTCCAAAAGGAGGGCACTCATGCGCGTGGCCTACGTACATGATTGGCTAGTGACATACAGGGGTGGGGAAAAAGTTCTGGAAGCCTTGCTGGAGCTCTATCCAGAGGCGCCGGTCTATACTCTGTTCTATGCGCCCTCGATGATGCCGGAGTCGATTCGAAGGCGAAATATTATCGTGCCGAAACTCCTCAATCGATTCAAATTTCTTCGCAAAGCCTTGTTGCCCATACTCCCTGCAGCTATCGAAGCTTTGCCTCTTGAAGACTATGATTTGGTTATTTCGACAAGTTCCTGCGTGGCTAAGGGCGTGATGATCGGTCCGCACGCCAAACATTTGTCTTACGTTCACTCGCCGATGCGTTATATCTGGGATCAGAGGCGTCACTATCTTTCGGGGAAACGTAGCTTTTCTCTTAAAGACTTTTTGATTCACTCATTAAGTCCACGTCTTAGAATTTGGGACGTTACATCAAACACAAAAGTTGATCGTTTTATAGCAAACTCGCGTTTCGTAGCGACCCGTATCGCTCGTTACTATGGGCGTGATGCGGGCGTGATTCATCCACCTGTTGCCATTGAAAGATTTTTCCCTTCTTCCGAAAGCATAAAGGGAGATTATTTTTTAGTCGCAGGTGCTTTTGTAAATTACAAAAGATTTGATTTGGCAATTTCTGCGTGCGAAGCGCTCGGTCTGAGGATCAAAGTGATCGGCGATGGTCCCGACGAAAAAAGGCTTAGAAAATTCGCTGGAGCAAACACCGAGTTTGTCATTAAGCCAAGTGGCGAGGAGTGGGTAAAACTCTTTCGGGGTGCACGTGCTTTAATCTTTCCCGGCGTCGAGGACTTCGGGATTACAGCGATTGAAGCCTTGGCCGCTGGAACGCCACTCATCGCTTTGAGGGCTGGCGGCGCGCTGGATTTTGTGGATGAGAATTCGACCGGAGTCTTCTTTGACCACGAGAGTGTCGAAAGTTTGATCGCCGCTATCCAGACTTTTCAGGGTATGACGTTTGATCGTGCGGTTTTGAAAACGTCGGCTCAGAGATTCTCTAAAGACGCTTTTCTGAATAAGATTCGTGCGGAGCTTTCCGCGCTCAAGGATAGTCATCGATGAATGCGCGCCATTCGCAGTCTTTGTATCTGTTAACATTGTTCACCGATCTGACGATGGCGGCCCTCGCATGGTGCCTCGCTTATGTCCTGCGTTTTCATTCGACTCTCGATGTTCCGCTCGGTCAACCACCGACCGCTTTGTATGTGAAAATCATTCCGTTTTTGTTTGTGATCTGGTTACTTGCTGCAGGCTTTACTGGACTTTTAAAACGAACAGGTAAGCATGCCAATGCTTTGATGGAAGGTTTTGATTTACTTCCTACGGCAGCGATCGCAGTCTTGATGCTTATTACGTTTACCTACTTTTACGAAGAGTATCGTTACTCGCGTATCACTTTGCTCTTTTTTGGAATCTTGCAGCCGCTTTGTATCCTGCTCGGTCGGCATTTGATTCGCCGGGGTTATCACTGGTATGTGCGTCATCAAGAGCCTCGACAGCTTTTGATCATCGCACGCGGTTATGGACTGCTCCAGGCTCTCACGGTCTTGCGAGGGTTCGATCCCTTAACTCGCCCAGCGATTTTGCTGCCGGGTGACGACGACAAAGAACAGGATGAGACGATCGTTCGGCAGCGGGGTATCGAAATTGTGCCTGAGCCTTCGGACTGGACGAAGTTTTTTGTCGAACAGCCTACCCATGCTTTGCTGATCGCTTTGCCGGCATCGCACTCGTCGTTTATCGATCACCATCTTGAAGCGATTTCGCATCAGGTGCCGGAGATCAAAATTCTTCCTGATATTGCGCGTTTTACTAAGCTGAATCCCGGGATTGAACTGGTTGAAGGCTTGCCGCTGATCAGTGTGCATGAGAGTCCGCTTGCCGGCTCGAATCTTCTTGCAAAGCGTCTTATGGATATCGCAGGCTCGGCTTTTGCTTTGCTTATCTTCTCGCCGATTATGTTTCTGGTCGTATTAGCGATACGTTTCACCTCGCGTGGACCTGCCCTTTATAAGCAGGAACGAATGGGTCTCGATGGGTCCTCGTTTCAATGCTTGAAATTTCGCAGTATGCCCCTCGATGTGGAAAAGGAGACCGGTGCGGTCTGGGCCAAGGCCGGTGAGAATCGCGCGACGCCGGTCGGCAATTTTCTTCGGCGAACGAGTCTCGATGAGCTTCCGCAATTTTTTAATGTGCTCATGGGCGATATGTCTTTAGTCGGTCCGCGACCTGAGCGGCCGGTGTTTGTTCGTCAGTTCCGCCAAGAGATTTCGGGCTATATGCTTCGGCACAAGGTAAAAACCGGGATGACGGGTTGGGCTCAGGTCAATGGTTGGCGCGGGAGCACGAGCTTAGAGAAACGCATCGAGTGTGATCTGTATTATATTCAAAATTGGTCGCTCTGGCTTGATATCAAGATTTTGTTTATGACGGTGGATGAAGTTGTTCGTGGGCGGAATGCTTACTAAGGAATAAATCGATCTTTGATGTCATTGCTTGGAATCCGGCAGAGATCCCTCTTGCCAAAGAGAGAGTAGCGATTGCGCGCGATAAGGTCGTAGAGTTTATTCAAGACGAAAAGAGGAAACGCAGAGAGAAGCCGTCCTAGAACTTGATAGACTCCACCCAGTTTTATAAGGATGTGAACGATCGCTTCACCTTGTAGGTAGACTCTCCCTTCGGTCAGAAAAATAATGCTGTCGACGGTATTAGGCTCATCGAGTTGCCCTAGGCTCTTTCGATATTCGCCTTGAAGCGACGAGTATTTAAGCCTTCTTTTTTTGTCGATTTTGATAAGAAGGTTGACGGTGCTGTTGCAAAGGTTGCACACCCCATCAAAGAAGACGAGATTAAGTTCCTGTTCCTTAGCCACCGGCACCCCCTTTGGTCGTAATCCAAAAAAAAGATCCAAACCATTGGGTTTAGATCTTTAGACAAAACATTACTCTAAAAATTACAGAGCGTCTGCGATCTTTGCGTTAGAATGAACGCCCATG
>JAZKGL010000043.1:0-3092 GCA_040385935.1 Bdellovibrionota bacterium
ATCCCCAGACTGCGTTGGCTCAAGGCGTCGAGGAAGTGAATATCTTCGGCGAGATTCAAGGCGGATACACTCATTTAAAACCCGATGACGGCGGTGAGACGAGCAAAAATGGTTACCATTTGCTCCTCACGGCCTTTGCCGAAATCACGCGAAGCGATTGGATCTGGCAGGCCGGCGGCGGTTTATTCTACGGCCGCATATATTCCGATGGTGAAAAGGATTTTCCCGGTTCGACCGAGGAAACAGTTCGAAGACAGAAGAATCTTCGCATCGAAACGCGTGCGGCCGACATTGAATTTGCAGGCCGCTATCGACTCACCGGCCCCTGGGAAGCGGGTCTTTTGGTTCGCACTCTTTTTGGAACCTCACTCTCATTCGCTCAAAAGAAAGACGAACGCACAAAAATCTTTGTCGGACCTCAAGCCGTCTATCGTATGGATCGTGACTCCGAATATCTCAAACGTATCGATTTGAGTCTAACCACAGATCTCAATGTTCCCGATCGCAGGGTCTATCTTCTCACCGCTGGATTTGCCTTAGGCCGTAGTTTCAAGTTTGAAAAAGCGTCGGAGACAGTAACCGTGTTGACCTCGACGCCGCCTGACGATCGTTTTGAAGAAATTCTTGCCGATAAAGTTATCAACTTTCCAAGTGGCAGCTCCGAAGTTCAAGGGGCAGCTCTGCCTTTTCTTCGCGATCTCGGTGATTTCTTAAAGGCTAACCCTAATCTTTGGAACAAAATCGAAATCGAAGGTCACACCGATGCCAACGGCAAGCTCTCGTACAACATGAAGCTTTCCAAGGATCGAGCGGCCGCTGTGCGCCAGGTTTTGATGAATCAAGGCGCCAATGGCAACAAAGTCTTAGCCGAAGGTTTTGGCCCAACCAAACCGCTGGTCAAAGAAGATACTGCCGAAGCCCGCGCCACCAATCGCCGGGTCGTCATGGCCTTTGCCGTATCGGGGCGTGAGCAGCGCAACGCACTGAGTGCAAAGATAAAAGAACTCAGGGCTAAGTACTTTCCCGAATAATTTACAGGACTATTACACAGCGATTCTTCCGCATGAGGTAGCATGAGGCTAGTCTGGCCTTAATGACGCAAGTGCGGGAGTAAACCGTGGACATCATCACAGCGAAGTCAAATCATAAGCCGCAAGGCAGCGAGTCCCTCGACTGGGGCATCATTTCTTTCCTTAGCCTGGTTCACATCTTGGCTATCACAGCATTTTTCTTTACGAGCTGGAATGCGTTCTTCGCCTTTCTCGCTCTTTATGTCGTCTCAGGCATGGGCATTACGTTTGGATTCCACCGTCTTTTCACTCACCGCTCGTTTAAAGTTCCAAAATGGATCGAGTACATCGCGGCTCTAGCGGGAACATTCGCGCTACAAGGGTCGGTACTCAAATGGGTAGCGCATCACCGCATGCATCACGCGTTCTCTGACCATGATAAAGATCCACACAACTCCACACGCGGATTTTGGTACAGCCATATCTTCTGGACCTGTTACAACGATCCTTCGCGTGACGATCCGAAAGTTTTGAAAAAGTTTGCGCGTGATATCGCAGCTGATCCGGTTCTCCTTTTTATGTCGAGCGATGCATTCTTAATCGGAAGCCAGATTGTACTCGGCTCTTTGCTTTGGATATTCGGCGGATTTGAAGTGATGATGTGGGGCGTCTGGGTACGCTTGGCCGCACTTTATCATGCAACTTGGTTTGTCAACAGCGCAGCCCATCTTTGGGGCTATCGCACCTATGACGTCAACGATAGCGCGACGAATAACTGGTGGGTTGGTCTTCTGACTTTTGGCGAAGGCTGGCATAACAATCACCATGCTTACAGTGATGTGGCGCCGGCCGGTCATCGCTGGTGGGAAGTTGATACCACATGGATGCTCATCAAAACGCTTAGCTTCTTCGGACTTGCGACCCATATCAAACTTCCCCCTCCGATCAATGCCAAGGCAAAGTCGGATAAGGACTGGGACAAACAAAAGCTCGTTGTGAACTCTTGATAAAACGCTGCCTCACATACAACGTATGTGAGGCAGCGAATTTTCGGGGCAAATTAAGCGGCAAGTCGCTTATCTTTAGACTTCACATCACAGCCTTCGAGTAGCGCCAAGAGAAAAGCTTCGTCTTCTCCAAGGCCGGTTGCGATGTGGGATTTCATCAGGCGCTGATATTTCTTCGCACAATCCGCATGCAGTAAACCATCCAGATACGCTTCGATAATTTTCGGATGCACGTAACACTTACGACAAACACTTACAGTATTTCGAAGAGCTTTGGCGACTTCGGTAATAGCCGCTTTCACATTGCGTTTGCCACCTGTTTGCGAGGTAGGCGGCTCAAACTCGCGAAGAACTTTGGCAGCAAGGACGGAAGCACACCAAGTTCGAAAATCTTTGGCTGTAAACGCGCTTCCTGTTATTTGTCCGAGAAATTGATTCACATCGGAGGAGTAGACAGGCCGCGGCGAGCCTTCTTCGTCCAGATATTGAAAAAGGAGCTGGCCGGGTAAGTCCTGACATTTGGCCACGATCTTGGCGATGCGCGGATCGCGAAGACTCACCTTGTGCTGCACACCACTCTTCCCTTTGAACTCAAAGTAGATGGTCGAGCGATCCACTTCCACATGCTGATCACGGATGGTTGTCAAACCGTAGGATTTATTTTGTTTCACATACGATTCGTTGCCGATTCGTATGAGAGTGTTTTCGAGTAGGTGCACGACAGTTGCAACGACTTGATCCTTAGATAAGGCTTTGCTCTTGAGATTGCTTTGAATGCCTTCGCGAATCGTGGGCAGGAGCTTACCAAAATGAGAAAGCTTTTCAAACTTGGAGCCATCGCGCTGCGAACGCCATTCACTATGATAGCGATACTGCTTTCGACCTTTTTGATCGACGCCGGTAACTTGGATGTGGCTCCGAGGGTTGGGGGAAATCCACACACTCTCCCAGGCGGGAGGAATGACGAGCGCCTTGAACCGCGCCTTGGCTTTGGGATCGGTCACAGCCTTGCCTTTAGCGGTATAGTACCGAAAGCTTTTGCCGGACTTTTTGCGGATGAAGCCAGGAACATCTG
>JAZKGL010000043.1:3192-8434 GCA_040385935.1 Bdellovibrionota bacterium
GTATAGTACCGAAAGCTTTTGCCGGACTTTTTGCGGATGAAGCCAGGAACATCTGGCGTAAGATAAACGAGCCCAGCGATTTTCGCCTCTTGTTCGGGCGTGAGTTTCACTAAGTCTTTTGTACGCTTACCCATGAGTCGACCCCTTCCAAGGCGAGGGCCTCAACCAAAAAGGGGGCCTTCGAAGAAGGCTTCTTGCATATCTTTTGCCAAACAATCAAAGGCCCAAAGTCTAAGGCTTTCTTGCTCTTTCCACCTGCAGTGAAAAAGCTACGCTCGACCTGTGGCCGCTACAGTCAACTGTCCTTATCAATGGGACCAATACTTAACAGTTGTAGAACGGCCCGATTCAGTTCTTTCGAGCGAGCACGGTCGATATAGAAGAGCATCTGCCAATCGTTGAAGTCGTCCGGGTCGGTTAGAGTTTGTCTGACCTTCCAACCCTTACCCCCTTGAACAGGCGTTACCGAGCAGTACTGGGGATGCCTTGCCTGACGATCGGTGAGGATCGCGCGGTGATCGATAAAATAAGGGCTGATCGCGTTATCCAGGGAAGCAGGGGTCCATGGGATAATGTCTAGATCGGGATGCTCCTCAGATTTAGCCGCTTCGAGTGGAGACAGCGCGTTTTCATCATCTTTGGCTGCCACAGCGCGAAGGAAACGGAACACCTCGTTACGAATCAGAACCGTGAAGGCCCGCATATCGCGCGTGATATCGACTTCTTCCACGACCTCTTGAGCGGCAAGGGCATCTTCGCGGCTGATATGCGCTGGGTTTCGAAGTTTCTCCCACTCATCCAGAAGACTTGAGTCGATATTGCGAATCATCGTTCCGAAATAATCGATGATCGCCTCAACCTCTTCGCTTCGGTAAGCCTCGGGCACGGTTTGTACCAGGACCTTATAGACCTCGGTGAGATAACGAAGAAGCAATCCTTCAGCGCGCTGCTGCTCATAGTCACGGATGTATTCATCAAAAGAAAAGAAGTTCTCATACATTTCGCGAGCGATACTCTTAGGCCGAATGTTTTCGTTGCCTACCCAAGGATGAGCAGCAGCAAAGGCATTGAAGGTATCGTAGATAAAATCGCGATTAGGCTTTGGATACTCCATGCGCTCAAGCTCAGCGATGCGCTCGTCGTATTCCACCCCATCGGCTTTCATTTCCGCCATCTTGATCGTTTTGAGGCGATCGAGCTGTTTACGCAGGATCAAATCGGGATTTTCGAGGATAGACTCGACCATCGTCAAGAGATCGAGAGCAAAGTCATCGGCGTAAGGATCCATCGTTTTGAGAGTGTCGAGTAGATAGAGCGAAAGAGTTTGGTTCAAAGAAAAGTCGGTTTGAAGAGTCTTATCGATCAGGAGCTTTTTGTCTCGCGATTCATGGCTCACTTCGAACTGAACGATCCCGCGATCAACGAGGGATCGAAACATTTGAAACGCCGTCTTCGCTAGAGTGCGTTTGGCCTGAGCTGTCTCGTGACTGTCCTTGATCAACTGTCGCATCGCGCGACAGCCATCACCTGGCCGGCTCAAAATATTGAGCAGCATTCCGTGGGAGACCGAGAAGCGTGACACGAGTGGTTCGGACTGAGAATGGATCAGCTTTTCAAACGTCTTCTCATCCCAAGGAATATACCCGCGCTCGGGCGGCTTCTTTTTCACAATGCGTTTGAGCTTCTTGGGATCGCCGCCAGCCTTGGCTTCGAGCATTTTATTTTCGGCGATGTGTTCGGGCACCTGAGCGATCACCGAACCTCTATCATCAAATCCTTTGCGTCCGGCTCGACCGGAGATCTGATGAAAGTCGCGGACACTTAGTATCGTTGATTTGCTGCCATCGAATTTACAAAGTTTAGTAAAGAGCACCGAACGGATCGGGACGTTGACACCAACACCCAGGGTGTCGGTTCCACTGATGATCTTAAGGAGGCCTTGCTGCGCAAGCTTTTCCACGAGCAGTCTGTATTTCGGCAGGAGACCGGCGTGATGAAGACCTATGCCGTGTTTTAATAATCTTTGGACTTCCTTGCCGTAAGGACTTGAGAATTTCACGTTGGCAAGGGCTGCGGAAATCGCCTGCTTCTCTTCTTTGGAGGCAAAGTCCATGGACATGAGATTCTGGGCTTCTTCGGCGGCTTCGCGCTGCGTGAAGTTCACGAGATAGACGGGAGTCTTACCCTCGCCAACCACCTTACGAATCGTTTCGTGAAGGGGCGAATCGCGAAATTCAAAGTCGAGCGGCACGGGCCTTTGTGTGCTTTTTACAACCGAGGTTGGTTTGCCCGTAAGTTTTTTCAAAACGTCTTCGAAGAAATCGGTGTTCCCAAAAGTCGCCGACATCAAAAGAAAGCGCGCTTTCGGCATCGTGAGCAAAGGGATTTGCCAGGCCACACCACGATCGCGATCGGAGTAATAATGAAACTCATCCATGATCACGTCATCGACCATCGCATCCGCGCCTTCGCTGAGCGCGATATTCGACAAAATTTCTGCGGTGCAGCAAAGAATGGGAGCGTTGCGGTTAACGGTTGCATCACCGGTGATCATGCCGACGTTATCGGCACCGAAGTCCTGACAGAGTGCGAGAAACTTCTCGTTCACTAGGGCTTTTATCGGACAGGTGTAAACAGATCGTCGGCCTTGAGCCATCGAGAGAAAGTGGAGCGCCGTCGCTACGAGCGATTTGCCTGAACCGGTCGGCGTGTTGAGTACGACATTACCACCGTCAAAGAGAGCAAGTATCGCCTCCTCCTGCGCTTCGTAGAGTTCGACGCCGCGTTCCTTTACAAAATCCAAAAAGGAATCAAGCAGTTCACCGGTATCAGCCAGCATGCCATCGGGCGGTATGCGTTTGAGTAAGCTGGGAATAACAGTGGATGGTGCGGCGTTCGAATCTGCGCTCACAGGGCGCCTCCTTGAAGTTCCATAGCGGTCTTATTCTTAGACCTGATTATCTCCTGGAACTCAAGCGCATTGACCGTTGCCCAGCCGAAAGTCGTATTATCGAAGACGACCCAAATCGATTCAAAATGATGGGCGACTCCCGACAGCTCGACCGAAAGAGCATCCAAATCCGCTTTCTCGTACCGGCTCTCGTAAATCACAGGCGATCCATGCCAGCGAACATAAAGAACTTTCGATGTCTCAAGCTGAAACCGCCAGTCGCTCGCGCAAGGCTCAGGATCGGCCCTGACTTTGCCGATATGAAATTCTTTAAGGAGTGCTAAAGCGTCATCGGAACTCCAGCTGATATGCCGAGGTTCGATGACAGCGCCACCGATATAAGAGCGCCGGAACTTTTCAAAAAAGCTTCGGACTGTCTTTGTATGAAAGGCAAGTTTGGGAGGAAGTTGAATGAGAATCACGCCGAGTTTTTCGCCGAGATTTAAAATGGCCGATAGGTTTTCCGCCAATTCCGCCTCCTCGACATCGAGTGCGAGATCGTGGGTAAACACTTGCGAGAGCTTCACAGTAAACCGGAAATCGGCAGGAACCGACCGCGCCCATCGCTCATAGGTCTGAGCTTTGTGATCGCGATAAAAGCTGGTGTTGATCTCAACGCCCTTGAGAACACGAGCATAACGCTCAAGGTGCGAGCCCACGTCACCGAATAAAGGTTTGGCCGGAGCCGGTATTGACCATTCGGCTGTCCCGATGAGAAAACCAGGAGAATAAATGGGATCCGTCATGACCAAGCTCCTTCTTGCTAAACGTGAGGAATTACTTCCATCGATTATGAAACCAAAAATACTGCTCAGGATGTTTCCGAACATTCCGTTCGACCGCCTGATTGAAAATCAAGGAATTCGCCAGCACGTCGGCTTCTTTATTACCCGTAACCTGAAGCTCCAACGCCGGTTGCAACTCAAGGCGGTGCGAGCCGAAGGCCTTGCGCGTGATACAGACCACGAGCACGGGAGCGGGACGTTTCAACCAAATCGCTGCCAGACTCGTATTGGTCTTGGCGGTTTGCGAGAAGAACGGAAGCCTCGGTTCACCTGGCCTCGCCTGATCCATAATGAATCCAACGATGTTGCCGTCCTTTAAGACCTGAAACATTTTCTTGATCGCGGCCCCGGGGGAGGTGCGCGGAAGCCAGTAGAGTCCGTTCTGCTCACGCCGCTCCTCCACAAACTGATTGAGCCCGGTCGAACCCACTTTCTTCACGGCTGTGTAAGCAGGACGAAAACGCCTCGTAATCGTGGCCCCCATCGCCTCCCAGTTGCCCATGTGAAAGGCGACGATGTAGGAGCCCTGACCTTGAGCAAGGGCCTCGTTTAAGTAATCCGAGCCGATAACTTCGACATCCTTTTCGATCGGATGGGTTTTCGAAATCAACACCTCGAGTATGGTCTGCAAAAAGTGTGAAAAAGACTTGCGGGCGATCACAACTTTTTCGGCCGGGGTATATTCGGTCGGGAAGGCGATATCGAGATTTTTCAGCATCAATGGCCGGCGAAACCGACAAATGTCAAAGAAAACCCACGTCGCAATGTTTGCAAATCGCTCGAGCATACGAAAAGAAAAAAGGCTGAAAAACCAGGCGACAAAAAGAGCAAATCTATACACTCGAGGTCCTTTCGCTATGATCAATTTGAGATACCCTCTTTTGAATACCCTTGTCAAACCCACCTGATTGAACCAAATTATTCTGTATCGACTATTATGGCTATTGTAGCCCGTAGCCGGTTGTGGGTATGGTAAACAGATGTTTCATTCCCATTTTGTTTCAAACATGCAAAGGAGGAATATCAATGGGTGACAAAAGTCCTAAAGACAAAAACAAAGACCAGAAGAAGAAAGAATCGGACCGCGCTAAGCAGGATCAAAAGGCTCAAGCTGAACGTGATGCCAAGTCTGCAGTGAAAGCTAAGAAGTAATCATTTCCGACAAGTACCTGGCCCCGAAAGCGGCCAGGTATTTTTTTTTGAATATTCCAAACTTATGACTCCGAAACGAGAAAAGTCAGGCACTAGACCGAGCCATAAAAGCCATGACACTGGCCATTGACTCAGATTCGAGGTAAAAGGTAGTGTGGCCGGGACGAATTCCAATCTAGGAGCCTTTCATGTCCAAGAGCCTTTTCGACTTCACGGTCAAAGACGCGAGCAACAAGCCCTACGACCTTGCTCAGCACAAAGGCAAAACCGTCGTCGTGGTGAACGTCGCCTCTAAATGCGGCTTCACACCTCAGTACGCGTCCTTGGAATCCCTCTATAAAAAATACAAAGATCA
>JAZKGL010000044.1:0-6390 GCA_040385935.1 Bdellovibrionota bacterium
TCGACGCCGTGTCCTCATCCTTCTTCCAGTAGCCCTTCATCACCTGAGGGCCCTTAATCACAAGCTCACCCACCTCGCCCGTAGGCAAAGGCTTGCCATCATCATCACGAATCTCGGCCAGCGTTGAAGGGAGCGGCACACCAATCGAACCATAAGGAATATTAACATGCACCGGATTACAATGAGTCACCGGCGAAGACTCAGTTAAACCATAACCTTCGATTATCCGCGTGCCAGTCAATCGTTGAAACGCCTCGCCTACAGTCGCCTGCAGTGCCATACCACCTGCAAGAGCAACCTTAAGCGTCTTCGGTGGATTCGCCATAAACGCAGGATTGTGATTCAAAGCGTTATAAAGCGTATTAATCCCGGTCATCACCGTGATTTTATACTTATTAAAAATCTTCACCGTGTTCTCAATCGGAACCGGCTTAGGCACGAGTATCATCTCGCCACCAAGGGTCAAGAAAGCGAGAAAGTTCACCGACAAAGCAAAGATATGATAAAGCGGCAAAGCGGTAAGAATAACATCCTCACCCGTCTCACTCACAAACGGACTCGCCCAAGCCTGAATCTGCTTCACGTTCGCAATGATATTGCGATGCGTGAGCATCGCGCCCTTCGATAGACCGGTCGTCCCGCCCGTATACTGAAGGATAGCGATATCGTCGAGAGTGATCTTAGGCTTCGTATAAGCCTTGCCTGCACCCGAGCGCAAAGCCGTCTTAAACTGGACGACGTTGAGGCCGTGCTTTGGCACCTGACCTTTGAGTTTTAAAACCGTATCGATCAAAGCGCCCTTCCAGGTCGGCATCTGATCGCCGATACTGGTCACGATCACCGTTTCGATCTGCGTGTCCTTGATAATCTCTTCCAGCTTATCCAAAAAGAAATTCAAGATGATAAGAACCTTGGCGCCTGAATCCACAAACTGATGCTTCATCTCACGCGGCGTATACAAAGGATTGGTGTTCACACAGAGCGCACCGATCTTCTGCGCGGCAAAGAGCGCTACAGGAAATTGTATGATGTTGGGCAACATGATCGCTACGCGATCACCCTTTGTAACCTTAGCATCGGTTTGCAAATACGCAGCGAAATCGTTGGCCATGCGATCGAACTGACGGAAAGTCACGCTCGTTCCCATACAGGTCAACGCTTTTTTCGCAGGGAATTTCTTACATGTGGATTCGATGAGACTCGATATATTCAGATCGTTCGGAATATCGATCGTGGGGCCAACTTTCTCAGGATACTGCTTCAACCAAGCCTGACTCATGATCAACTCCTCCAGGTCACTTTTTCGCATATTATTACCGTCCCAAACTCAGTGTGGACGGTGTTTAGGCTTCACTTTTTTACGGTCTTTTCATTTAGAAAGTGCGAATATACTCTGGTCTATACCCATGAGCTAGTTAAAAGAGAGCGCCCGCGTGTTTGCCATTGATCACCGCGAAATGAATCCCGTTCTCCATCAGCTTCACGCGCTTTGTCTTGCGCGCAACGCGACGATTGCCACGGCCGAAAGTTGCACAGGCGGACTTATCAGCGCCCTGCTCACATCGCTTCCATCCAGTTCTTCTTATTTTTTGGGTGGAGTCTGTTCGTATTCTAACGAATCCAAGTCTAATCTGATTCGTGTGCCTGCGGAACTGATTCGAAAACATGGAGCCGTCAGTGAATCTGTGGCAAAATCAATGGCGGAAGGCGCCCGCGCGGTCTTTGATGCGGATTATTCCGTAGCTGTGACCGGTATAGCCGGCCCCGGTGGAGGCACCTTCGATAAGCCCGTCGGCACTGTTTTCGTAAGTTTTTATGCAAAAGGCGTGATCACCGTCGAACATCTGAGCCTTCAGGGCGACAGAGATTCTATTCGGGCTCAAACATGTCTCTTTGCACTAGCTGGACTTTACCAGCGCATCCTATCGTCCTAAGGAGTCGCCATTGAAGCGTTATCAGGCCTTGTTTCTCAGTTTATTGACCGCGGGCTCACTCACGCTCTCCCACACGCAAGCGGGATACGCCCAGGATAAACTCGAGACCAAATATGACTCAATCTTCTCGACTATCGATAATCTTTCGGTCGATTTCACGCAATCCACTTACAAAAAGCTGCGCAACAAGACCACCGTCCGCTCCGGCGATGCTCTCTTTTCAAAACCGGGTATGTTTCGCTGGAACTTCACGAGCGATAAAACCGGTCTGGAAGAGTATTATTTCAACGGCGAGCGCCTGACTCATTACCGCGAGAAAGAAAATCTCGTCAACCACTACAACACCAATGCCGGTCTTGCCCGCGAACTCAAAGAAGTCGTGTCCTTGGTCCTCGATCCCAAAGCCCTCTTTGCTCGCTACAAAGTCAAATCCAGTAAGACGGCAAACCAGAAAACCATGGTCACTCTCGAGCCTAAGTCCAAAGACGGCACCGACATTGAGACGATCAACGTTCAGGTCGAAGACACCCAGAAGTTTGTGGAAGACGTTCAAATTTTTTACAACGACGGCAACAACACGCGCTTTTCTTTCAAGAATCCTAAGAAAGCTAAAAACGAACCAAACGTCTTTATATTTTCCCGCAAAGGCAACTACACGGTTAGACACCACGGCTGACCAGCTTTCCGGCGGCTAGTGTATCAGCCGCCGGCACCATTTGCCTATCTCCCCGAAACCACTTCGACTTTAGCTGTAAAGTTTTTGGCCGCACCTGCCGATAAGCAACCTACATGCGAGGAACTTGGACACTCGCACGCTAGGGGGCTCTTTTTATGTCTCAGGAACAAGTTCGGTGGGAAGACTTCGATAAGATGCACGTCATCAGAAAGCTCAAAGAGATTGTGGGCAAATGGTGGGGCGTCCAGATTAACTTTACCGATAAAAAAGGTTTTCTTCGTGGTGTACCCGAAGGCAAATTCTTTAACCCTTTGAACCCGATCTGCCAGGCGATCGTCGCCGATGACAAGGGTTTTGCCAAACGCGTTTCCACAGCTCGGCAAACGACTGTCGAAGCGGTGAGTGCAAAGAAACCTCGTATTACCCAGGATGCCACAGGCTTCTCGGTGATCTCGGTTCCTATCCATGTCAATGGTGAATTTTTCGGTACGGTGTTCGGTGATGGCTTTATCAGCCACGACTCAGCCGCTGCCCAAAAGACTTTGATCAAAGAGTATCTTGAGCGCGACTTCCCATCCCGCAAAGATCTAATTTCCAAGGTCGATTCGCTTCCTGTCTTGTCCTCGACAGAGATGCGTTACCTCACAGAACTGATCACGCTCGTCGTCGACGAGATCCTCATCATGCACAAAAACCTCGATGAAGAAAAAAGCAAGGTTACCGAACTCTCTAAAGAGCTTGGACAACGGTATGGCTTTGATCGCATGATCGGAAAATCGACTGCGATGCAAAACCTCTACCGCCTTGTGGAAAAGATCGCGGACTCTGAAACGACCGTTTTGATCCAAGGTGAGAACGGGACTGGTAAAGAGTTGATCGCTAAAGCTCTTCATTACAATTCCAAGCGTAAAAACAAGCGTTTTCTCGTCGTCAACTGCGGTGCCTTCAACGATAACCTTCTCGAGTCCGAACTCTTCGGTCACGTCAAGGGCGCGTTTACCGGCGCGATCAAAGATAAAAAGGGTATGTTCGAAGCCGCTGACGGCGGAACACTCTTTCTCGATGAGATCGGTGATACAACGCCTCAGATGCAGGTTAAGCTTCTTCGTGTTCTTCAGGAAGGAACCTTTACGCCTGTCGGTAGCACCGATCTTCGTAAGGTCCAGGTTCGCTCTCTTGCGGCGACCAACAAGAACCTCCTAGAAATGGTTTCGACCGGAGAGTTCCGCGAAGATCTTTATTATCGCTTAAACGTGATCAACGTTGCGGTTCCGTCCCTACGCGACCGCAAAGACGATATCCCCATTCTTTTGGATCACTTCCTCACACGTTTTGCCAAAAGCTCAGGATCACCGAAAAAAGTGATCGCCAAAGATTGCCTTGAGCGTCTTATGGATCATGAGTGGCCAGGTAACGTGCGTGAACTGGAAAACGAAGTTGAGCGTCTCTGCGTTCTGGCTGGCGAAGACAAAGATTTGCCTGAAGAATTGCTCTCGGCTCGTATCAAGGAAAGCACGAAGAAGAAGTTTCCAGGCCTTCGCATCAGCGGAAACCTCAAAGATTCGCTCGAAGACATGGAAAAAGTGATGATACTCGAAGGCCTTGAGCGCAATGGCTGGAACAAGTCCCGCCTCGCCAAGGAACTTGGAATCAGCCGTGCCGGCCTTATCACCAAGGTTCAAAAGTACGGTTTGGAAAAACGCAAGATCTCGTAACGCTTTTTTTGTCTCCATTGCCCTTTAACATGGTAAGCCAAACATAAAACATCAAGGATGATGAACATGGCCCTGAAGCTTTTTGCAAAACAACCAGAAGTCGAAGTTGAAGTTGAAGTTATGCCTTCCAAAGATAATCGTTCAGCTCGGTTGGAAAAGCAGGTCGAAGAGATGGCTCAGGAAATGAGCCGATTGAAAAGTGAAGTCGATACTATGGTTGCGCGTCAGCAAGGCTTTCGCCTCGCTCTTCGTCGCCTCCGTGAATACCTCGAAGAAAGAGGCGTTCAAGAGCGCTCGCAGTCGGAAGCTAAGGACGATGCTTCGGCTCCGGCCACACTTCAGCAAGCGATCGCACGTAAAGACAAAAGCAATCTTCACTAAGTCTACGCTTTGAGTTTCTCGACTTCGAGAAACTCGGCTTCAAGAGCCCGCTCCTTATCATTGGCCGATAGCTGAGAGTATTCTTCAAAGAATGTCTTCGCTTCGGCCAAAGATGTTTCTGCCCCCTGACCATATATCGTCGAGACATGAAAGATCTGCAGTTCGCGCGCGTCGAGAGACATCGCGATTAAAGCCGCTTGGCGAGTCGTCAAATGCGCTTTGGCAACGGCGCGATTGCGATCGGCGTCGAGAAAACTGCTTTCGCAAATGACCTTTTGTGTGGTTTGAAAGGCCTTTTTAAGACTGGCGAGATTGTGCCGATCAAAGCTCAGATCGGTGAGATAAACGAGCGATGGACCTGTTTCAAGACGAAGAAGTTTTGTCACCAATTCGTCCATGGCAAAGGATTTCTCGCCGATTTTAAAGTCGCCACTTTTAGGTCCATGGTTCACGCGAGACTGAAGCTCACTGATCCAAGATCCACTTGTCAAATTCAAAGCCGAAAGATTGTCGTGCAGAAATCTCTGACGGTCGGGACCTTTGATTTTATAAGCGATGGAAGCAATATTTACATGGCGCAACTGAGCCGCCGAGACCACCGCACCATCCGCGAGTTGCACCAAATGATCTGTCGTCTGAGCTTCGGAATCCAGCTCGATAGCAAAATCCTGGCTGTTTCTAAGCATCGCTTTGCGCACCGACCCATCTTCACAAATTTCATGAACCTCAAACCGAAGTTGGTCTGGCTCGATGAGATTCCAAGCATACGATCTAAGCTTAGCCTGAACCCTTTCGAAAAAGGGAGCAGGTCCCCAGATCTTTAAAAGCCGCTTATGAGGAATATTCACGCGGAGCCAGCGATCAAATCCCATGAAGTGATCCATATGCGTGTGACTGACAAAGACGTGTCTCGCCTTCATCAGATCACGCTGCTGGATTTGGTCGATCGATCCAAGATCGAAAAGAAGGGCCTCGCCCGTCGTCTTTTGAAAAGCATAAACGCCGGGATCGCCTTGCAGACCCCCAAGGACTTCGACTGAGAGTTCACTCATAGATTTCAGGACGCCTGTTTTTGAGAGCGGGAAGGCGAGTACGAATATGATCGATACGTTCGCGGCTGATCTCAGCCATCGCTATACCCGGTGTACCGCCTGTATTCGCGATGACGTAGCCCCAAGGATCCACGATCATGGAATGGCCGTAGTTGCTCTTACCCGGCGCGGATTCACCAACCTGATTGGACGCATAGACATAAGCCTGCTGCTCAATCGCGCGAGCACGAATGAGAACTTCCCAATGATCCATTCCTGTTTGCGTGGTGAAGGCTGAGGGCAAAAGAAAGACGTCAACGGCTTTCGTTCGACTCAGGCGCTCATACATTCCAGGAAATCTTAGGTCATAACAAATCGAGCAAGCCACTTGATATCCGTCGACCTCAAGTGTCTGAAGTTTATCGCCGGATAAAAAGCCGTCGGATTCGCAGTAAAGAGGTTTGCCTTCGGAATCCATGAGATTGAAAGGATGCGTCTTACGATATTTGGCGATAACGCTGCCGTCGCGCCCGAAAACGAAGGTGGTGTTAAACACTCGTTTAAAACCCGTGCGGCCTTCGAGGGGCTCCCCAAGTTGTTCGCCGGGCAACGGACGCTCGCCCATGCTGCCTGCGAACAAAACGATATTCAGT
>JAZKGL010000045.1:0-2493 GCA_040385935.1 Bdellovibrionota bacterium
TCGACATAAAGATCTAAAAAGCGTTGATCCACACCTGCAAATCGCCCGGAGATGAAGATCAGATCCTCATCGCTTGCCGCATACCGAGCCGCATCGCTCTGAGTCCAAGGACGTCCGCTAGGGCTCGTCACAAACACTTTCTTCGGCCGTGAGAATTCTTTGATAGCCGCTGCCAAGGGCTCGGGACGAAGAACCATTCCATCACCACCGCCAAAAGGCGAATCATCGATCGAGCCGTGTTTGTCCACGGCATACGATCTTAGATTGACCGGCTGAATCGAAATACCTGCGCGCTCGGCGGTGCGAAACACCCCAAACTTTGCGTAGGCTTCAATAAAACCCGGATGAACGGTAAGGAAGGCAAACGTTCTCACTCGGTAGTCCAGACCTCGTCAAAGACGTCTGCGGTCACAAGCATATGAATCACGTCATCCTCAACTTCAAAGTCCATATTGAAGTAGAGTTCAACGAACGGAATTTCTGCCGTCCGACCTTTGCCGTCTATAACGACAACAATATCAGAGGCGCCGAAATTCACCACTTCAGTGACTTCGCCAAAGGGCACACCGGCGCTATCGAGCAGCTTTTTGCCGATCACATCGCTCCAGAAATACTCCTCGTCTTCATCGATGGGCAAAAGGTCACGGTCGGCCCAGATTTTCTGGTGCGTAAGGCTTTCGGCTTCGGTGCGCGACTTAATTTCTTCGCAATGGAGTACCGGTCGATCGTTTTGCCAACGAACGGCCTTGATTTTATATTCCGTGGATTTGTCCTGGGTTGGACCAATACGGAGAGACTTCAATTCTTCTGGCAGCTCATCGTCTCTTTGAGAAACGAAAAACGCACCGTTGAGGCCATGAGCCTTACCAACGATGCCTAGCTGAATCCACCGTTTTTGCACAGCGTTCCTAGCGATTATTTCTTGTGTGTTTTTGCGCGTTCTAGTTTGATTTTCTTCGCGCGGAAGATACTCGCGACTGCAGTCGAAACTTCAGCTCCGCGCTCGTACCAGTAATTTGCGCGATCGACCTTAAGTTCGATGATCGAAGGCTCAGCTTTTGGATCATAGTAGCCGAGTTTTTCGAGGAACTTACCATCGCGTGCGTTACGAGAATCTGTAGCTACGATATGGTAAAAAGGACGATGTGTTGAACCGTGGCGCTGCAAACGTAAGGTCAGCATTGAAACTCCATTCTCTCAGGTGTCTGATCCAGCCTTTTCAGGGGGTGGATGGCAGTTGCACGACCTCACTGGGTGTGCCGAATCCTATAAGGATCAAGTCTATAGCAGAGCTAGCTTTGAGTTTCTAGCTCAAAAACGTCGCCCTTTTTGATAAGATGGCTTAACCATCTTTTCGAGAAAATTTAGGAAGAAAGGCAGGAGTCAGTGAAACTTCATATGTGGGGTACTCGAGGCTCTCTCCCTCGCGCCATTACGCACCATTACTTCGTAGATTTGGTCGATAATTATGCAAAAAATGCTGAAAAATCAGGCTTGAACACCATCAGCGAATTTCGCTCCGCATTAAGAGACGGCGATCTTGGCGTACCACTCGTGGTCGGTGGTCATACGACGTGCAATGAAATCATCTACAAGAACCAGCGCATCTTTGTCGATATGGGCACTGGCTTTGCTGACGCCTCCTCAACGGTCATGGCTCAGGGCCGAACCCATCACACGGTGTTTATGTCCCATATGCATTGGGATCACATCATGGGTTTTCCTTTTTTCGTTCCGATCTATATTCCTGGTCATAAGATAACGATTTATCACGTGCATCCCAATACGCCGGAGTTCATCAAAATTCAGTTCAATGGGGTCAACTTTCCTGTCACTTGGGATCAGCTCGGCGCCGAGATCGAATTTAAAAAGTTGAAGCTCTATCAAGCGATTGATTTTGATGGCTTGAAAATTACTCCTTTCGCACTCGATCATCCCGGCGGATCGTTTGGCTATCGATTTGAGACCGATGACCACTCGCTTGCGATCGGAGTCGATGGGGAATACAAACGAATTTCTCCAAAAGATCTGGGAAAAGACCTGAAATTCTATCAAAACCTCGATCTGCTCGTCTTCGATGGTCAGTACGAAATGAACGAACTCGCTAGCCGCTATGACTGGGGGCACAGCTCCCCGCCGATCGGCGTGGATCTTGCGCTGCGCGAGGGCATTCGTAACGTGATTATCACTCATCACGACCCCCGCGCCGATGAGAAGAAAGGCCGGCAAATGCTTGCCCAGACTGTCCTCTATCGAAACAAGCAGCTTCCGGCGTTTCAGAAAATCTGGGATGACCTCGGCCAGCCCGAGGGGCCAGGTCTTCATATGGCTTATGATGGTTTCGAATTCGATCTTGAAAAGCTCTCATCAAAGCCCAGGTAAGCTGCTTGACATGCAGTAGAGTTCCTAGCGAAGATGCGTAGGGCACACCAGGCCGTCTAGGCCCAAAGAGAGAAAGCGAGATCTTCTGTGTTTAGACCAAGCTTTTGTTTG
>JAZKGL010000046.1:0-4552 GCA_040385935.1 Bdellovibrionota bacterium
TTTTTGCGCGGGATGTTGTATCAAAACTCTTGGGGCTCATCCCAGAAATCCCCGCGGGGCGGGCAAAGCTGGCAAGTGTATAGAGAAACTAAACTCGACAAGACGAAAGCCCACGGGCTTTTTCAAATCTTATTATCCTGCATTTCCGAACCTTCATCAAGTTGTGCGTCAAGTGTTGTCCCAGGGCTTAAACGTGAGATCAATCCAGACTTTGTCAACTCTCTTTCGTACTGAGACCACCGCGCCGATGGCATAATACGCCTGTCTTTGCGCCGAAATTCGAACTGACCGCCCGAGACTTTGACCTCGGTTTGCGTATCGAGCTCAAAAATCGTGTGCGCTCCCGAGACCAGTGCTTCGTAAAGCGCTTGCAGCCAGTGGCGAGATGGTTTCGTCGCCGAAAGCGAATCGTTCAAAAAACGATCAAGCTCGGAAACGATAAACTGAGCGCTCGGGTAAAACCCTAAATCCTTCCAATCGGAAGGGCACTGCGGCTCACCCGCCACCCCGATCGATCGTCGGAAATAGTCGCTCCACGCCTGACCACTACGGGCCAGTTCCAAAATATTCTGACCAGCACCAGGAAACATCGCCTTCAGTTCGGGCAGAATCGAATGCCTCAAACGGTTTCGGCTATAGTCAAGTTTGGCGTTGGAGCTATCTTCGCGATAAGGGATTCCTTCAGCGCGGGCGAACTCTTCGATCAAGCTTCGGGGACAGTCGAGCAGGGGCCTAAAGAGTTTACCGTCACACCGTTTCATTCCCATCAGACCATGCAGCGACGATCCTCGCATTATCCTCATGAGAATCGTCTCAATCAGATCATCGCGATGGTGGGCTAAAAGGATTTTATCGTTAGGACCGGCAAGGCTATGAAACCAGTCATATCGAATCTGACGCGCCCAACTTTGAATGCCGACTCCACCTTTGGGGTTAGCTGGGGCTTTGAGTAAGTGGAATGGCAATGCGAGTCGCGCAGCAGCTTCGGCAACAAAGTCTGCGTCGGCGTTTGATTCCTCCCCGCGCAGTCCATAATTGACATGAACCACGGCCACAGGCTGATCGTGTCGCTTTGCGTAATCGGAGGCCAACGTGAGAAGGACCATGGAGTCCACCCCTCCGCTGCAAGCCAGGAACCAGATACTCCGTTTTTGTGAAATATCTCCCTGACTTTCGAAAACGAAATCGGAAAGCTCAGTCCGTGTCGGCGTTTTGGTTATCTTCAAAAGCTCGCTCTTTTCATCAATCTTTTCTTACCTTTTCGAAATCTTCTGCCCACAATTTCGAATCTCAAATAGGAATTTCCAGTCATATCAATGGCATAAGAAATTGCGTAAACTAATGTATTTATTGGATTATTTTTAGACTTTTTGCAAAGCCACAATATTCCAGCCAAATCCCGTCCAAAAAAGCAACTCCCTGAAATTACGCGGCCGCCAAGGCCTTTTAAGTTTTTCGCCAAAGTGGCGAAGAGGTGTTTGCAAGCTACTGCAACTTTGGCTGCCCAGGCACGGGCGGACATCCAAATTCAGGGAGGAAGCGTATGGTTTTGCATCGTCACATCACTGCGTCTTCACTCATAGCCCAAAGGGCTACCTCTGACAATTTGAAGAAGTCCTCCGGAAAAATTCCGTGCCGCGCACCCAAGGTTATCGCCTTTGGTTCTAACGCTCATGTTCGCCATTCCACTGAGGGAATGGCCGACCTTTGCGCGGAATATTTTTCTTCAACAAGGAGGTTTTTGTTATGGGTATTCGAGTTAAGACGAACGTAGAATCTTTGATCGCACAGAACGCTTTGGGTAAAAGTCGCGCGGAAGTCGGCTCATCGATTGAGCGATTGTCTTCGGGCCAACGTATCAACCGCTCTTCTGATGATGCTGCCGGACTCGCTGTTTCCGAGCAGATCCGGGCTCGCCTTTCGAGTATGGACGTCGCCAAACGGAACGCTAACGATGGTATCTCATATATTCAAGTCGCCGAAGGCAGCTTGAATGAAGTGACAAACGTTATGATGCGTATGCGTGAACTTGGATCGCAAGCCGCATCGGATACGATTGGCTCCAAGGAACGCGGTTATCTGGACAAAGAATTTCAACAGCTCGCTCAGGAAGTGGGCCGCATTGTAAAAACAACTGAATTCAACGGTCGTAAAGTCCTTCAAACAGATGGCAACACAGCGATGCAAATCTTTGTGGGTTCATCAAATCGTGCCGACGTCGATGGTTCGGCGCCCGACATTGATCCCGAAAACGATCCGGACATCCTGACTATCAATACAGCTGACCTTGAGAACGTAGCTTCGGCTCTCGACAAGATTTCCAATGGTGGCCTGGGTGTCTTCACTGAAGATGGCGGAAGCGTCAATGATCTGGGTGGAACGGGCACAGCCGATCTCTTCAACTCAATCGACAACGCTGTTAACGAAGTCGCTTCCTACCGCGCAACGCTCGGTTCTGTTCAGTCTCGCTTAAACACAGCGATTTCAAACATCGATGTGACCAACGAAAACCTTCAGGCCGCGAACAGCCGTATCCGTGACGTTGACTTTGCTTCGGAGACTGCGCGCTTTACCCAAAACAAGATTTTGGAACAAGCTGGTGCATCGGTCTTGGCCCACGCGAACAGCGAACCCGAGATGGTTCTGCAGATGCTTCGCTAAGCCGAGCCGTCTAAAAAAGGTCTAGTCTTAAGAAATTAAGGTGAGGTCCCTCATGGGGCCTCCCTTTTTTTCGCGTAGCCCACGGTTTTGGGTTTGAGCGAACCTGGGCTATAATGGTCTAAACTTTTCCACAGTGTATGCGCCACAGAGGGAATATTAAGTTGAGAACCTTACTTCGTATTCTAATTCTACTCAAATTCCTATTCTGGGCCGCTGCACTCCAGGCGAATCCCGCAGACTTCACGGTCCTCGGCGTGATCACCGGATCGAAGGAAAAAAAGGGCGTTGCCCTCATGAAGCAAAAAAGTAATGGTCGCGTCAGCGCCTTCCGAGAGGGCGATGAGGTGATCAAAGGTACGGTAATAAAAAGTGTTTTGCGCAAAACTGTGACTTTTGCCTATAACGGCAAATTCTATGAACTCTCGGTGGGCGACGATGCGCCTAAGGAAATCAAAGAGGGCGAGAGTCGCGAGCGCTCGATTGCCTCCAATCTGTCCAATGTCCAGGGAATTGAAAAGCAGGGTGATACGCTTAAGGTTTCTCGCGCGCTTAAAGACACCTTGGCCAGCGGCGAAGGCTTAAACAAGATTTTGATGCAGGCCGCGACGATTCCTTTTGTTGAGAATGGTAAGCTTGTAGGTTTTCGAATCTTGGAGATTGATCCGGGTTCGATTTTTGATGTGGCCGGTTTTCAGAACGGTGATGTGATCACACATATTAACGATCAGGCCATCAATGATGCGGGTTTGGCGATTCGGGCTCTTGGGAGTTTGAAGACCGCACAGACGGCTTCGTTTAAATACCTTCGTGGGTCGGCGCCGATGTCTCTTACGATACAAATTCAGTGATGTTTGGGGATTGGTTTAATTCGAAATCCGACTCAAGAGATTGACCCCGAACGAGAGCTGGCAACTAGCCGTTATGCAAAACAAATACGAAAAAGCCGCACGATTAGAAAAAATCGTACGGCTTTTTTCTGATTCAACACACTACTTTCGAAGTTCACGACGCAGAATTTTACCAACGTTGCTCTTCGGCAAATCCT
This sequence comes from Bdellovibrionota bacterium, assembly GCA_040385935.1. Classification (GTDB taxonomy): domain Bacteria; phylum Bdellovibrionota_B; class Oligoflexia; order Oligoflexales; family Oligoflexaceae; genus Oligoflexus. Next base: position 3,707 of record JAZKGL010000046.1, read on the forward strand.
TCACAAACTCGATATGGCGAGGGCGCTTATAACCCGTCAGTTCTTTCTCACACCACTTCTTCAACTCTTCAGCCGTCAGACTCTCGTCCTTCTTGACAACGAAAGCCTTAACCGCCTCGCCGCTCTTTTCATCCGGCACACCGATAACCGCGCACTCCAAAACCTTAGGATTGCCCGAGATCACCGACTCAACTTCGTTTGGATAAACGTTAAAGCCTGAGACGAGCACCATATCCTTCTTACGATCCACGATATAGAAGAGTCCATCCTCATCCATACGTCCCATATCGCCCGTAAAGAGCCAGCCGTCGCGAATCGTCGACGCCGTGTCCTCATCCTTCTTCCAGTAGCCCTTCATCACCTGAGGGCCCTTTATCACGAGCTCACCCACCTCGCCCGTAGGCAAGGGCTTACCATCATCATCGCGAATCTCTGCCAGGGTCGAAGGCAGCGGCACTCCGATCGAACCATACGGAATATTAATATGCACAGGGTTACAATGAGTCACCGGCGAAGACTCAGTCAGACCATAGCCCTCGATAATCCGAGTGCCAGTCAACCTTTGAAACGCCTCGCCGACAGTCGCCTGCAACGCCATACCACCCGCAAGCGCAACTTTAAGCGACTTCGGTGGATTCGCCATAAACGCAGGATTATGATTCAACGCGTTATAAAGCGTATTAATCCCGGTCATCACCGTGATCTTATACTTGTTAAAAATCTTCACCGTGTTCTCAATCGGAACTGGCTTAGGCACGAGTATCATCTCGCCACCAAGAGTCAAGAAAGCAAGAAAGTTCACCGACAAAGCAAAGATATGATAAAGCGGCAAAGCGGTAAGAATAA
>JAZKGL010000047.1:0-1104 GCA_040385935.1 Bdellovibrionota bacterium
TTATCCAGCCTGGTCGCCATCGAGGCTTCGGTGCGGCCTGACTGAGCGGTGATTTCCTTAGAGGTCGAGCTGACCTGACCTTCCATCGCCATCAAACGAGTTTGAAGGGAGAAGATGTCATCTTTGATTTGGCGTTCTTCGGCTGGAGTCATGCACCCGGTGAGAGTGAGACACAATGCCATACCAAAACCTTTGATCAACTGCGATTGTTTCATTTTAAGCCCTTTGCTTGCTTTTGGCCCTTTCGCTGCGCTTCTTTAATATAACAAGTCTTCGGAAAAACAAATTGGCCTCTTGCGTCCAAAGCGTAAAATATGGTCCGCCGATTTGGAGGTCGATCGTTGTGATACGCAAATCCTCCTTCCAGGCGAGGTAATCGTTCAGCTCAAGTGCATACTTTTTCAACTCGCCAACAACGGCTTCCGGTGACCCTTTGGGGTGTTTGCGAGCGGCTGCGGGCGCTGCTTTCTGCGGTTTTGCCGTGCCATTATTTTGGGTTGGCGGGGTTTCTTGTTCTTGGAGTGAACCGCTTTCTCCTGTATCCTCGAGGCTTGTAAGCGGGTGTTCCTGCGAGGAGTCGCTTGGGCTTTCTTCGTTATCTTGATTTGCTGCCATAAAGTCACCTTTCCCTGGCCGTGAGTCATAAGGACCGTAAAAAGTTTAAAAATTTGAGCTGCTTAGCGCGGCGGAAGTAACGATGACTGACACAAAACAAACGAGTAGTAGCGATGAGGCTACCCAAGATGATCCATCTACTTCCGCTGTTAATACTTCGGAAGAGAGTTCGCTTGAATTAACGGGCAAAATTTTCCCAGCTGATTCTGACGTCACTCTAGCTGCCGAGATTGTGGTCAGTGATGATGACGACGAAAACGTGAGTGCGAAGCCGATCGTTGAAGATGTGATTGTCGCCGTTGAAACTTTCGAAGAACTCAATCTGGCCGCTCCACTGATGGCCGCGATAACAAAACTAGGCTGGACCAAGCCCACGCTTATTCAAGCCATGGGCCTGCCGTTGACCACCAAAGGTCAGGATCTTGCGGGTTTCTCGCAAACGGGAACGGGTAAAACCGGTGTATTCCTCATTACGATTGCGCATCAAAT
>JAZKGL010000048.1:0-14635 GCA_040385935.1 Bdellovibrionota bacterium
CATAAGGCCCAAGTATGAGCATAGTGAAGGTGAATGAGATCGCGAAGAGTTTTCGCCAAGCTGAGTCAGAAATCGCTGTTTTGCAAGGTCTCAGCTTCTCGGTTGAGCCTGGTGAAACCCTGGCCATTGTTGGCCAGTCGGGCTCTGGAAAATCGACCCTACTCTCGCTCCTGGCCGGACTGGATCAGGTGGACAAAGGTGAGATACTGATCAACGATCAAAATATGGCCAAGCTAAATCAAGCGCAATTGAGCCATTTCCGTGGCAAAAATATCGGGATTATTTTCCAGCAGTTTCACCTGATGAAAGGCTTGACCGCTCTCGAAAACGTTATGCTCCCGCTCGATATTCAAGGCGTGAAGAATGCTGAGACCAAGGCCAAAGATGCCTTGGCTTTGGTGGGTTTAGGCAAACGCGCGCATCATTTGCCTGAGCAATTGTCGGGTGGTGAGATGCAGCGTGTGGCCATTGCCCGAGCGTGCGTGGTCGAACCTCGCATTTTGTTAGCGGATGAACCTTCTGGAAATCTCGATACCGCGACAGGCGGCAAGGTTATGCAGCAGCTATTCGATGCTGTGAGTGAGCGCGGGATGACGATGATCCTAGTCACCCACGATAACGAACTCGCCAAACGTTGCCACCGCCAGCTCACTCTTACCGGTCGCCTCGCATAAGGAAGACCCGAAATGCTCATTCGTTATATGGTAAAAGAGCTACGCAATAGCCCGCGTTTTGCCTTGCTCTTTGTTCTGAATATGAGTCTTGGTCTCCTCGGCTTTGTCGCTTTGGATGCTTTGAAGAGAAACTTTGATGAACGCCTGCAAGGGTCTGCGAGAACACTGCTTGGCGCTGATTTCTCGGTGAGTTCGCGGCGGCCGATTACAGCGAACGAAGAAAAGAAAGCTTTGGAGACTCTCCCGCAAGGCACGAAATCCCAGCTTTCCGTCAGTCTCTACACGATGGCAGCGGTGGGTGATAAAAGTAGTCTAGTCGACCTTCGAACCGTCGAAGACTCCTATCCGTATTATGGCGAGATAGTCCTTGAAAAGCTGGGTACGCAGACCAACGCTCGCAAATTAGCTGAAGCGCAAAATCTCTGGGTCGCTCCCGAACTCGCCATTAAGCTAGGTGTAAAAGCTGGTGATACGATCAAAATCGGACAGGAATCTTTCACAGTCCAGGATTTAATTACTGATGATAACGCTAGCGCAATTGGTGCGGGCATGGCGCCTAGAGTTTACATGAGCCGCAATCATTTGCAGAAAACCGGCTTGATGGCGCAAGGAAACACGGCGACTCACACTCTCCTTTTTCAATTGCCAACGGGCGTGTCGCTCGATGAGCAAGTGAAAAAACTGCGCTCTATCATGCCTGATCCCTCGCTGCGTATCAAAACCTATCAGGAATCCGGTCAAGATAATGGCCGTATGCTCAACTACCTTTCCGACTATCTGGGACTCGTTGCCTTGGTCGCCTTTTCTTTGGCCGCTATCGGAGCAGCCTATCTTTATCGAGACTACTTTGATCGCCGCAGCTCGTCTCTGGCGATTCTGATCAGCCTTGGACTTACGCACAACCAGGCCCTCTTACTTTATGTTTCCCAAATCGCCTTTTTAGGCTTCATCAGCGCGGCGATCTCTTCGCTTCTTGCACTTGGGCTCATTCCGCTCCTGGGCGAGCTTGTCAAAGAGTTTACGCCGATCGCTTTCACGCCTCATCTTCCTTGGCAAACCGTTCTTGTCGCTTTAGTGATGGGAGCATTTGGATCGATATTGATCTGTTTGCCGATACTGCAGAGGCTCCGGCATCTCAAACCATCGCTCCTTTTCCACGAGCAAGTCGATCCGAGCCAACTCCGAGGCTGGACCATCTGGATTTCTTATACGCCTGTGCTCGCTGCGTTCTTTGCCCTCTCGGTCTGGCAAGCTCACTCTCTAAAGGTCGGCTCATTATTCTTTGGCCTTTCCCTCCTCTTTGCCGGGATACTCGCAGCCATAGCCTATGCCTTCCTCACTGTGGCTAAATCCTTTCGTCGATCGTCGTCCCTTCCCATTCGCATCAGCGCCCTTTTTCTTCGTTCGCATCCGGCCTCAACCATCTCTGGATTTATAGCGATTGGCCTCGGCAGCACTCTGATCAATTTAATTCCTCAACTTCAAGGCAGTTTGCTTAAAGAACTTGATAGCCCTGCTGGTGGAACGCTCCCGAGCTTTTTCCTTTTTGATATTCAAGAAGATCAGGTAGAGGATTTAACCCAGCTCCTCGCTTCGCAAAAGGTCACACCGCAAACGACCTCACCAATGATTATGGCTCGATTGACTCAAGTGAACGGTGCGGCTTTTCTAAGAAAAGAAGAAAACGAGGAGAATGAAACACGCGAAGAGCAACGCGAGCAGAACTCACGAAATCGAGGAGTAAACCTCAGCTATCGAATGAATCTTGCGCGCGGTGAAAGTCTTGTTGAAGGGAATTTCTTTGACAAGCCTTATACAGGAGTCGGTGTAGGCGAAGTGTCGCTTGAGACCAACTACGCAAGTCGCCTGGGTCTAAAGCTCGGGGACACGTTGACTTTCGACGTGCAAGGGCTTTTGATAGAAGCCAAGGTCTCGAGCTTTCGCCAAGTAAAATGGAACACCTTCGAACCTAACTTCTTCATCGTCCTGCAACCAGGAGTGATCGACGACGCGCCTAAAACATTCCTCATGAATATCCCCGAGCTTGGCATCGACCAGAAGATCAAGACTCAGCAGGAGATCGTAAGGAACTTCCCCAATATTTCTGTAATCGATGTCAGCGCTTTGATCGCCAAGGTGCAAGGCATAGTGGGGCAGATGGCTGTCATTCTTAATGTCATGGCTTATCTTACGACTTTTACGGGCTTGCTCGTCATCTATTCGATCGCCCAGCATCAGGCTCTGGCAAGGCGATGGGATCACAATCTTTTGAAAATTTTGGGTGCTGAGTTCCCGGATTTGATGAAGGCCTCAGTGCTGGAATTTGCCAGTATTTCAGCCATAGCGGGGTCGATCGGTGCCGCGATTGGATTGATCGCAAGCTACATCATAGCCAAGGTGCTCTTCAAAGGTGTGTGGGACGCACAAATTGCGATTCCATTCGGCTTGACCCTTGGTCTCGTAGCCGTCTGTGTCGGCACAGCTTGGGTCGCTACGGCTAAGATCCTGAGAGAGAGGCCGCAGCTCCAGATCGATTCCTAAACCTTTAGTTCTGCATGACCGCAAACTGCGGTGCCCCTTCGCGCGAAACGTGAAGGGCATGAACGGTTGCCAGGAGCAAAAGACTGGCGCCGATCTGATGCGCGCTACCGAGCGCAACGGGCACGGCGTGAAGCAGAGTAAAAATTCCAAGGATAAACTGAACAATCACAAGGCCACCGACGAGACGCAAAGCGAAGATCTGTTTTGCCGTTACGTAGCGGAGTTTCGATCCAAAATAGGCGAGTGCGAGGGCCGCGAAGAAAGTTGTATAGCCCAGACCGCGGTGAACAAACTGCACAGTCACAGGATTGTCAAAGATATCGCGTGCCATCGAGCCTATTCCGGGCGGTATCATGAGACCGTTCCAGAGTGGAAATGTGTTATACATGTGCCCCGCATGGAGTCCAGCCGTTAGCGCCCCGTAGAAAATCTGCAAACACAAAAGGCTTAAAAACGCCAGAGTCCAAGTAAACAGTCGTCGCTCGCCCCCAAACGCTTTTCGCAAAGGATAACGAACATCCCGCGCGATCCAGTAGAGGAACACCATGAGAAACATCGCAAGACCAAGGTGAGTGGCGAGGCGGTAATGAGAGACGCGCGGCTGATCCACCAACCCCGACTTCACCATGAACCAACCGATAAATCCTTGTAACCCACCAAGAATCAAAGCGCCCACGAGTTTATGCGCGAGCCCACCGCGAACGCGGCCGCGAATCGCAAAGTAGAAGAGTGGGATCGCAAAGATCAAACCAATCAATCGCCCAAGCAGCCGGTGAGAATATTCCCAGAGATATATAAATTTAAAATCGTGAAGCTCGTAGTGGCCATTGACGGTCTGATATTCGGGGAACTGTTTATACTTCTCAAACTCAACACCCCACTGCTCGTCATTGAGTGGGGGAAGAACCCCTGCGATCGGCTTCCATTCCACGATGGAAAGTCCGCTGCGTGTCAGTCGCGTGAGACCACCCACACCAATCATAAGCAATATAGTGAAAGTCGTAATGTAGAGCCAAATCCGGACACCGCGAGTTGAGGACGCCATATTTACCCCTAGAGATGAGGATATAAAGTGCCTCACTTCCTTACCCCTCTAGGGCTGGACTGTCAAACAGCGTTAAATTCACCTCGGGGACATAACCGAAATCAAGAAGCCAGACGGACATCTTTCTCTTCATTCTTCTCGCGCACCATCTCTTTGAGGAAACGGCGGAAGATGATGGAGACGAGGCAGCGATGCACATGTTTGGCATCGAGAGCCGGCGGCGCGAACAACAGGTTTTCAGGCAAAATCCCTGTTTCGTTGAGGATATCAACATCGATCTCATTTTCGGCGTAAAGGATGATCCCATCCTTGGCCCGTTCTTTTTCCGATCGCAGTTTAACGTAGTGACCGAGCATATCGCAGTCCAAGAGGACGAGACTGGCCGCGTTATGCAGCTCAGGCGGCATATATTCCGCATCGGCCATGCTGTAGATTTTATAGGTCCAACCGCCCATGACCTGCTTGAAGAAGGTATCCAGCTGATGCTCAAACACGCGACTGCGTTTTGAGAAAATCATGATCTTAAAGGTGTAATCAGCAAAGGGAACAGGGATGTTCGATGGAATGTTGATTTCCATAGCCGACAGGCTACGAACGTAGAGCGAGCCCCCGGTCTTTCGAACCAAATCAGTTGCCCGTTCGAACGCTTTGCCTTTGACCTCGGCCGAACGCGTCTCAGACGGATCGCCGATTTTAATACGATAGAACACAAAACTATCGATCTTACGTTTACCCAAATGCTCTTCGAGGGAAATCTGTATCGAACGCCCTGGCTTGATTCGCGGCGCAATCTCCCGAAAGCTGATCATCAACGCTTCGTAGATGACCAATCGATTGGCAAACACGGTTGTTTGTCCCAGCAGTCCCGTATCAACGATGACATGAACCTTAGATTCCTTGCGATACTCATCCAGGACGTCCTGGATAAGATCACGGATATCGTGAACGGCCAGCGGAGCCATGAAGTCTTCGTTGGCCGAAGGCAAAAGAAAGGAAATCGTCGTCGATTGCCCTTTTTCAAAAGCAAGCTTGAGCTGGCCGTTCATTCCATAAATCGTATCACGGACCACATCCATTCCAAGGCCGCGCCCTGAGATTTCTGTCACGGTCGTCGCCGTTGAAACGCCGACATTAAAGAGAAAAGGAACGATATCCTCATCACTCATCGATCGGGCTTGATCCGCTTTCAACAGACCCAGCTCCACCGCACGCGAGCGGATTTTATCGACATCGATCCCGCGACCATCGTCTTTGAGCGAGACTTCGACCATTCCATTTCGCTCGCGCGTGGAAAGCGTAATCGTGCCTTTGCGCGGCTTGCCGATCGCCTCGCGCTCATCCGCGTTTTCAACCCCGTGATCAATCGCATTGCGCATGCAGTGCAAAAGAATATCGTTAATGCGAGTAAGAACGAGAGTATCAAAATGGTGGTATTCGATCTCATTGATAAGAACCACTTCTTTACCGAGCTGCTGCGCCATCTCCTTAAGCATCGCTTCATAACCGCGCACATAATCGCGAAGGGAAGATCGATCAAAAGAGGACATCGCCCGGCTAAATTCTTTTTGAATGACAGCCAATGGCTCACGATCCACAACCGGATCGCTCATGATCGTTGCAAACTGGCTCATAAGCGAGCGCAGCCATTGCACGCGGTAGCGAAGGTTCATGCCGGAGTTGCGATCGGTGGAATTCAAGATCTCTTTGCGCAAACTCGCATACGAATAAATTTCTTCGCTGATCGACTGCATCCGCAGCGTGAGTTCTTGAAGCGTATTGGGATTCAATCGAATCTTATCTTGTCTCAGTTCATCCAGATAATTTTCCACATGGTGGGCGACATCTTGGATGCCATCGAGCTTAAACAAACGGGCGTTAGCCTTGATTGTATGAACCGCACGGAAGAGTCGCTGGGCCTTTTCTTTCGCCATCTCGGGCGAAGCGTTTTTCAAGGCTTTCAGATCCCCTCGAATCTCTTCAAAAAGGCGGCGCGTTTCGCTCATAAACAAATCAAAGAGCGAGTCGGAGACCTGCAGGAGTGCAAAGAATTTTTCCATCTCGCGACGACCTGAGACCGCTTGCTCCTCGCGTTGTTTGATCTCGGAAACATCCTGCATAACGATACGGACGTTTTGCAAAAGTCCTTTAACAAACACAGGCTCATAGCTCAGACGCAGGTAACGCTTGTCACCAAACTTCAATCGAGCTTCTCTAAGCAGATCCATAGAGCAGATCTGCCATTGCATGGAATCCATGCCGAAGGCCAGGCGAAGCTGAAATTTAAGATGTTCCACATCCTTCGCCTGAAGCCCGGTCACTGACTTTAAGAGGTCACCGAGTTCTTTGCGCGCCCACATATCCCAGTTGCCGAGTGACTCGGGAACCTTGGTTTCCAGCTGAACCTTTAGTTCCGGCGTGACCGAGATCACCACGAATTGGAGCTGATTCACGACGAGCTTTTGCAGATCGTCGGTCGACATCATATGGGGCTGGGACTCAGGTTCTTTGTAGAGCGAAAGTTTATATTCCCAGATGAGTTTAGCGAGGGCGATGAGCGCAAGGAACGAAAGCACGAGCCCGATCAACTGCAGCCACCAAACCTGAGCGATAGCGAGCCAAAATCCACTCAATAATACGTTCGCACCCAAAACTCCGGCAAGGAAGTTAAGGGAGGATGGCGAACGCACATCGTCATAGGGTTTGGGTTCGTTAACCAATTCGCTCTGCCTCACTGTCACGGATCTCATGATCCCGAGGCTGTTTTCGGCAGGCGGATGAAAATCATTGAGAAATCTCTAGAGGGTGAGAAAACAAGCGCGTTCTAGTTACATGAAAGGACTCTTTTAAATTCCAAGTTTTGCGAACTCTCCCAAAGCTCCGATTGAGTTGCATCAAAGCAAACCACGCTTCTGCCCTGGCCGTCGCTTCCTGATTTCGCCTCTACGCGATACGAACCGCTCGGGGATTTCATGACTCGATAAGCGTAACGAAGCGGAGGCGCGGACTGCCGATGGCAGCCGGGGAGCAAAAAGCCGACTTCCGCTGCGGCATCCGGCTGGGCACAGCTATCGACGCCTAGTTGATTCGATCCATAGTATTCGTCCCAGTATTCATACCGCTTATTTTCCAGGCGATAGACACGCTCAAGCGTATGCAGATAACCGATCATGAGTTTGGCTTCGCCATGAACGCCGCGAATAAAAAGCTGGCGACAAAGAACGAAAACCAAAAGCGCGCCTAGCGAGACGAGGCCCAAAGAAATGAGCAGGCTTCGAGCTTTGTGAGACATACTTTCTCCGAACAGGCGACTTGGGTGAAGAAATTGTATCATGCTACCGTTCTGATGGAGGCTTGACTTTCTCGCCTTCGACTTCATATTGATCGAGAAGAAGAGTGGGCCTTTCGGTGACTAAGGGGAATAAGAGTGGAAAACTATTATGATTTGTTAGGTGTGGCCAAGACTGCGGAAGAGGCGGAAATCAAGAAAGCCTATCGCAAATTGGCCATGCAATACCACCCCGACCGTAATCAGGGCGATGCAGGGGCGGAAGAGAAATTTAAGAAAATTAACGAGGCCTACGCGGTCCTCTCCGATAAAGATAAGAAACGTCAGTACGATACCGTGGGCGATTCCCGCTTTCATCAGCAGTACAGCTCCGAAGACATTTTCCGTGGCACCGACTTCTCGTCGATATTCGAAGAGATGGGGATGGGTGGCCAAGGGCAGTCGAGCTTTTTCTCAAGCTTCTTCGGTGGTGGCCAGGGTCGTGGCCGCGCAGGTGGATTCAGCCAGGGCCCGGTCAAAGGCCAGGATGTGGAATACCCAACCACGATCGGTTTTATGGATGCCTTTAACGGCGTTGAAAAGCCTATATCGTTTCGCTTGAGTGATGGAACCGAGCATTCGCTGACCGTGAAGATTCCCAAAGGCGTGAAAACCGGCGCCAAACTCCGTGTTCCGGGACGCGGCGCTCCCTCGCGCCAAGGCGGGCCGGCCGGCGATCTCTTTTTGGTGATCAACGTGCTCGATCATCCTGAATTCAAACGCGATGGCGATAACATCGAAGTGCCTTTGAATCTCAAGATCTCCGAAGCTTTTCTCGGTGCCAGCAAGAGTGTGAACACGCCTGAAGGCGAAAAGAAGATTAAGATTCCTGCAGGTGTAAAGGCCGGCACTAAGGTTCGTTTGAAAGGCCTTGGATTTGCAGCCGGTGGTCAGCGCGGCGATCTCTTCGCGGTGATTGACCTGGACGTGCAAAAGGACCTCAATTCTGCACAAATGAGTGCGATTGAAGCCCTTCAGGAAGCTGGTCTTTAACTTAGCCTTTTACTTGGCTTTTATAGTCTCAGGTTTTGCCGTCGGAACCTGAACAGGATCAACTGGCAGTTTGGGATCGGGACTGGGTGGATTCGGAGTTTCCGGTCCGCCGGTGGCCTTCGCCGGGCCAGTCGCTGATCCATCCAGCGGCGTGCCGGGAACAAAGCGATCGATCTCCATGTAAATCGAGCCAAAGGTCACTTCGCCCTGAATCTTCACGATCGGATGCTGCGGGTGATCCTGCGCAATCCACACATAAAGATTGCCCTTCTGCTGAAGCTCTTTGCCTAAGAATGTCTTCACCGTCAGCTTAAACGCTTTATGTGAGCCAATGGCCGTATTCACGGTTTCCAGAGCCGTAGGCGTAGCCTCAAGCCACCAGTTCTTATCCGAGGTGTAAACCATAAACCGCTCGGTTTTATTCAACTGGTAATCAAAAGTCCTGAGTTTATAAGCCGCAGACATCGCATCGATGGATTTGGGATCGATGTAAGCTTCTGTATACTTCTCTTTCTTCTTCTTGTGATCGACAAGCTTTTGCTTTGATGTACAAACCGAATGATCAAAATCCAGCCACTTCTCGAGATGCGTCCGACGAACAAATGGCTTTTCTTCGTTTTGGCTTATGTAGAATTTCGTGACACCGCTGTCCCAAGGGCGCGCGAAGGACTGCAGGCTGTCGTGCCCCGCAAATATGTATTTATACCAATCGCCTGTGTAGGCCTCTCCGGCATAGACTCGATGCCAACGGCTCTCTTGAACGATTTTGCCATCGGCCATCATGGTATTGATCGGCTGTTTGACCGGGGCCTGAACACGAAGATAGCCATAGCCAACATGGACCTTGAGCGAGCCGTATTTTAGGACGTAGCGAATTTCCTCGCCGGGTTGAAACGGCAAACCTTTGTAGGTTTCCGCTCGGGGAATCTCGGGAGTTGGGCCTTGCTCGGGTTTACACTCGGGCTTTTCTTCGGGCGGAGGCGCCGCTTTTTTATCATCTGCTGCACGCAAAGCCGGGGCAAGAGAGGTCAAAAGCGAAAGGAGAAGTGCGCGAGTTATCGCGCGGGACGTCAGACTTAAAATCATCGTGTTTTCCTGTCTCGGCGTTTTAGAAAGTCGGTACTTCACCACAGCGTATTCTAGCGTGCTTTCATTGACTTTTGTAGACCTCCATGCTAACCCTTTGGGCTCTGAGCGAAAATATATGTCCGATGGGCGGACACTATCAGGAGTTAACCATAATCATGCAATTACAAGATTCCAAGCTTGCAGGTATCGGCAAAATCAGTTGGGAAGACGAAGACACTGATTTCGATCACCAAAAAAGCAAAAGCCAAGAATTTGCAGACTTGCTCGAAGGACAAGGATCGGCCGCCGTTAAGGAAGGTTCGATCGTGTCTGGTCGCGTAGTTCGCTTTACAGACGACTCTGTCATCGTTGACATCGGTCACAAGTCTGAAGGCGAAATTCCAAAGTCGGAATTCTATAATCCGGACGGGACTTTCACCGTTGCGGAAGGTGACACTGTAGAAGTTTACCTCGATTCGTTCGAAGACAACGAAGGCGAGATGGTTCTTAGTCGTGAGCGCGCAGAAATGTTCCGTGCTTGGGACCGTATTTCTGACGCATACGAAAAATCAGAAATCGTTGAAGGCCGTGTTATTGCACGCGTCAAAGGCGGTCTCTCGGTTGACATCGGCGTTAAAGCCTTCCTTCCTGGTTCGCAAGTTGATCTACGTCCTGTACGTAACCTCGACAAGCTTATCGGCAACAAGCTTGCTTTCAAGATCATCAAGTTCAACAAAAAACGCGGAAACATCGTTCTTTCGCGCCGTGTGTTGCTTGAACAAGATCGCGAAAAACTCCGTAGCGAAACTCTTTCGCACCTCAAAGAAAACGCAGTCCTCAAGGGTATCGTTAAAAATATCACTGATTACGGCGCATTCATTGATCTCGGCGGAATCGACGGTCTCCTCCATATCACCGATATGTCTTGGGGCCGCATCAATCATCCATCGCAAATGTTTGAAGTTGGTCAAGAAATCGAAGTTAAGGTACTCAGCTACGACGAAAGCCGTCAGCGCGTATCTCTCGGTTACAAACAACTCCAGAACGATCCATGGTTGACTGTTGGTGAGCGTTACCAAGTCAATGCTCGCGTTAAAGGTACTGTTGTTAGTTTGACTGACTACGGCGCTTTCGTTGAAATGGAACAAGGCGTCGAAGGCCTTATCCACATCTCGGAAATGTCTTGGAGCAAACGCATCAAGCACCCTTCCAAAGTTGTACAAGTTGGTGACGAAGTTGAAGTTGTGATCCTCGCGATCGACACGGAAAACCGTCGTATCAGCCTTGGTATGAAACAAATCGAACCGAATCCTTGGGATATCGTTCGTGAGAAGTACCAAGAAGGCGATATCATCAGCGGCAAAATCCGTAACATCACTGACTTCGGTATCTTTGTTGGTATCGAAGACGGCATCGACGGATTGATCCACATCTCTGATATCAGCTGGACTGATCGCATCAACCACCCAGGCGACCTCTTCAAAAAAGGTGACGAACTGGAAGCTAAGATTCTTCAAATCGATGCTGAAAACGAGCGCTTCTCGCTCGGTATCAAGCAACTCGGCGAAGATCCATGGCTCAAGGCTGCTCGCGATATGACTCCTGGCACAAAAGCCAAGGGTAAGGTCACTAAGATCGTTGACTTCGGCGCGTTCGTTGAACTCGCTCCAGGCATCGAAGGCATGATCCACATCTCTGAGCTCGCTGACGAAAACGTTGCGAAAGTCGAAGACGTCGTTAAAGAAGGTGATGATGTTGAATTCATTATCCTCGCTAGCGATTTCGAAGAACGCAAGTTCTCGCTCTCACGCAAAGCTTTCCTTAAGAATCTTCAAGGCGCAGAGCTTAACCAGTACGTCAGCCAAGTTGCTGAACCTAAGACTGGCTTAGCCGATGCATTTGCGAAAGCAAAAGCTAAAGAAGACCAAAAGATCTAATGACTTCGGGTCTTTCGAGACTCTGAGCTAATAGAAAATTTTGTTAGGCCCGGCTAGACTCTAGCCGGGCCTTTCTTTTCCGACTTTTCCTTTTCTTTCTCTTAGGCAGGAACACGTATGCTGAGTCTTATCCGTCGTCTGATCGTTGGTCTCGTCGCTCTTATTCTTGTTGTGTACGGTATTTATTTCTCAGTTCAGAACATGGATACGATCAGTGTTGATGTTCCCCTCTTACACGTGTATCAAGTGCCCGCATTCGTTGCTTTCATCGCAGTCTTTTTGATTGGTTTTTTCCTGGCCGCGGCCTACAGCGCACTCGAAATTGCTCGCAAGTCGATGCAACTTCGTCGCCTGCGTAAAGAGATCAACGTCTCCAAGCGTGAGCCGCACAAAAGAGTTCGCCGTTTTCTTCGTGAGGAGAAAGCGCCTGAGACCAAGCCGGAACCATCGATTCAGAGCATAGAAAGCAAAGATTACTGATAGTCAGTTCGCGAGAAACCCAAAGCACCTTTTAAAGCACCTTGTGTTACCGGAGCCTCCTTTGAATCAGCCAGCCCTCTCCCTCGCCCGTGAAATCGCCTTTGATGCCTTCGTGGCGATCATGGACAAGAACAAAAAACCTGAAGATGTCCTAGCCGAAGCCTATGCGATTCACGGAGCGAAAGTCTCGCGACTCGATCGCGCATTCATCAAAGAAATTCTCTATGGCAGTCTTCGTTGGTACTCCAAAATCTTTTGGATTCTGCAGAACACATCGAAACGAAACCTAGAGGAATCCTCACCCGAGATCCGTTCTGCGCTAATCGTCGGCACCTATCAAATTTATTACATGGACCGCGTGCCTGATCGCGCAGCAGTGAATGAAAGCGTCGAGTACATTCGCAAAAAAGGTCAGGCAAAAGCCACCACGTTTGTGAATGGTATCCTCAGACAAATCGCGCGCCGTGGCGAGTATTTCACTAAGCCTGATAAGAAAACGAAGCAAAAAGAATATCTCGCCCTGCAGTTTGCCCACCCGACTTGGGTCGTGGAACGTTGGCTCAAACGCTTCAAATTCGATCGCATGGAGACTATGCTCGCGGCAAACAATCAGCCGCCGCCCTTCACTGTGCGTATCAACAGTCTAAAATCCGTTTTGGCGGAAAGCTCGGAGCTGCAGGAAATCCTTCTTCGTGATGAAAAGGTCACGAGTGATAGACGGCCTTTACGGTCCGCGCTTCGTCTAACCAAAACGCCAGCGCTTTCGGAATCCAAGCTTTTCCAAGAAGGCTTTTTCACAGTTCAGGACGAAGCCTCTCAGCTTATCGGTTATCTCGTCGCGCCTGAAGCCGATCAGATTATTGCCGATGCCTGCGCGGGCCCAGGGGGCAAACTTTCTCACGTGTACGAGTTGGGTCTGGAAAAGATCACGCTTTATGCCATAGAGAAAGACGACGACCAGTATAAAAAGGCCCAAGAGACTCTCGATCGTCTCGGTCATAAAAAAGTGAGCTGGGTTCACGAAGATTTTCTTACTTGGACGAGCCCGGAAAAGCTCGATAAGCTTCTCCTTGATGCTCCTTGCAGTGGTTTGGGCGTTCTTCGCCGCCATCCCGAAGGCAAGTGGCACAAGACTCTAAAACTTGTCGATACGATGGCTCAGCAGCAATGGTCGATGATCCTTCATGCCTTAAAGCAACTGAAGGTTGGCGGCGAACTCATCTATTCGGTATGTTCATTTGAAACCGAAGAGACGGAAGCTCATCTTGCTCGTATCAAAGCCGAGCTGGGTGACAAAGTGGAAGTCGTGTCGCCGCTCAATCGTTTGCCGGACTTTTACAAAAAGTACGTGACTCACGACCAGATCTTTGCGGTGTATGCCGGTAATCAGGAAGAGATGGATGGCTTCGGAGCCTTCATCGTTCGACTCAAACAAGACATCTGATCATAAGTAACCCCCAAGCGGGTTGCTTGGGGGTTATGGTTCCGTGGTTTCTATTTTAAGTCGATTTGGCTCACTAGCATTTTCAAGCCTAATTTTCCTCCCACAGGCCCTCTCAGCGCCCGCGCCCGTAAAGATTCCGGCGCCTCAGCTCCCTATAAACACTCCGGGTTTTAATTTTAAGACTGCTGCAAACTTTGACGATTTGCGTCATAATATACTCGAACTGATCGCTACAGGGAAAAAACGCGTCTGGCTCCTCACCGATTCGCTTGGCGATGGTGACATTGCGTCGGCTCTTTACACAGCCAAGGCTCGCAATCAGGACGTGAAGGTCTATCTCGGACGCGATCAGTTGAGTGCTCCAGGCTCGCGCCTACCCTATCTCAGAGGTTCGAATATACCGGCTTATCTGAGACCAAGGACTGGCTACACGGCGCCGACCCTACTGTTTGTGGATCAAAGACTTTATGCGGTCACGCGTGATCTGAACACGGTTCAGAAAGCTGGGGGCGCAGAGATCATACAGGCTTCACCAGCTGACGTGAAAGCGTTCGTAACCTGGTTGAAGGACGTGATGGTAAATCCTGAGATCGCCTATCCTCGGGCCTTTCGCGGTGGTCGTACACCCAAAGAACCGTTTCAGGGTGATTCTGAAGGCTCTTACAATTACGATAGAAAGTCTATTCGGGGGAAAGCCCCGGAGGGTGTGACGAGGGAACTCCCCCGTGTCCCCAAGTGGAAGCAGATTGAAGAGATGAGAAAGCAGGGCGTGCAGGTTCCACCTGAAGCTTTGCCCCTACCATCCACTCCCTCGGCTCCTGCGACTGAAAATGATACGAAGCCTGAACCGAGTACTGCGCCTGAAGTAGAGGGCGCGGGATCGCCTGAGGCAGCTCCAACAGAGGAACCGGCAGGACCGGCTCGACCTTGGACTCCACCACCGGCTGGTCCCGCACCAACACCGACGCCGCCGACGCCCGAGGTAGGCCAGCCGACGACAACGAGCCCTTGACGGAGGATCGCCTGAATGCGTTTTCAATCCCTGCTTCGACGAGCGTACCTTGCACCCTTGCTGAGCTGTCTCTTTCTGATCGGCTGCACAAAGATGTGTGGTCAGGGACGAGAGGA
>JAZKGL010000049.1:0-3322 GCA_040385935.1 Bdellovibrionota bacterium
AACTCAAACTCGTGACGCTGCTCGTACGCAAAGGTTTTCTGATCGGAAACATCGCTTCGAGCGCGATCGAAGATCTGAGCGCACTCGTCAACGACGCGCAGGCTATTCCTCACGAAGATACACTTCGTCTTGGTCGCAGCGTTGAGTACGTGGATAAAATCAAACGATCTCTCGGCGATTACGAACTGCTAACGGTGCAGGCCTTACTCCAGCAGGCGCGGGTCGAACACGGCGTCAAAGCCTTCCTCCTTGAAATCCTGATGCCTCTGATGCAGTACATAGGCGAAGCCGTTACGAATAATAAATTTGGCATTGGCCAGGAGCACGCGTACTCGGCCATAGTCCGTAGCGAACTCATGCAGCTCCTTTATCTCTTCTCGCAATCCCACTCGAACCCGATTCAAAAACGCCAGGAATCCGCAAAGATCTTTGCTATTGCCACCAACGAAGGGAATCAGCACGAATTCGGAGCGCTTATCTCCGCTGTGATTTGTGCCTTTCATGGTTTCCCTGTCTATTATTTCGGATGTAACATGCCGGCGGTTCCGCTCGCCGAAGCCGCGAAGGCGGTGGGTGCCAACTGCATTCTTTTAGGACTTCCCTCGGTCACGCTCATGCCGCCCGAATCGCTCGATCAGTATGTTTCGCGACTGAGAGGGGAGATGTCCTCGATTTGTCAGCTTTGGGTTGGCGGGCAAATTACAGAGTCGATGGTCGCTGATCGAAATATTCGGAAACTCAGCTCACTCATCGAACTGGATAATCTCTTATCGTCGATTCGAACTATCTGATAGATGCCTTGCCACAGCCCTAATCCATCTGGTCGAATCGGTGCGCGATTCCTTAGACCCTGGTGCTCTAAAGCACATCGTGTATCCTGGATAGTGGAGCATAAAATAGCCCGCCTCGCTCATCGCTATCCTTAAGGGGTACTCTCACGTGGTTGATAGTCTCGATCTGATCTGGATTCGTCAGGATCTTCGCCTGCACGATAACCCTAGCCTGACTCACGGCGGTAAAAATCCTTGTCTGCTCGTTTTCACTCTCGGCGATCTCAAAGCTGATAACGAAGAGGAAAGCGTGTTATCCAAGGCTTGGCTCCACGCCTCGCTCAAGAGTTTTCAGGCTGATTTGGATCATAGGTATAAAGCGAAAGTCATTTTGTATCCAGGCACTCTTTTGCAGTTTTTAAGCGCGACTGAGAACCAGATCAAAATCGGGCGCGTTCACTGGAATCATGCGTATACGCCCGGTGGTATTGAACGGGATACGCGTTATCAAAAGCTCTTAGCCGCCCGCGGCATTGAAGTGCAGACTCACAGGGGCAATGTTTTGCACGAACCCTGGGATGTTCACGAGACGACTTTTATCGAGAGTTTCTCGGCCTTCCAAAGACTCTACTTTGATCAACTTATTCAAACCAAAACCCTCGACTATCCGAAAGAAATCAAAACCGAGACGATCAAAGGTTTGCCTTACGGCGCCCTTAAGGATCTCAAACTTGCTCTTGACCCTGATCGGTATGCAGCCCTTCTTGATCACTGGGATATTTCCGAGAAGGCCGGACGCGAAATGCTCAAGGCCTTCGTCAAAGAACGTCTTCAGCATTTTGAAGATAGCTGCGAGATTCCCTCGGTCCAGGCGACGAGCAAGCTTTCTCCCTATATTATGTGCGGTCAAATTTCGGTGCGGTGGATCTGGGAGATCTGCGAAGCCGCAGGGGGCGAAGAGGCCAAGACTTTCCTCAACCAACTCCTTTGGCGAGAGTTTGCAACTTACTCTCTCTTTCATAATCCTGAACTCTCGACCGAACCCTTTGCCAAAGACTTTCAGAATTTCCCCTGGAAGTCCGACTCAGCTCTGACGCTCGCCTGGAAAGAGGGTAAGACCGGATACCCGCTTATTGATGCTGGAATGCGCGAACTCAAACAAACGGGTTGGGTTCATAATCGCGTTCGTTTAGTGGTGAGTTCGTTTCTTGTGAAAAACCTGGGGATTCGCTGGCAGGAGGGCTCGGGCTACTTCCAAGCAAATATGATCGATGCCGACCTCGCCCTCAACGCGATCAACTGGCAACTTGTGACCGGTTGCGGTGTCGATTCCTATCCCTTCAGCCGAATTTTGAATCCCGTTAGCCAAGGTGAGAAGTTTGATCCCGAGGGGATTTATGTGAGTCATTGGGTGCCAGAACTTCGCAACCTCCCCGAAAAGTGGATCCACAAACCTTGGGAAGCGCCCGCCGACGTGCTCAAAAAGGCCGGTGTAACCCTCGGCGAAACCTACCCGAAACCCGTCGTTGATTTTCATGAATCTAAGACCTGGGCGCTCGATGCCTTTCACGGTTTAGGCACTCCCGGCGAGTTCGAACAGGCCGGTTGAGTCCAATATAAGTGCAGATATTATTGACGTTCTTGTTCACTGTGATATGAACGATCGGCCAAAGCAAGTGACCTGAGTGCCAGTCCTAGTGTATCAAGGTGATCGAAGTATTTTCGTGCGAAGGCTTGACGCTGGAGCAGGCCTAAGGCAAGGTTTTCTTATAAGGCCGGTGATACTGGCCCATCGCTGATCGGATCTGGGTTTAGTGGCGTTCATCGTCAGTTTTTAGAAGATCGATTGGCAGCTCTTTTCCCCTTCTACGACTTGAACCTTCCTCGAATGAGGTGAGGAGCAATTTCCTTGATAATGGCGGTAGTGTTTACACTACCGCTATTCTTCTTTTTATCAGGTAATTAGACACTAAGGCTCAAGGATCAATCGCAAGTTCTAGGATACCTGTGAGACCATTTTGCAAAAAGGTGAGCATGAGATAGTTGGAGCTGTCGCGCTGGTAGCTGATCAAAGTTCCTTCCCAGCATTTGGCGTTAGGAACATTGAGGCTTACGGTTTTCTCAACGGGCGAAGTCGGTGTCGTCAGATTGCGTCTACGCAGGGTGCCGTCCGTTCCGCAGTAAAAGAGAACATCATCCGTTCCAAATCTCACCAAACGGAAGTTTCGCATGTCGTTATTCGTCGTCACATAACGATTGACCACATTGTTTGTCACTTTGAGTAGATTACGAGGATAGAATTTAAAGCTTGTATAGTGGCTCCCGAAATACGACTGAAGACCGAGCGGTGAAGGCTTGCTTGAATCCACGGTTGCGATTTGCACAGCATGCTGGTTAGCCGCAATTCCGTCGGCTGGCAGATAGGTAAACGCGCCTATCCATCTTGAGCAGCAGTCCACGATAAAACCTGAATTCGGTGCGGTTCCTGTTGCACCCATAATTCGTGAGACGTTCTTAACCGTTGTCCCGTCAAAGGTTGATAGATCGGCTTG
>JAZKGL010000050.1:0-2412 GCA_040385935.1 Bdellovibrionota bacterium
AGGGAGAGGTAGATTATGCAAGAACTTCATTCCATCCAGATCCAGCCCATCATCGAGCGCGCGCTTGAGGAGGATTGGGGTTACGGCGATTGGACGACCGATCTTTGTGTGGAAAAAGGTCGTCAAGCGAAGGCTCGCATCATCTGTAAAGAGGACTGCGTCGTGGCCGGTCTGGATATCGCGGCCGCCGTTTTCAAAAAGGTCGATCCCAATCTCCATGTGGAAATCAAAGCGCAGAACGGTCAATGGGTTAAGGATCGCACGCTTTTGTTATCTATCAGCGGCAGTGCGCAGTCGATACTAAAAGCCGAACGCGTCGCCCTGAATTTGATGGGACGCATGTGCGGTATCGCCTCGATCACGCGCGAGTTCGTGAAAGCTCTCGAAGGCACCAAGACTCAGCTGCTCGATACGCGCAAAACCACACCTGGCCTTCGCATACTCGAAAAGTCCGCGACAGTACTCGGCGGCGCGCGCAACCATCGATTTGGTTTATGCGATGGTGCACTCGTCAAAGAAAATCATATCCGTGCCGCTGGCGGAATCACTCAGGCCGTTAGCCGTCTTCGCGATGGCCTGCCTCCGATGCTCAAAATTGAAGTCGAGACGACCAATCTCGACGAGGTGAAAGAAGCGATCAACGCCGGCGCCGATATTATTATGTTCGATAATATGAGCGTCGAAGCGATGCGCGAGGCGATGGCCGTCGTCAACGGGCGCGCGATCGTCGAAGCCTCAGGAAATGTCCGTTTGAACAATGTACGAGCGATAGCCGAGACGGGAGTGAACTTTATTTCCACAAGTTCGGTTATTACAGCCGCACGCTGGTCGGATCTTTCTCTTCTCTTTGACCTATGAATATACTCGCGTTTGACAGCCTAGACTCCACCTCGACTCATGCGGCTCGTCTGCTCGATGCAAACGAAGCCGTGCCTTTTGCTGTCATCGCCAAATCACAAACCCAAGGCCGAGGACGCTCGGGCCGCAGTTGGGAAAGTCCCAAAGGCGGGCTTTATCTCACCTTGGTTCTGCCCCCCAGCCATCATCCCGATCCTAAAAACCCTGGTTGTCTGCCGCTCTGGGTCGCCTCGCAGACCGCTCTGTGGATACAAAAAACTTGGTCGGTTCGCATAACGATCAAGTGGCCGAATGATCTACTATTCGCGGGTCGAAAACTCGGCGGTATACTTTGCGAAGGCCGTATGCACGGCCGAGACCTTGGGCCACTCATCATCGGCATTGGCATCAACCTGCACGACGCCCCTGATGTCAGCGAGCAGGAAAGCGTGGCTCTTGAAGGCATTTTGAAGCGCCCGGTTTCAGAAGACGCTTTCGATCTTGCCCGCAGCCTCGCCGAATTTCTTAGCACTCAATCTCTCAAGAAAACTTGGCGAGACGATTATAGATACTTTGGTCTGGAGAGCGGCCAGCTCTTTGATGACGGGCAATCCGTGCACTCTCTCTATGATGTGACCGATGAGGGCGCGATGCAGCTCATCGACCTCAAAAGCAAAGAGCTTAAAACCCTCAACTCCGTGAGCCACGGCTTTCGCTGGGTCTATCAGCAGAAAAATCCAATGATCGTAGCCGACATTGGCAACTCTCTTGTCAAAGTCGGTTATTTTCCCGACGCTTCAAACTGTGACTTTGAAATCTTAAGGCTCGATTTACGGGATGAAAGCCTAACCCAAAGCCTCGCCGAATTTTTTGAAAGCCGGACCTATCCAAAGCCTTGGATCGTGCATGGCATCACCGTTGCGAGCCGGCCTTGGGAAAAGCTCTCCGAGGCTTTAAAAACCCATCAGTTGACCTTGGTGCCGGTGCCGAAGCGTTCGATTCGCGTGGATTACGGTGCCTACAATTTTGCTCAACTCGGAATCGATCGGGTAGCCTTATCCGAGGCGGCGAAAGATCAGTTCCCCAGCGATGGCGTCCTTGTGGTCAGCGCCGGCACCTGCATCACGATCGAAGCCCTCACGGCCAAGGGGGAATATCTCGGCGGCCACATCCTGCCCGGATTGCAAACCAAGCTTAACTCTCTTCATCTGCGCACCGATCGCCTGCCTCTTCTTAAGATCTATGAAGAACGACTCGATAATCTTTCTCTCTTCGGCCATGACACCAAAGACGCGATGCTCAGTGGCATCATTCACGAAACGGTCGCCCTAATCGATTATCTCAAGCGGCAAATGCCTGAGAATTCTAGGCTGGTGTTTACCGGCGGAGACGGCCAGATACTGAATCGCTTCATTGCAGGCGATTATCGCGAAGCCCTTACTCTCGAAGGGATCCGCCTCATGGCCAAAGGCGGCGCGATCTGCTAGACTTTTAATACAGATTCCACAATTCAAAATTGATTCCTTTGAGGCGATACTCCATGACTAGGCCATGGTTTGCGATCTTTTGCCTTTG
>JAZKGL010000051.1:0-2558 GCA_040385935.1 Bdellovibrionota bacterium
CCCCTTGGAAGTTTGGCGCTATCCGTCCATAAATCTTGAGATCTTAGGTCAATGTGCTATAAGAGCGGCTTCAAAACCAGGAGTCGCTCATGCATCCTACCGAGACCCATCAGCTTACGATTGCATTCAAAGATCCTTCCCTACCTCACATTTTGCAATTCAAAGACGATTTTAAAAATTGGTTGATCGGCATTGGCGAAGAGACGTTTGTCGAAGGTGCTCTCGATAATCTTTTCGAAGATCCAAGCTATGAAGTGACAGCGGATGAGCAGTACTCAGATCTTGGCGGCGGTCTACAGCCTCTATTTGTTTATAAATATGATCTGCAGCATTTGGAGAAACTGAAGCTGCAAATCGATGCGCAATTCTCCGAGTCGGTGGATACCGATATCACTTCGCTTACGACTGAGAGTTGGATGGAAGGCTGGAAAGAAAGCTTTAAGCCGATTCGGTCGGCGCGTTTCTACCTTTATCCGCCTTGGATTCAAGATGAGATTCCAGCGGGTTTGATTCCTATCGTGATTGAGCCGGGCATGGCCTTTGGAACAGGACAGCATGCGACGACCGTCTTGTGCATGGAAGCGATTGAAAC
Organism: Bdellovibrionota bacterium; assembly: GCA_040385935.1. GTDB lineage: Bacteria > Bdellovibrionota_B > Oligoflexia > Oligoflexales > Oligoflexaceae > Oligoflexus. Next base: position 593 of record JAZKGL010000051.1, read on the forward strand.
CTACTTTGATAAGGCGACGAGTCTTGATCGGTTCCTCGATGTAGGAACGGGTACAGGAATTCTAGCGATCGCTGCGAAAAAGCTTGGGTATAAGTATGTGATGGGAACCGATATCGATTCGGATGCCATCATCGCCTCGCGTGACAACATTCGTGAGAATGATTGTGAAATGGAATTGATCCAAGGAAGTATTCCTGAAAGTCAGGCGCCGTTTGATATGGTTGTCGCCAATATTATTTTCTTTGTTCTAAAGCAGATCATTGGGGATCTTGCGGCACAGGTTCAGCCGGGTGGTCTATTGATTCTTTCGGGACTTTTGGAAGAAGAGGCGCGTGAGATGGAAGAGTTTAGTCGCCGCGTGGGTCTGTCTTTGGAATCGGAAGCGACGCGTGATGATTGGGCCGCTCAGGTTTATAGAAAGCCCCTATGAAGCATCTATTTCGATTTCACGGTAGACGCCTAGCCGAAGGTTCGTGGGATTTGTTCGACGATGAGTGGCACCATATTCTAAAGGTGCTACGCTTGTCTGTCGGAGACAGGATTGAGATCGCGGATGGTGAAGGCTGGGTTTGTTCGGTGGTTTTAGAAGGGCTACAAAAGTCCAAGGGTGATTTTGCGGTTGAGAGTGAGTTGTTTACGCCGAAGTGTTTGCCTGCGGATGAGCTGACGATCGGCCTTGGGGTTTTGAAGCCTCAAGGGATCGACGAGGTTTTGCCTGGGCTCGTTGAGCTGGGGGTCCATCGGCTTATTTTGGTGCCGTTTTTGGGAATGGATAAGTCGCGGCTGGGCGATAAACTGCTCGATCGTTGGCAAAGGCAGATCGTTGCGGCGAGTAAGCAGGCGAAGACCTCTTGGTTTCCTGAGCTTGTGATTGCGAAGAGCCTTGATGAGTTTTTGGTGTCGTCACGTGGGTATGCTAGTCGGTTTTTGCTCGATCCTTCGGGCGAGGTTTTGCCTTTGACGCGTGACTCGGCCCCGGGTCCGGTGCTGTCTGTGGTCGGCAGTGAGGGGGGGTGGTCAGCGGGTGAGCTAGCGAAGTTTTCTGAGGCGGGGTTTGAGCGGCTTGCTATTCGGTCGAATATTTTACGGGCGACAACCGCTGTTCTAGCGACGGCTGCGATCTTCCGTCAGAGCCTTTCGGCTACCGACGCTGAATAATTTCTTGTTTGATCACTTGGGCTTCATGCTAGAATAAGGCAAAAAGCCCGAGGACATCACATGAAACCAACTGGCCGCCGTCGTGGATTTAAATCCTGGTTTGTTGAACCCTATCGGCAAGTGAAGCTTGGCTTGCTGTTCCTCGTTTTGAATCTGGTGTTTGCCGGCTTGATGTTCGGCATCTTTGGTTACTACATCTATGATATTTACCAGACGCTCGCCGTTTATTTCAAACTCTCCTCCGATCAGTCCTCTGAGATCTTGTTGAAGTTCCAGGCCCCCGTGGTCGTGGGGGCTTTGCTCATTCTGTTGTTTGTGATTATCTCGATCCTCGTAGCTGTGCGGTATACGCATCAGATCTACGGGCCGCTCGTGTCGATTCATCGGTTTTTGGATGAGTATTTGGAGGGCGCCGTTGTTACGCCGTTGGCTTTGAGGGAGTCCGATCAGCTTAAAGAGTTGGCAGAGAAGCTGAATCATTTGGTTTCGATTCAGCCCAATGAGAAGCGGGCGCCGAATCTTAGGCCTGTGTATGCCTTTTTGGACGATATCTTGGCCGGGAAGCAGCCCGCTCCCATTCGCGCTCGTGAGTCGGATGCGTTTTATTCGCTGATTGAAAGGCTGAATCGGCTTTCGGATGTTTTGTATAACCGGAAAGTTTGAGTTGGTTGAAAAGAATTGTATCCAGACGTTGACATCATGAGGGCTGGGGCATATAACACTGATCTTACCGCGGGGTGGAGAAGCTTGGTATCTCGTCGGGCTCATAACCCGAAGGCCGCAGGTTCAAATCCTGCCCCCGCTACTT
>JAZKGL010000052.1:0-1171 GCA_040385935.1 Bdellovibrionota bacterium
CGGCAGGTGCACTCGCCTTCCCAGCCCCATTTCGTTTGACCTTTGGAGGCCTTGATCCCAGCCGCCGCCTGTCGAGCTGTTTGCCGAAGCACAGTAAGGGTAAGTTTTTTTCGAGTACTTATCGGTCCAAGTTCCGTTCGACTTTGGCGGGTCCTTAGGATCGGGTTTTGTTGCGGGCGGTGGCGCGCCGACAAAATCCACATCGCGGCCGGTCATCTCTTTGGCCCATTTTTTGAGGAGAGGCAAAGCTACGAAGGGTGATGAGAAGCCGCTGTTGCCGCCTCGGCAATGAGTTCTGGCGTTAGGATCGACGCCCGTAAACGACAGGATACCAAAGGTTCTGTATTCCCCATTACGCACGATGAATGCCGGTCCGCCTGAATCCCCCAGACACACTTGGCCGTCGCCATTGCCCTCGACTTGCATCGTGATGACCTTCTCTGGTGTGATGCCGGAGACTTTGGATTTGCTGGTTCGAAGAATTTGGGTGCTTTCGTCAGCATCGGTGCTTTTTCCGTAGCCTGCGTGAATTACGGCGTCACCGACGTTAGGCAAAGCGGCGCCTATCTTCATGACTGTGAAGGTGCCCGCTGGTAGCGGATCGATTTTTACGAGTGCGTAATCGTCTTGTGGGAGGCCGGTTTTTTGATAGTCTGAGTTGATCCTGCGGTCACTGACGAAGCTAAACTTGAGACCGCCCTCGGGATTGATAAAGTTCGCAGAGTTTGAGGCCACGGAGCCATCGTCGATGGAGTCCTTGCAATGAGCCGCTGTAAGGACGAGGTCGGGGGCTACGATGGTTCCTGTGCATAGAAAGCCGGTTACCGGGTTATTGAGGATTACGAGGGATTTCTTAACCGGTGAGGGATCGCTTTCTTCGACGATCTTGCCGTTGATAATCTTGACTTCGCTGTCTGCCGCTGAGTTTTTGCATGAGGTTATTAGCGTTATGAGGCTGAAAGCTGAAAGCAAGACGAGTATTTTCATAGTTATCCTTACTGTGGGCGTAAGAATGTATCGGTTTGGGGTTTGGGGAGATTGAAAGATTTTTATTACTAGGTGTAATGGTCGGAAGAAACGGTTTGATTTTGCTCGCGTGTTTTGATGAATTCTGTGGGATTGATGGTCGATTTGAAAATAAGAGCGTTTGATTTATTTCAAACGCTCCATT
>JAZKGL010000053.1:0-1839 GCA_040385935.1 Bdellovibrionota bacterium
CCCCCCAGACTTAAACGAAAGACGTTGAAATCGAAGTGATTCCTCAGGATTTTTCAACCTTGATATCGCCACCGCCTAAGGTCGGAGTGGTTGTTCCCGCTTTAGGTTTTAGAATATCGAGGAACTCATTGTTCACCCGATAATATGAGTCACCCGTTCTGAGGACGAGCATTCCTTCCTCATCGGATTTTTTCCACAGAGAGAACTCTACGGCTGTATTTTTCTCTTTTATATCCACCTTATGAAGAGCAGGACCTTTGATGAACGGCTCCGCTTCCTTAGCCGAAAGCTTGGAGTCCGCTTTTACAAATTCAAGACTCACTAACATACCTTGGATAAAAGGCATGGGCTTATTCCCCGACACCCACTCCTCTTTCACACGCCTATACTGAGCGCCATCGATTGTCACCTCATTGACATCGGCCGAGACAAATTTAAAGACCGATCGATCTTCAAATTCCGTTGGACTCTTTCGAAGGGATAAAATGGATGGTTTGTCGAGTTCGACAAAACCATCCGGGCTGAGCTGCGCGTACATCTTCTCGTTGTTTTCAACAATCGTGAGATCTTTTTTCGTCTTGTCTGTTGTCATTTGAATTCTGACGATCTCTTTGGTGCCTTTTCCGAGAACGGTCAAAGCCTTACGAAGATCGGGGCCAGGCGCATCAATAAAATCGGCTACGCGAAGATTATCCCAGCTTGAAAGCCATTTATTGATGTCTAGCGCATCGCCCTTGGCGGCATAGGGAGCGGTCATCGCCCAGTCCTTCTCACGGCGCACGAGAGTCACGGGCTTGTCTCCTGCATAGAGAACTTCCACCTGTTTAATCTCAGCCACAGGAGGAATCGACAAAGTCTTGTCTCTAAAATCAGTGAGTGTCTTGTTGGTCGCTGTGAATAGGTATTGGTTTACGAGGTGAATCTTCGTATCGCCCGAGACCTTTGCATAGCTGCTGTAACCCGTAGGGCTTTTGCCACCAATCTCAAAGGTCCAGGTTTTGCCCTTGGAATCTTTGAGATGGTAAGAAATTTGCGCAGGCTCAAACCCAAAACTTGCAGACTTACGATCGCCCAAATCAAAGGCGCGCTCGGACTTGGCATCCAGAATGATTTTGAGTAAGCGATCTATACCTTCACCATCCGCCTTGTAGGAGATAGGGGCGGAAACCATCCAGCTTTTTTGCTCGACATCTTTTGTCAGAGTCCATGATTTTGGCTCAGCGGTGGCGTTCGTAACATCGAGTGACACGATTTCCGCTGGATTAAAATCGAAGAGTTTGCCCTTGGCTTCTTCGACGACTTTATCTTTGGCCGTCTTCTTTTCATCCCAGTAAGCGAGGCCACCTAGCCCGAGGAGCACCACCGCGAGGACGATGGGTGTCGCATAACGCTTGAGATTCATGCGCGTCTCCTCTGCGCCCAGGTGTAGGTTCCTGCACCGAAGAAGAGTAGGGGATAGATAAAGGCTAAAAAGAGCAAAAGAAATTGACTCGAGGAGGTCGTCAAATCAAGTCGCGAAGGATCGCTTTCCTTGGCCCGAATCGAGAGGAAATCTTCGTCCTGAAGCAGATAGTTCACGGCGTTCACAAAGAGATCGAGGTTCTCACCGCGCTGCGCGCCGAGGTTGGTCACAAGCTGCGCGGTTCCACCGACGAAGACTCGAAGCTCTTTGGCCTTGTTGGCTTCACCTGGAACATCCGAGACCGCTTTGCTATCGGCCGAGGCAACTTTATCGCCTCCGACTTGACCCGAAGCCACGGCGAACACATCGAAGATTCCCTGTTCGATCTGTTCAGCTTGAACGCCGCCGCGAAGGTCGGCCTCGGTTCTCACATTTTT
>JAZKGL010000053.1:1939-10207 GCA_040385935.1 Bdellovibrionota bacterium
AGATCGTCATTGAAAGCAATCCCTGCGTCGGCCGATAGACTTTTGAGATTCGGAAGATCGTGAAGAGCATCGACGAGTATCATCAAAGGCTTGGCATTTTTCATCGCCTCCTCGAGCATGATCTTTTCCTGGGGCAAGAGATCATACTTAGGGCCTGCGATGATCATCAGATCCGCATCCTCTGGATATTTGCCAAGCTCACTGAGCTTGACCTGTTTCACGACAAAACGCTCAGACTCAAGCTCCGCTTTAGCAAGGCTCAAACCGATCGCTTCCTGGCTGGCGATGTCAGGCTCGCCGTGACCCGAAAGAAAGTAGACGATGTGATCCTTGTTCTTCATGACCCTTACTAGGGCGTTACTGAACTTTTCTTCGTTGAAAGTCGTAAGTCGAGATTCTTGTTTATCAAGCTTGAAAAGAACGGTATCCGGGACAGTGATCGCTTCAGCCATCGCCCGAGTGGGGTCGGTTTGCGGGTCGACATATTCCACAGCAAAAGGCGCCCCAGCGCTTTGATACAGGGCAAGAAGCTTTTGAAACTGCGCTTTTTTCATCTCATCTTGAAAGAATCCAAGAACCTTAATTTCCTTCGCATTCTCTTTGAGCTGATCGACAAGCTTTTGTGATTCCACCGACAAAGTGTTCGTCCCGCCTTTGGTTACATCAAAGGACTTATTGAAACGATCACGTTTGGTGACAAAACCGATGCCGAGGGCCAAGAATATAGCGAGTATGACACTCACGCCCTGGCTCATGCCGTGTTTCGCACTTTTGTTTTTAAACATGCGGCCGATGCGTTCCGCATCGAGAACAACCCAGGCGACGGCTGTGATAGCGGCGACAAGCCAAAGTCCGTAACCGATCCAGGGAACGGCCTGATAAACTCCGCTGGTCACCAGCGCAAGGATCGCCGAGAAGAAACTCAAAAACGGCAGAAAGAAAATTCCGCTTCTCATAGTTGATTAACTCCAGCGTTTGGCGTCAACGGCCACGTTTGTGAAAAAGAGAAAGATTCCGATAAAGGCGATGAAATATCCAAGATCAGCGACGGTGATCAGCCCAGAAAAGAAATTATCCAGGTGAGGCGTGGCGGCCAGATATTTCACAAACTCCTCAGACGCTCCGCTGCCTGTAATATTGGGAGCTACCCAGGCAAGGATCAAGAGGAGAAAGAGTCCAAACGAGGTGAAAATGTAGGCGAGGAACTGATGTTCGACCATCGAAGAGATCCACAGTCCGAAGGCGACCTGCGCGCACATGAGCAAAAAGATTCCCAGATACGAAGTTAAAATCGGCCCGACTTCGGGATTGCCATACTTAAACAAAAACAAAGGATAAACAGCCGACGTCGCCAGGACGATGCCCAGCACGCCCGCGGCCGCAATGAATTTGCCAAACACGATTTGAACGTTAGAGACGGGAGCTGTTTGCAAAAGTCGATCAACTTGAGTTTTGCGCTCTTCGGCAAACGTCGACATCGTGATAGCGGGAATTATAAAGAGAAGTATGAACTGAAGATTTTGAAAAATCGCTGTCATAAGCTGAGCGAGCTTAGGCGACTCGCCGCCCATTTGTGCTGTTTGCGCCTGAATATCGATAAAAGTGGCAGCAAACGATCGAAAGAAGATACCCATAAGCAAAAGTAGAAAACAAAACGTCACCGAACCTTTCATCGATAGGAAAAACGATTTCATATCGCGGTTGGCTATAGTCGAGATCGCACCCATGGTGGTCCTGCTCCATAATAAAGTGATGGAAAGTCTTAGCGCGTAAGCTGAAAGAAAACGTCCTCGAGCTTTTTCGATTTGCCGGCGAGTTCTCTTAGGCCATACCCTTTATCGAGAACGCAGCGAGCCACCTGATCGAGTATTTCATCGCCATCTTTCGTGACAAACCGCACCGTCTGCTCGGCTTCATCCGCACGGATTGCGCTGAGTCCGACGAAGTCTGTCTCAAGATTTGAAGCCAGGGCGCGTGCGCCCTGACGAACGCGAACCTGATACTCACGCCCACCGTCTAGCCTGTGCGCCAGCTCTTGATGCGTGCCTTGTTCGACCACCCGCCCCTTATCGACAATGACAAGACGGTCACAAACCGATTCCACTTCGGATAAGATATGCGAGGAAAAGAGTATGGTGTGATGACCTTTGAGACCTCGAATCATCTCGCGAATCTGATGAATCTGGTGCGGATCGAGACCTTCGGTGGGCTCATCTAGGATGAGAACCTCGGGATCGTGAATCAGCGCCTGAGCAAGGCCGACGCGCTGTTTGAAACCCTTCGAGAGGTGACCGATTAGACGCTTGCGATTGACGCCAAGCTCGAGACGTTCGATGAGGTCGGCGACTCTGACATTCAGTTTATCGCCGCGCAGGCCATGAAGCTTTCCGGCGTAACTCAAATACTCGATCACCTGCATTTCTTTATGCAAGGGCGGCTCATCCGGCAGATAACCGATCTTACGTTTGACCTCAATCGGGCTCTCAGAGATTTCAAAACCTGCTACTTTTGCAGTTCCAGAATCAGCCCCTATGCACCCGGTGAGTATGTCCATCGTCGTTGTTTTACCGGCTCCGTTCGCTCCCAGAAATCCAACGATCTGCCCTTTCGCTACGGAAAAAGTGATGTCACTCAGGGCGACTGTATTCCCAAAAGTCTTCTTCAAGCCAACGACTTCAATCATTGGGCAACTCCCCAAAAACGATGTATTAGTCCAAATTTTTCCAACAACAGCATTCTAATACCCATCATGGTTAAGTCAATATAAGGAAGGTCTGGAGGCTGGTTAAAGGCTTTTGCCAAATCTTGGCCCAAGGAATGCTCAAGTCGGCGAGGCCCTATCCCAGTGATGCCCCAAAAAAATTTTTGGTATCAATGACTTCCCGAAGTTTGTGAAGGCTGTTAAGATTGACTACTGGAAGAACTCATCGAGGCGATGTTAAGCATCGAGCTGTTTGGAGGTGCCGTAATGGCTACTTTAACCAAGGACATCTTGGTAGAAATGATCCGCGACAAAGTTGGATTCCCCGTTAAAGAAGCGAAGGAAATTCTTGAGATTATTCTCGAGGAAGTGAAGCTTCGTTTGGAAGACGGTAAAGACGTTAAAATCTCCGGCTTCGGCAAGTGGACTGTGAAAGAGAAACGTTCGCGTCCCGGTCGCAACCCGCATACGGGCGAGAAGATCGAGATCTCTGCGCGTCGCGTAGTGACCTTCCACCCGTCGGATAAAATGCGTGATCAGGTCAACCGTGAGTACGGCGGAGCTGATGGCCTAAAAGTTTATAATGACGAAGATTGAGACGATTTAGCCTCTAGCCGCTTCTTCCTCGGTTGTGCTTAGCCTGCGTTTATCCTCGTTGATAGGCAGGCTGGCACGCTCTTACACTCGCCTTCTATTTCATTCCTTCTTCTTCCTTTTCAATCCGGTCAACGCTTGTAATACTCTCCCTCGACTTACGTTCAGATAGGGGGAATGTCCAAAGATGCGTTTAACGAAGATATATACGAAGACAGGCGATCAGGGAAAAACGATGCTGGCCTCAGGCGAGCGCGTTTTAAAAACCGATCAACGCATCGAAGCGTATGGAACGGTCGATGAACTCAATTCGTTTGTTGGCCTCCTTCGGGATTATGTTCGACTCGATTCGGCTTTGGCCGATCACGCGATAGCGGCAAGCCTCACCCGGATTCAAAACGAACTCTTTGATCTCGGCGCCGAGCTTGCGACACCGACCGAGAAATTGAATCTCGAGCGGCAGAAAGTTGTGACCAATGCCGAGATCTCGGTGCTTGAAGAGGAAATGGATCACTACAACGAATCGCTCAAACCGCTCAAAAACTTCATCCTCCCCGGCGGTCATCTCTGCAATTCCTCAGCTCACATAGCGCGCACCGTGTGCCGAAGAGCCGAGCGCGAGGTTGTGCGTCTTCGTCAAGCCGACGAGAGCGTTCGCCTCGAAACACAAATCTATCTGAACCGACTCTCCGATTGGTTCTTTGTCATCAGCCGCGCGATAAGCCACGAACTGAATGTCGATGAAGTTCTTTGGGATCAGAGATCGAAAGCGAAATCTTGAGAAATGATCCATGACTGAATCGCCCGAGCTTTGGTAAAATAAACCTTCACAGCCACGGGAAAGATATGTCAAATTCACCCAGAAGCAAGACCTGGGCTTCCGTGCGATTCACCATCGCAATCCTTTCGTCGTGGCTCATGGCTTTGGCTGTGAGCGGAAAGGACGCGGCTGCACCTTTGCGTGCGAGCTTTGCTTTGCTCAAAAATTCAGAAATTTGGGACCCTCCTAAAAATCTTGAAGAAAGTATTGAACGTCAAAGGCAAATCCAAGCGCACTATTTATCTTATGGAGTTTACATTCCGCTAGATGATATCGTCATAGGTGCTCAAGACACTCGTTCACAGCCGGTGGTTAAACCCATATCAGGCGTGTGCGGCCCAAGCTCTGGTTCTACCGCTACAGCTGTTTGGGTTCCTGTTGCATTCCATTTCCCTATATTCGGAGAGAAGGTTTTCGAATGGTGCTTAGTGAGAACGTAAAGGTTCCTCGAGCGGCTGCCGAGCCCGCTGTCAAACCACAGAGAAATTTTATCGAAACCGGATTGGTTGCGATCGACGTTTTCGTGGGCGGCGTTGAGCAGACCGAGACCGACCGTTTTATCGAGAATCTTCTGCAGGCTTACGTTTCACGTCATGGGACTGAGGCGATCGCTGCGGCCAAAGAACAGTTTTTTCTCAACTGCGGAAAGATTTTCGCAGAGGATGACAACTATCATCAGCGGATCTATTACTTCCTCAACCACTTTATTTTCGAACGCGGGCTGAGCCCAACGGTTCGTGCGACGCCGTTCCTAGAATATTTGGAAACCGCCGAAGGTTCGACGACGCCGGTCGATGGATTTACTCATTCGCTCTTTAAGATCACCAAGATCAAAAGCGATCATTTGTTTTTGAAAGATCTTTTGTCTGAGAAAAAGATCCGCGTTGATAAACAGATTGGACAAGTTTTCGAAGGCATCGAAAAGAACGATGTATTCCAAGGCTTTCTTTTGCATCAGGCCGCTCAAACCGTCTTGAGCCGGGGATTGATCTTTCACCCCGCCCGTTCGCACAAAATTATTGCAAACCTTTTAAAACAAGAGCGTAAAGCTCAAAAGTTCGGCAAAGACCAACTCCTGCGTGGCCTCGCCAAGACTCAGCTTAAGCACACAAGATTAAAGCACGTTGATCCGAAACTTGTGTATTTAGAAAATCCCATGCCCGTCGTTCCTCTTTAAGAAATCTCCATAATTTCCGATAGCTCCCATGACCAACTTTAGTAAGTGGGTAGGAGCTGTATGCTAAAGCAATTTCAAGAGATAGCCATCAATCAGCTAAAGGTTGATCCTAAGGCGATGCAGGAAGCCGAGCAAATATCGCGCGGGAAGGGTATCCTTCTCGTTCATGCTCTGATTCGTTTGAAGCATGGCGATCCATCAAAGCTCCTGGCTGCTTGGGCTCACTCTTTCCATGTGCGAATCGCTGACCTCGACGCGATGGATATTCCGGCTGAAATTATCAAACTCATTCCCGAAGCACTGGCGAGACAAGCCCGTGCGATTCCGATTGATCGCGTGGGCAACAACATCATCGTCGCCGTCGAGAACCCTCATGATTTGAACACGGTCAACCTCCTTCAGCTCAAAACAGGGTTTTTGCTCAAAACCGTACTCTCCGCCGAAGATAAAATCACCAGCGCCCTCACGCGCTACTATCCGCAGTCGCAAAGCATCGATGTAAACAAGTTCTCCCGCACGACGTCGGTTCAAACGCAGAAGAAGACGATCGAACATCGCGTAGTCATCGATGACGCTTCGCAAAGTGGTGATGATGCACCCGCTTTGATCGATACAGTGATGCAGGCGTGTTTGAGTATGGGCGCTTCCGATATTCATGTTGAGCCCTATGAGAGCTACATGCGAATCAGGCTTCGCATCGACGGCTCGCTCATCGAAATCGCTCGTCCTCCGGCGATTATGAAAGCGGCGGTTTCCTCTCGTTTCAAGGTTATGGCCGGTCTTAAGATCGAAGAGAAACGTATGGCGCAGGATGGTAACATCAATGCGATCATTGCCGGTAAGCCGATCGACTTTCGTATCAACACGCTTCCGACCGTTCATGGTGAGAAGATCGTACTTCGTATCTTGGATAAATCGAGTCTGCAGGTCGACATGACCAAACTGGGTTTCGAGCAGGCCGATCTGGATAAATTTAAAGACTCAATTCATAAGCCTTATGGAATGGTACTGGTCACCGGTCCGACCGGTTCGGGTAAAACGACGACTCTTTATTCGGCTCTGGCAGAACTGAATCAGGTATCCGACAACATCATGACCGCCGAAGATCCGGTGGAATTTACGCTTGAAGGCGTCAACCAGGTTCACGTGCGACCTGAGGTTGGACTGACCTTTGCGGATGCTCTCAAAGCCTTCCTTCGTCAGGATCCTGATATCATCATGGTCGGTGAGATTCGAGATCGGGAGACGGGAGAAATCGCTATCAAAGCCGCTCTTACCGGTCACATGGTTTTGTCCACGCTCCACACCAACAGTGCCGCCGATACCGTGGTTCGTCTGATCAACATGGGCCTCGAATCGTTTAACTTGATTTCGGCACTTCAATGCGTCGTCGCTCAGCGTCTCGCAAGGCGCATATGCGTGAAATGTCGTGAGCCGGACCCCACTTTGAAACCGGAATATCTTGTCTCCCTCGGCGTTCCACCAGAAGTCGCAGCACGCTCTACAGCCTATAAAGGCCGAGGATGCGAATACTGCTTTAAATCAGGTTACAAGGGCCGAACAGCGATCCATGAGGTGATGGTGATCAACGATGACCTTCGTGAAGCCATCATGAAAGGTGCTCCGGCCATGACCTTGAAAAGAATCGCCATGAATAACGGCATGCGAACTTTGCGGCAGAACGCCTTGATCAAAATGCTTCGCGGTGAAACCGATGCTCTTGAAGTTGTCGCGAATACAGCCTCTGACGAAGAATCCCTCAACCCAACTGCGGCGGCTTAAGCTATGGATTACTCGATGCCACAACTCCTCAAAGCCTTGGTGCAGCAAGGCGGGAGTGACCTTCATATAACAGCCGGATCACCCCCACGTATTCGTGTGGATGGTCAGGTCATACCTTTGAATCTGCCGGCGATGGTTCCTCAGAAAACTCTCGATCTTTGTTATAGCGTTCTGACCGAAGCGCAGAAGAAACATTTTGAGCAGAAAAAAGAGCTTGATCTATCGTTCTCGATTCCGCAGATCGCCCGTTTTCGTGCCAACATCTTTTTTCAACAGGGTCATGTTTCGGGAGTCTTTCGCGTCGTCTCCCACCGTGTTTTAACTCTCGACGAACTCGGCGCTCCGCCTATTTTAAAGAAGCTTTCCGCTCTTCCGCGCGGTCTAGTTCTGGTGACCGGCCCTACCGGCTCTGGTAAATCCACCACACTCGCCGCTATGATTAACCATATCAATGAATCGCGTTATGATCACATCGTGACGATCGAAGATCCGATCGAATATGTTCACCAGCACAAAAACTGTATTGTAAATCAACGTGAGCTTGGTGATGACACCACTGGTTTTGCAGCGGCTCTAAAGAGTGTTCTTCGTCAGGATCCCGATGTGATTCTGATCGGTGAGATGCGCGATCCAGAAACGATTTCTGCAGCCTTGACCATTGCGGAAACGGGTCACTTAGTCTTTGGAACTCTTCACACCAACGGTGCTGTCTCCAGTATGAACCGTATTGTCGATTCCTTTCCTCCGCATCAGCAGGCACAGATTCGAACTCAGCTCGCGATGAGTCTAGAAGCGGTTCTCTCTCAAACACTCATGCCTCGCATCGAAGGTGGGCGAGTGATGGCTATGGAAATTCTTATTATGAATCCTGCGGTTCGCGCTCTGATTCAAGAAGGCAAAGTGCAGCAGATCTATTCTGCGATGCAGACCGGCCAGCAGGGAACAGGCATGCAGACGATGAACCAGGCGCTCTACTCGCTTGTGAATCGCCGCGTCATTGCCCGCGAACTCGCCATATCGAAGAGTCCAAATCCAGACGAGCTGCAAGAAATGTTTATCGATAGCAAAGCTCGCGGCAATGGACCCACTGGTCGTCGCTAACAGGGAGTTGTAAATCATGGCGAAGTATCTATACCGGGCAAAAGCACGAAATGGTCAACTCAAAAACGGCGAAATATCGGCCGTAAATAAAGT
>JAZKGL010000054.1:0-8222 GCA_040385935.1 Bdellovibrionota bacterium
ACCAGCGAAGCGCTATCCCGAGGGAAAACGCACCATATAAAGCAACCCAGACTTAAACGAATAACATTGGTAGCTCAGACTACGAAGTATTTTCTCCCACCTCTTCCAAAATCCCCCTGTCAAATTCCTTGCAAGCCTCGAAAACCCCCGCTAAAATCCGCCCTGCTCATGTATCAATCCTTAAGCGGAGATTGGACCTCCGATTCTAAGTGTTTGATTCAAAAGGATTATATGACTCCCGCTAGGACGACCCTTTCGTTTTATCGCTATCTCAAAATTGAAAATCCCGAAACTTTGATGAACGAACTCCGCGCGGAGTGGGCGCCCCTAGGTGTTCTCGGTCGTATATATGTCGCCCTGGAAGGGATAAATGCTCAGCTCAGCGTGCCCTCAGACAACTATGAGGACTTTCAACACCTCGTACTCGCCCGCTTTCCTGAAATTCCTTTTAAGATCGCTCGCGAAGAAAAGGATGAAGCCTTTTTGAAACTCGTCATCAAAGTCAGACCTAAGATCGTCGCCGACGGTCTCAATGATTCCGCTTTTGATGTGACCGAGGTCGGTCGTCACCTCTCGGCTCGCGAATTCAACGATGCTATGCAAGATCCCAATACGATCGTCGTCGATTTACGCAATCACTACGAATGCGAAGTCGGACGTTTTGATAACGCGCTAATGCCCTCAGCGAATACGTTTCGCGAAGCGTTGCCCGAGATGATAGAAGCGCTGTCGGGACAGGAAGATAAAAAACTGCTCCTCTACTGCACGGGTGGCATCCGCTGTGAGAAGGCGAGTGCTTACTTCAAGTACAAGGGCTTTCGCGATGTGAATCAGCTGCACGGCGGTATCATCGATTATGCGCGGCAGGTGGCCGACGAAGGTCTGCCGACACTCTATCGCGGCAAGAACTTCGTCTTCGATAAGAGGATAGCCGAGGCGATAACTGACGATGTGCTCGCCACCTGTCACCAGTGTGAAGGGGCGTGGGATATTCACCGCAACTGCCGCTTCGAAGGCTGCAATCGCCTCTTTCTTCAATGCCCAACTTGCGAAACCGAATTTGAGGGCTGTTGCTCAAAAACGTGCCAAGAGATTATGCAAAAACCCAAAGAGGAGCGCAATTTCCTCCAGCAGGAATGGGAGCGAAAAGGTGGGCCAAAGGCTTACTGGAGTAAGACGCGCCTCGCTTCCGAATATATTCGCGCCAAACGCCCCCTCGATGAGCCCTTGCCGGTTCATTAAAGTCCCGACTGATTTTTTGCACTGGTTCCCGCCCCAAGTATGGAGAAAATCTGCTAAACTGGGTTGTAATGGTCTTTTGCGTACCAAGACCCCAGTGAAGCAAAGCGGGAGCTATGCAGAGAATGAAGCCACTCAAAATCTCATTCCTACTCACCTTGGTGATACTCTTCGCGGCGTCCTGTGCTTCGCAGGAGAAGGCTGTGGAGTTCACCCAAGTTCTCCTGCCCAATCGTGCTGATATCGGCCGACTGGCGGTGGTGCTCGATGGTGAGATCGATCCCAAGGTTCAAGAGCGTATCGTCAGCTCACTCAAAAAATGTCCGCTCTATAGCGATGTGAAAATCATCGATAAGCCACTGACGCTGCAAAATGAAGCGACAGTCGAAGTCTTCGATCAATTTTTGCAAAAGAACGCCAAAGGCTTTGGCGGGCTGCTTAAATTTAGGATGGAGCATCTGGATACCGTCGAGAGCAGTGAAAAGTCTCAGTCGTTTGCTCTCTTTGATCAAGCGGCTTATGATTGGTATCCTTCGTTCGGGGTTCCCCGACTCGGCACTCTTGGCTTTGCCGACCGGCTTGAAATCGGCCCTGAGGTGAAAAAGCGTAAACGCAGTCCATTAGTCAAAACCAGCCGCTACACTCAGGTGTATCGCATGAGTTTTTATCACAAGCCTTCGAACAAAATCATTTTGGATCGCGTCGCCAAAAATATCGCTTCGCTCAGCCTCTTCACCAAAGATTCCGGAGTCAGCAAAGCGCGATTTGAAGAACAGATTCGCGATTCCGTTCTGACCGATATCGGGTTTTATGCCTGTCCACCCTCGACGCCCACGGTTCGACACATTTATTATAATCCTTCTGCATCGGCGTTGGCTCAAGCGGTTCGTGATGGATTTGAAGCGGCGAATAAAGAGGAATGGGAGACGGCGGCTCAAAAGTGGAATGATGTCATAACGAAAGATCCTAAAAACGCTCTCGCCCATCACAACCTCGGCGTCTATTATGAACGGCTCGGTGATATTCCAAGCGCTTTGCCTCACTACCGCATCGGCTTTCGGGACAAACGGGTTCAAGAAGATGCCTTCGGCGATATCGTCGGACGTTTTCTGCCCGGCAGTGAAGCCATGGAAGCCTCGGTCGTTCACGTGACGGGCGGCTCGTGGATATTCGTCGATGTGCCAGCCGGCGAAAAACGAACGCGTGCTTCTGTCTTTCGCGTAACACCTATTATCGACCCCGACAGTTCGCGGGTGACGGGTCAGACTCTCAAAGAAATTGCTCTCCTTCGTTTTGTAACGAGCCAGGAGACCAGACGGGCAGCGCGTGTGCGCGAATATCTTTTGGATAGTCCTGTGCGTCCCGGCGATCTTGTTGTCTTCACCGATGCGACCACCGGCAGTCCCTCAACGGGTAAATAACAAAGGCACGTGGACTCATGCAAAAGCGGGCATTGACTATCACTTTTCTTTGCGCAGCCCTTCCTGTGATGATGGCTGTGCTTTTGTCGCCTGGCCTTCCGGCTTTGCAAAAAGAGTTTATGGGCGAGCCGGAGATTCAGGTTCTTTCCAAACTCGTGATTATGACTCCAGCGCTTGCGATCGCTGCGACGGCGGGCCTGCTCGGCTTTCTCATCGACCGCTGGGGCCGCTTTCCGATCCTACTCATTTCCCTTTTGCTCTTTGGTTTATTCGGCGTTCAAGGCTACTGGGCGGAAGACATTTATGCTTTGATCGTCACTCGATTCTTCTTTGGCATCGGCGTCGCAGGAATCATGACGACGACAAGCACAACTCTGGCCGAACACTTCGATGGTCTTCCCTTAAGGCGAATGCTTGGGTTTCAAGCAGGATTTATGGGGCTTTGGGGAATCGTCTTTCAAGTGATCGGCGGTTTTCTCGCTGAGACCTCATGGCGATCGCCTTTCCTTTTGTATGCGATCGCATTTCCTCTCGTCTTTATCGTCATTCTCGATCGAACGATGCATCAAGGCAAACTCCCGGCGCCTGTTCAGCAGAGTCCCGATCGCCGAACATCGCGCAACATCCTGCGCATCTTTTTGCTCGTACTGCTTTCGACAACTATCATGACTTTGTTCGCCCTTTTACCTGTGCAAGGACCTTTGTTTTTTCACGACCTGAACTTTAGTCCTAAACGCACAGCTTTTCTTTTGAGTATACTCACCGCCTCAAGCTGCGTTGCCTCGCTGACTCTGGCTCTGTGGCGCCAGCGCATATCTTCGATATTCGCGCTGTTGATCGGTCTGAGCGGACTTGCCTTTAGTTTTGCTTGGCTTGGTCATGCCGATCGATGGCGCGATTTGGTGTTGTCCATGGTTGGGATTGGCGCAGGCGTGGGACTGTGTATTCCTTGCGTCAGTGCGCTTATAGGGACACTGTCTCCGAGCGGACAAAAAGGGAAAATACTCGGCGTTCTGTTAACTGCAAATTATGTTGGACAATTTTTCGCGCCGATCTGGTCGCAACCGGTCGTTCAACGCGCAGGCAATCATGAACTGTTTAAATTAAGCGCTGGCTTAGCGGGTGTCCTCGCGGTGATAATTCTCGGCATAACAATATTTGCAGTGGAACGGAGGTCCGGGGAAAGTTAAGGTGGCAAAGACTTGCCCGTGTTTTGTCCACGATAGGCGCACCCTATGTTAAGACCCCGTTCGATACTGCAGCTTGTTCTCTTAGGTTTTCTTGTCGTTCTGCTACCTGTGCTCGTGGCTCTCATCTACAGTGGCCAAACGATGAGCCGAATCACATCCGAGCATCGCGACCATATCATCAACGTTTCCGAAAGCGCCGAATACCTGCAGAAATTGGCGAGTGATTTGGTCGATGTGGAACGTCTTGCCCGTCAGTACTTGCTTCTTGGCGACCAATCTCTCCTTCAAGTATTCAATCAAAAGATCGATGGTATGGATCAAGACTTTGAGCCCTTTTTATCGCGCTCCAACGAGATTCGGGCAGCTGTCGATCAAATGAAGCAGCTCAAAGATAAATTGAAGTTACGCCTCAATGATGCAAACGAACTCCTACCGAATGATACGCAAACCCTGAGCGCGATCGATTCCCTCGCCAACGCTTTAGCCTTTCTTCGCCTCCAGACGGAACTCGAACTAAGAGCCCATGTCGAGTCCGCAAAAGATAGGGCGAGCGGCACCCAGCAAACGCTAACCATACTTGGGTTTACGGTCATTCCGAGCACTCTACTCCTCGTCGGATTATTTTCCGTTTTGATTACACGGCCGATCAGGGACATCGATCAAGCCATTCGCGAAATAGGGACAGGCCGCTACAAAGATAAGGCGGGACAAAGAATTTCCGGGCCGAGCGATTTAAAGCTCCTCGGCGAACGCCTTGTGTGGCTGAGGCAAAGGCTTCATTCGAGCGAAGAGTCGCAGGAGCGATTTCTCAGGCATATTTCCCATGAATTGAAAACGCCATTGGCCACAATCAAAGAGGGGATCGAACTCCTCGCGGATGAAATTCCAGGTCCCTTGAACGACAGTCAGAAAAATGTTCTGAGCATACTGCAAACCGGGACCTCACATTTTCAAGTTCTCATCAACAACCTTCTAGACTTCAACCTCATGCGCGATGATCGCAGCCTAAGACGCGAGACGGTAGAATTGAAATCCTTGATAGAAGCTGCCATAAGACCGTATTTGCTGACCGCTCAGCGCAAGCACCTGTCGTTTGAAACCTTGGGACCAGCTTTGAACGTTCGACTGGATAAAACAGTCATCTCAGCTGCCATGGATAATTTATTGTCGAACGCGGTCCACTTTTCTCCGGAAAATGGCAAGATCACTGTCCAGTGGCAAAGTGCCGACAGAGGTGTGACCCTGCTCGTCGGAGACGAAGGGCCAGGTATCCCGCCCGAAGAGCGGCAAAACGTGTTCTTGCCCTTCTATCAGGGTAAAGCCAAACGCACAGGTCCGATCAAGGGGACAGGCCTCGGACTATCTGTGGCCAGAGAGTGTGTGGAGTCCCATAAAGGAGTGTTAAGTATTTTGGAATCGGAGAAAGGCACGTGGTTCGAGATATTCTTACCGCAAGAGGCTTCGCGATCGTAAAATGGCCTTTTGGCGAAAAGTCTGTCGCTCAAGAGCGACAGCATATAGGACAATAGAAACCGCATGAATAGAGAAAACGAGGGGCTTTCTGTCGCAAGAAAGCAACAGGAGCGCGAATATGAAGTCTAGGTTTCTTTTCCTTCTAACACTGGGGCTCATGGCGTGTCGTCATGATCCATGGGTGCTGAGTTCAGCCCCCAAGGATCAGTTGGAAACCCCATCTTACCAATATCCAAGTTGTACGGGTTTTCTTGCAGAACTTGATGCCATGAGCACCAAAGAGCTTAGAATTGAAAACGATAAAGTCCAAAAATCGCTGGCGGATAAAAAATCCGATGACTATCCACGCGCCTCGTTAGTCGCAGGTGTTTTTCAAGCGAAAAACAAAAACTATGCAAGAGCCATCGAACTCCTGTCGCCGCTCGCCAACAGAAAGACTTTGGACGAGCCCTGTCGCTTGAGTGTTCGACTCTATGCTGACCTACTCTCTGACCTTTCTCAGCTCGAAAACGATCTGGTGGCGGAAAGAAAGCAAAAGGTCGAATTAGAACGTAAGCTCAAAGCCTTATCGGATATCGAAAAAGAGATTAGTCAACGTGATAGTAAGGGACGAGGCTTGTAATGGCATGTGCTGAGCGGTCTGTGGCATAAAGCTTGTAATGGTCTTTCTCACCTATCGGAGGAGACCAAGAGTGACCGGACTAGAAGTACGAAACGATTACGCCCATGATGTTCATGTGAGTCGCACACCTTTCCATGCAACCATGACATTGAGCGAGACTAAACCGACTGGGGAGCGCATGCCTGAATCCGCAAAAATTTTACTCGTCGATGACGATCAGGGATTTCTGACTTTGCTCTCCATGCGTTTGACGGCCGAAGGCTATCAGGTCGTAGCGGTGAATAGCGGACAGGAATGTTTGCAAAAGCTCGAAAGCTTTAAGCCCGATGTCATGATCTCAGATCTTCGTATGGACACGATGGATGGTCTCGAACTTTACTCACGCGTGAATCGTTTGATGCCTTTTCTTCCGGTTATTTTGATCACTGCGCACGGAACGATTTCGGATGCGGTGAATGCCACGCAGCAAGGCGTGTTCTCCTTCCTTCCGAAGCCCATTGATAAAGAACAGCTCTTAACTGTGATTCATCAGGCTATCGAGCGCAAAGGTCTGCACCTTGAGCCCTTTGACGAGACCGATGACTTTGCAATGGTGACTCGCAATCCGAAAATGATGGATCTTCTGGAGCAGCTTCGCGTGGTCGCGCCCTCGGAAGCCAGTGTGCTTATCACGGGTGAAAGTGGAACGGGCAAAGAGCTTTTCGCCCGCGCGATACACAAGGCAAGCGCCCGTCGCAGCGGTCCCTTTGTGCCGATCAATTGTGGAGCGATTCCAGCGGAACTTTTGGAATCTGAACTCTTCGGCCACGTTCGCGGATCGTTTACAGGAGCCTCTAAGGATCATCCTGGACTCTTCCAGACCGCAGAAGGGGGCACACTGTTCCTCGATGAGATTGGCGATATGCCCGTGCCTTTGCAGGTCAAGCTCCTGCGTGTGCTTGAAGAAAAACGTGTACGACCGGTCGGCAGTACTACGTCTATCCCAATCGACGTCCGTATAATCTCGGCAACTCATCATGATATGCCCGAGGCGATCGCGCAGAAACTTTTCCGCGAAGATCTCTACTACCGCCTCAACGTGATCCACTTTCGATTGCCTTCGCTGCGTGAGCGTCGTGAAGACATTTCCCTGCTCGCCGAGTTTTTCCTCATGCGGATCGCATCCAAACAAAAGCCAAACGTCAGAGCCTTCGCAGGTGGGGCTTTGGAAGAGCTAGCCGCCGCCGACTGGCCGGGAAATATTCGTCAGCTCTATAATGCGGTCGAGAAGATGATTATTTTGTCGCCGAGTCCTATTATTTCTGCAGCCCATGCCAGATGGAGTATTGGGCAAGTGGAAAGCGAAGTGCCTTCGCTGGCCGAAGCCAAAACTCAGTTTGAGCGCGATTACTTAGTCGAGGCTCTGAAGATGACTCATGGCAACGTAAGCAAGGCGGCTCGCACCGCCAAGCGTAATCGAACCGACTTCTACAAGCTGATGGCAAGACACAACCTCAATGCGGGGATGTTCAAGTCGCAAAAGACTCAAGGGCCGGATGTAGGGGAGTAATTCATTGTTCACGAATATTTTGTGAAAAGTAAAAATTCTCTTAGCAAAATGGTAGAATTCAAAACGAAATGGAACTTTTTCGTACAAGTTGTGTAAAAAAGTTTTTGGAAATTTTTTCTGCTGTGGTAAACACGAAATGTCCCTTCCGTAGTTGTGCTTCGCAAGGGACTTTTCATTTTCGGAGGTTTTATGAAAAAGCTATTGGTTGCTGCTGCTCTCGTTTCTGGCGTTTCATTCGCTGCAGGTGCTAAAGGCACTGACGCTTGGAAAACTCTCGACAAAGACGGCGACGGTTCTTTGAGCGCTGAAGAAGCAGCTGGCGATGCAGAACTCAACTCGCACTTCTCTACTCTCGACAAAAACGCTGACGGCAAACTCAGCGCAGAAGAGTACAAAGCTCACCACGCAGACCATGCAAAAGGTGGCAAAAAAGCTAAGTAATTAGCTCTTGCACACTGAGCTTCAAAAAAAAGACGTTGGTCTATGACCAGCGTCTTTTTTCATATTTGTGATAGAGACTCTATAACTCGGGTCACTTCAATCGAGGGCGGATTTCGCGCCTTAGTCAGTGTCACACGTTTAAGCCTGGGTTGCTTTATATGGTGCGTTTTCCCTCGGGATAGCGCTTCGCTGGTGCCTCCGGCGGCATAAGAGGAGAGGCTCCGCCTGCCCCCCTTATGTATCCCCCCACCGTACAGGCTACCGCTTCGCGGGGCGCCTTCGCTTTC
>JAZKGL010000055.1:0-3368 GCA_040385935.1 Bdellovibrionota bacterium
GCACCAGCGAAGCGCTATCCCGAGGGAAAACGCACCATATAAAACAACCCAGGCTTAAACGAATGACATTCCTTCGCCAATACCAATTCGTAAAGTTAAGGTTTAACTTCAGGACGCCGGAATTTAATTTTTTTCTTTTGTCTCACCGCTGAGCGCTTCGAATAGCCTGCGTCTATCATTGTTTGAAATTAAAATCATCTCGCGTCTTTAGTTTTCTTCGCTTTTTTCTTCGGCAGGACTGTCTTGTACATCACTGGCTGGTGATTCTGAATTGGGTTCGGTTGATGGTATCGTTGGCGAGACCTCTGGTTTTCCTTCTTCGCCTTCGACGGTAGGTTTTGTGGCTTTTCCTTCCATGTGCTTTTTCATCGCTTCACAAGGATCTTCTCGCTCCGCTGCCTGAGTTACCCAGACTTTATCAAACGCCTGCGGGGGGAAGGGCGTTGAGCCGACTTCTTGCATGCCCACTGACCAGATCTTTAGTTTTGGGTCTAGGTTTTTTAGGAGCGTTGGGACGCCGAACTCTTTTCTTGCGTGTCCGTTTCCTAGGATGAAAACGGTTACTCCGGAAATGTCCGCTTCGCGGAGGTAGCCTTTAATTAAGGCTCCGTCTCGGGCTCTCTGGACCGGTAGCATCTTTTCTGTGTGATCCTCTGGAATCATTTTGCAATGACCCTCATAGATTTCTGTTCGCATCAGAGCCCACGCACTCTCGTCTAAGGGTGTGCGTAACTTAAGCCTCTCTATCTCGGCAGCTGAGAACGCTATCTCGTAACTGTTTTTGTAGAGGGCCTGCACTCGGTTCTTGGGTAGGCCGCCTGCTATGAGTTTGGCTCGATACCTGGTCGCGGTTTTGAAGATTGGGGCGTACATTTCCCAGGCTGGCCAGCCGGAGGTGGCCCAGTTTAGTCTAGCTCCTAATTTTTCTACGTTGTTTGGATTGGTTTGTGTAAGCGCGCCTTGATATTCCCAATCCACCTGCTCGAAAATTACTGATTTTAATCGGCCCTGACGACCTAGCGTGTCTAGGATCTCGGTTTGGATTTGGTGGTGTAATGGGTTGTCGTGCTGCTCACCTAGCAGGATGACTTTTGCTTCCGCAAAGTCGGTCTTTTCCTTAGGCGTTAGACTCTCTAAGTCGAAATGTGTTTTGGGGTCGCTTGCACAACTTACCGATAGACTCAGCAGAACAGATATTAACAGTCGCTTCACAACCAACTCCTTAATCTTCCGGATCACCTTCGACTCGCAAATGCACGGGACCAAATACTCTCGCTTGACACGCTAGTCGCTCATCCGGATCACAACGCATGGCCTTTAGAAAATCGTCCTCGCGTTTTGTTACCGGACTTAGATTATCAATGCCCTTGAGCACTCGGACAAGACATATTCCGCAATCCGCTTCCTTGCAGTCGTATTCTATCAAATCGGTTTTTCGCTGGAGAGCGAGCAGCCCTAGACCTGAGCGAATACTTAACGAATCACTCTTTGCACCACGATCGATCTCTATCTTCGTTTCCTGTATCACTTACACCGGCTCCACTATCACCGAGACCTTACGGAACTCATCCACATTTACTAAGCCGCGATCTGTAATTTTTAGAGACGGAATCACGGGCAACGCTAGGAAAGAAAGCTGGAGGAATGGTTCGTCTAACACACAGCCCGCAGCTTTCGTCAGCGCCTTTAACTTTCTTAAAGCCTCCGCCACCGCTTTTGGATTCTCATCGGTCATGAGACCCCCTATCGGCAACGCTAACGCTTCCACTTGTCCATTTTCATGGATCACCACGATTCCACCGTCGATGTCGATAAGCTTATTTACAGCCCTCGCAATCAACTCATCAGAACTACCTACCGTAATAATATTGTGCGCATCATGATTGATACTCGTCGCTATCGCACCTTTCTTTAAACCAAACCCTCGCACTAACCCAACACCAATTCGTCCGGTGTTGTGATGGCGCTCTAGCACCGCTATCTTTAAGAGGTCGCGCGCGTGGTCTTCACCGATCGCTCCGTCTTTGACAACGACGTCTGCCGTTTCACTCTGCGTGAGGATCTGCTCAGGAATCACCCCAATTACTCGGGCTTTTTGCGTTTGACCCTTCGCTACGATTTTGAAATCTTTTTCGCACGGACGCGATAGGTTTAGATTCTTTTCTCCGCTTCCTAGCTTGGGCGCTTTGACTTCTCTTAGAGCCGCGGCATCCACTTTTTCTCCACTCTTGTATACCGACTGGATTTCGAAGCCTTCTTTCCAATCGCCGGACCTTGGACGCACCAGACTGAAGTCGGCTATGTAACCTGGCGCTAGCGCGCCTCGATCGTCTAGACCGTAGATTTTTGCGGCTCCGTAACTCGCGGTGCGAAACACTATCTCAGGCGCCAGACCAGATTTTAACGCCATATCCACTATGCAGCTGATGTGCCCTGATTCTTCGATATCCAAAGGGTTTCTATCATCACTGCAGAATGCGATGTTTGAGGATGTGTACGCATTCAGTAGGGGCAGCAACTTGTGCGCGTCTTTCGCACAGGAGCCTTCGCGGATTAAGGTGTGAATGCCTTTGGATAACTTTTCTTTGGCTTCGCCTGCCGTCGTCGATTCGTGGCAACTGCAGATGCCCGCTACCGCATAAGCGTTTAAATCTTTGCCACTTAAACCCGGACAATGGCCGTCCATCTTCATCGCGCCGAAGTCGAGGAGCTTTTGCAGCACATCGTTATCTTTGTTGAGCAGGCCAGGGAAGTTCATCATCTCGGCTAGACCCAGCACGCGTGGATGGGAGGCAAATGGCCTTAGGTCGGCGGCGTAGAGTTCCGCTCCCGGACTCTCCAGTTCAAACTGCGGAGAGGTACTGGGTACACAGCTTGGGACCTGCAAGAAAACGTCTAGCTTTAGATTGTCGGATGCCTTAAGCGCCCACTCGATTCCCGCCTTGCCTTTGACGTTGGCAATCTCATGCGGATCCCAGAGCACGGTCGTGGTTCCCGTTGGTAGAACCGCTTCTTGAAACCGTGCGGGTGTCATGAGTGAACTCTCGATGTGCACATGCGCGTCGATGAATCCTGGCACTGCATAGAGTCCCGTTCCATCGACTTCTTTGGTCGCCGAATAGCCTTGGCCGAATGCAACGATCTTGCCCGAGTCGATCACAAGATCGCTTAAGATGAACTCGCCTGTGAAAACATCGAGCAGGGAAACATTGCGAATGATTTGATCGGCTGGGATGAGGCCGCGGGCGGTATCGATAGCGCGGCTGAGAGAGGGCTTTGTGGTGTAGCGCTGTTTGTTGATCATCTCTTTTTGAAATTCCTTTAGGACTGCGGCCACCACTTGGTTCGCTTTTGCCCCTCGATTTGGT
>JAZKGL010000056.1:0-1568 GCA_040385935.1 Bdellovibrionota bacterium
TCGAGTTTCACATCGCACGATTTCACCTTCACAGCGCCTGTGATCGGGTCTTCATCCTCTGTGCGTATGCTTTTGAATCGGACGAGTTTGCCCTTGCCTGCCGGAATACTTTGATCCGGCTGACCCCAAAGAGTTTGTATATATTCGAGCGACATTTCTTCAAGACCGATAATCTCGCGGCGCCCATCTGAACTACCCGTATTTCCAGGGCCGGATGATGAAGTGGTTGTGCAGGAAATAGAAAGAGAAAGAAGTGACGATGAGCAAAGCAATAGCAGAGCAAGGCGAACGACCGAATAGGATGCTCTCATAATAACTCCTCAGGGCTATGAAAAATCTATGTTGCAACTGGATAACGCATTCTAGCAAAAAGCTCGGGCTTCCGGAAATTCATCTGCTACACTTCGTCACCGTAAAAACGCTTTTGGAGTTTCTATGACACACTTGCCTCGCCTCTCTCACGCGCTTTTATTCGCCCTGGGTCTGACTTTTCTAAACGCGTGCGCCACCGCCGAAGGCCCATACGAAGCCGTTGCTGTTCAAAAAGAACTCACGCCAAACGCCGACACCCTGAAAGACGTAAAGTCCTTTGCCTTTGGTTCATGCAATAAACAGCATCTGCCTCAACCCATCTGGAAGAATATTATCGCCGACGCGCCGGACCTTTTTGTCTGGACCGGTGATGTCGTCTATGCAGATACGGACGACATGGGCAAACTTTCGCAAATCTACGCTTCGCAGCTCAAGAGTTCAGAGTATGGCCAGTTTCTGCAGGCGAAGATTCCTGTGATCGGCGTCTGGGATGATCATGACTATGGAAAGAATGCGGGCGATGAATCCTACGCGCCTCGAAAGACAAGTCAGTCGCTCTTTCTGGATTTTGTAGGCGAGAAAGACGGCTCCCCGCGCCGCACGCAGGATGGAATTCAAGCGACCTACGCCTTCGGTCAAGGCAAGTCAGCCGCCCGATTCCTGATGCTGGACACCCATTCGCACCGATCAGAGAAACAAGAGGATCTCCTCGGTGCCGAGCAATGGACTTGGCTTGAAGCCGAACTCAAAAAGCCGGCCGAGGGCGTGACCTTCATCGTGTCGAGCATACAGGTCCTGCCCTTTGAGCAAAAGTTTGAGAAGTGGTTGAACTTCCCCGCTTCGCACAAAAGACTTTTGGCTGCAATCGAGACGTCACCGTCAAAGAACATCGTCATCATCAGTGGCGATCGACATTTTGCCGAACTCTCAAAACAAAAAATTGGTGACAAAGACGTTTGGGAAATCACAGCGAGTGGGATGACACATAGTTTTCGCGGAGCGGAAGCCGATGCGCGCAATGCCAACACGCTGCGGGTAGGACCGGTTATGGACCGGCTTAACTATGGTCTGATCAAGCTCGATGGTAAATCCGTTCAGATTCAAGTCAAGGATCTCAACCGCACGGCCGTCATCGATCAAACCATTACACTTCGCTGAGTGTCATAATTAACTAAAGTAAAAAGGCGCTATTTCAGTTTCATTCGTTTAAGACTGGGGGGCTTTATGTGGTGCGTTTTCCCTCGGGATAGCGCTTC
>JAZKGL010000057.1:0-1430 GCA_040385935.1 Bdellovibrionota bacterium
CGAACTGCTATTCAAAGCTGGTGACAGCTCTGACGGTATGTACGTGCTTCGAAAAGGTCAGATTCAGATCTTCCTCGACAAGGGTGGAAACGATATCGTCCTCGCGTCCGTTGCGGCCGGTGGCATGATAGGCGAGATGTCTCTATTCGATAAGAAACCTCGCTCGGCCTCAGCTCGCGCTATGGAAGAGACGGAAGTCACGCAGATTTCCAACGATGACTTCAATAAGATCATCTCTCAAATTCCCAAATGGCTCGTAAGTCTAATGGCCACTCTGTCCTCAAGACTTCGTGATACGAACGAGCGTCTTCAAGATCTCGAAGCCAAGTACAAAGGCAATTATAATCCTTTGGAAGAATTGATTCGCACTCTGCAGATCTTGATCCTTCTTTATTACAAGGATGGAGTCAAAGAAGGCAAAGCTTGGATCCTCGATCGCGAAATCGCAGTGCTCGAACTCGCAAAGATACTCAGTCTTGATAAGACGAAGGTTGAAGTCTGGCTCAATGCTCTGATCAAGGGCAACATGCTGACTTTAAGCAAAAATCAGTACAAAAAAGAAGTGTTGAACGTCGCTAACCGAGGCGATCTCGAACGATTCAGTGAGTTTGCCCGAAAGCTTCGCGTGAAGAACCCTAACCTCAAGGCCTTGCCTCAGGAATTCGTCGATATCATCGAAATGCTCGCAAAGATGTCGAAGACGAGTGCTTACGATACGTTTAACGTGGACTTAAAGCAGCTGATGAACGAATCGAAGGCCCTGGGCTTTCGCGTCGACTCCTGGCCAACACTCGTTGGAATGTTCGTCGATGTCGACGATTCCGTCGCGATCGTCAAAGGTCCCAAAGACGTCTCGTTCAAAGTCACCAAGAAGACGATCGAGAACTTTCTTGCCAACTCAAAAGTTCTTCGCGCGGTAACGCTCAGCGAAGAAAAATCCAGCACGCGCGCCGCTTAATCCGCTTCTATCGTCACAAATTTATATCCGCGCTGCTTTAAGTAGCCGCGCAGTTCTTCACGCACAACATCCCGTGAGGCGTCTGGGTTAACAGTGATACGCGTGGATAAAACATGCTGGTACCCATCCAGTGTCCAGGCCTGAAGCTCGACAATTGACGCGATGCCTGTGAAAGCGCTCAGCTGCTTTTTCAAATCGCTCATGTCCTCGGCACCCGGGACATACTGCAAAATGATTCGGAAGGGTTCGCGCAGATTTTTGACAACGTTGTAGCTCACGAAAATCGCGATGAGCACGGCCAAAACCGGATCGATCCAGGCGACTTTGAAAAAGTAGATACAGATTGCGCCGATCAACACGACTATCCACGCCAGCAGGTCTTCAATCAAATGCCACGATAAAATCTTTTCGTTGTGGGAATGACCATGCGCGAGGCGAAAGGCCGAGATGCCGTTCACCACGATACCGACTA
>JAZKGL010000058.1:0-5797 GCA_040385935.1 Bdellovibrionota bacterium
TCTAAAATCCTTGATACCGAACTCGGCAAGCCGAACCTCAGAGATTTCTACTTCGATAAGATCAGCGTGCCCGAGGCTGAGAACGAATTGATCCCTGAGTACTATCGCATCTACGCTTTGGCGCATGTTGAGCCCAAACAACGTGCCGATATAACCGAACGCATCCGCAGTTTTATCAAGTCATCACCCCACGCCGCACTCCGTTCTCAGATTGATCGAGTCACAAGATTTTAACACTGTAAAATCGCTCTAAGCCTTTTTGTGCTTGGGTTTTATCGGCTTGCCTTTCGCGCGGGCTCTCTGCACAATGCGAGACTTATCGTCCCCCGTTCGACGAATAAGACTAACCCGCGGAGCCGAGTTCAAGCACGATGTCCGAGTCTATGTCAGCTGCGTCATTCATCGTTCCGCTCTGGTGGATCCGAGCGTTCGAAGTCGCGTCACAGCTTCGAAACCTGGACTCCGACCCCTACGCCATGAGTGAAAACGGTGGTCTTTCGCCGGCTCTCACGGATGCCGAACTCAACGCCTTCCTCGTGATTATCCAAAGCAGCCAGCAGCAAATTCTCAGTGGTCAAAAATGGCTGAAGTTTGATCACGACCTCCTCTCCAAAAATCATCCGGCGATGAATCGCACGCGAAGTTTTCTGTTCCTTCGAGTGATTCAGATGCTTCGTAGTCTGCAGATTCTCCCCATTAATGGCGGAGATCACAAAGAGACGATTTTCTTTTTTGAAAGGGAAGAGCGAAGGCGCGATTCCGACGGCAGCTATAAATCCATGTTCCGTCTGAACAACCTCGCCTCGGAACTCCTTCTTGGTTATTCCGAGCCTTACTCCGAAGTTTTAAGGCTCGTGGAAGGCAAAGCTCGTGCTCAGCGCTATCTTGGGCATTATGAGCCCTTATCGCTCAGACCCTCCGTGTGGCTCGATCTCGCGCAGCTTGAGCAGTATATTTTCCTGCAGCTTCGCAAAGCCACGCTCTGGGAAGAAAGTAGTTATCGCTGGGACTCAGTGTTTGGCCGAGGGTTTGACGAATTTTTCGCCAATCTTGTTTTGCCTAAAGTGCGTAACAAAGAGGGCATCGAGCTGAGCCCCTTCCGTCAGAAGATTCGTCTTTTGAAACGAGTGGGCCGCAAACTGATCGATCATGGTGTGATCAAATCCGCTCATAACATCGATTATCTGGCGATCGATTCGGATGCCGATCCTTTGACAGTGATCTGGCAGCTTCACGAAAGTGAAACGCAGGCCGAAGAACGAAAGATCTTTGAGACCGATGTCGCGCGCTATTTCAGAGAAAACCATCTAGAAGTCGCCCTCAAAAAGCTCGTTCCGGTCATCAATCCATTAGCCAAGACCGATGAGATGAGTGCACTTTGGAAGGAGATCGAAGATAAGGAGCGCACCGAATCGGTGGGCCATATCAAGATCGAAAAGAATATTATCCTTTCGATCTCAGCCCTCTTTTTCGAATGGCATCTCCGCTCAAAAAATACAGATATGTTCGCGATGCCTGGCTGGCTTAAAGAAAGTCCCGCTCTCAAATTGATCACATCGAGTGCCCCACTCGGTGAGCGTCTCAATGGGTTTGCAGCGATGATCAAAAGTCAGCCTGAGTATCAAAAGGATATCGAGCAGCTTCCTCGGGCGAGTCTGGTTGCGCCTTCAAGCCTAAAGCAGGCGGATATCCTCGAGCGATTTGCGGCCTCGTCTTCGAGCAGTACTCCAAAAACCATGCAGTCCCAATCCGCAGCCGCGCGGCGAGATGCCAAGGCCGCGACGAATATCGCAATGCCGGCCTCAAAGCCTGTCACTGTTCAAAAGGGTCCTGATCCTGAGCTGAGAAAACAAGCGACGGAAGAACTCCAGCGTTTGCGCGAGCGAGAACCCGCGCGTTATCAGACCTTGAAGGCTAAGTATCTGGAAGATCTTGAGACCGAGAAAAAGCAGATTATTTTCGAAATGAAGGAACGCATGCAGCCGCACGCGTTTGATGATCATCTTAAGTATAGTCTTGTCAAATACATGGTCGATAACCCAAGGCTTTGGCAGGTCGAATCTCGGTTCTCCTAATTCTGCCTCGTCGACAAGAGTCCATTTACCACAGCTAAGATCTGTTCCTTTTTAATCGGCTTTACCAAAAACGCATTCACGCCCAAAGTCTTGGCGCGTTGTAGCTCTTCATTGCCAGTTTCTGTCGTTAAAAGACAGATGGGAATTGTGTTGGTTTTGCTCGATTTTTTCAGGCGTTCCACCATCTCCAGCCCATTCATGTGAGGCATGTTGATGTCTGAGAAGATAAGTGAGATATCGGTCTCAGCATTGGCCTTCATGAGGCCTTCGTCCCCATCGGCTGCCTGGATTATGGTATGCCCAAGGCCATCCAGGTGATTCACGATCAGTTGTCTTGCCGTCGACGAGTCGTCGATCACCAGAATTTTTTTACCCATCTTTTAAACTCCTAGCCTTTCGGATCAAGGGCATCCCTTAAGGCATCGCCCAAAAAGTTAAGCCCAACGACAAGCACAAAGATCGCGATGCCAGGAATTAAAGCCAAATGAGGCGCAAGATCCACTTCCACCTGACTCGCCTGACCTAAAAGTCCGCCCCAGGTTAAAACCGAATCACGTGCCCCAAATCCTAAAAAGCTCAAACCGGCTTCCACTATGATGACACTTGAGAGTGAGAAGCTTGCATGAACGATGAGCGGCGTAAGAATTGAGGGGAAAATATGCTTCCAAATCAATCGTCCGCTCTGAGCACCGAGGGCCCGGCTTGCCTGAACAAACTCGCGCTCGCGGATACTCAAGACCTGACCACGAACCAGCCGAGCCGTACTCGTCCAGCCGCTCACGGCGATGGCAAAGATAATTGTGTAGAGCGAAGGACCGATGATGGCCGTCAAAGTCAGAGCTAAAAGTATGCCGGGAAACGCCATGAAAATATCGACGATACGCATGATCACACTATCGACCCAGCCTCGCCAGTAACCCGAAATCAATCCTACGACCGTACCAAAAGCCATCGAAATAATTACGGTGAGAAAGGCCACATAAAGCGAAACGCGTGTGCCGAACAGCATGATGCTCAAAACATCTTCGCCTTCAATATCACAGCCTAAAAGATGGGTCGCATTCGGCGCGCAAAGTCTTTCCAAAAGATCGGCATTGCCCAGTTCAAATGGAGCGAGAATAGGAGCGAGGACCGCGACGATGAAAGTGACCGTGAGTATGGTCGCACCGATCCAAAAACGGGCATTCGTATAGAGTTTCTGCCTTACTCTTTGGGAAGGCGAAATATGAGCGGCAAGGGCTTGAGTCGTCATGAATCACCTTCGTGCTTAAGTCGAGAGTCGAATGCGAGGATCGACTAGCGAATAGGTAATATCCGTTAAAAGATTCACGATGAGATAAGACATCGAGAAGAACAAAACGCAGCCTTGGACCACAGGATAATCGCGTGTGTTGATACCTTCGACGAGCAAGCTGCCGAGTCCGGGCCAATCGAAAACTTTCTCGGTGATAATCGCTCCGGCCATAAGCACACCGAACTGCAGACCAACCACAGTCACCAAAGGCAGCGAAGCGTTGCGAAAGGTGTGTTTGAGAATGACGCGTGATTCCGAACAACCTTTGGCGCGTGCGGTACGGACAAAGTCTTCTTTCAGAGTGTCGAGCATCGAGTTGCGCGTAATGCGGCTAAGGGCGGCCGCAAGCGGTGTGCCCATAGTGAAAGCGGGCAGAATAAAGCTTTTCCAATCGCCCATCTCCGAGACCGGCAGCCAGCCGAGTTCGACCGAGAATAATAGGATCAAAAGTGGTCCTAACCAAAAGGTTGGGACGGCAACACCGGACACGGCAAAACTCATGGCGGCAAAATCAATTTTAGTTCCCTGAAAGACTGCCGCCAGTATTCCCAAAGGAACGCTGATGAGAAGAGCCACAATCAAAGACGCGACGGCCAAACGCATAGTCGCAGGCAAGCGCTGCATGATGAGCTCATTCACCGACTTTTGATAGACCAGGCTTTGCCCCAGATCTCCGCGCACAGCGTGCGAGACATAGGTCGCGGTCTGCTGGAACAAAGGTTGATCCAAACCTAACTCATGACGAAGCGCGAGCTTATCCTCCGCAGTCGCCATATCACCTAAAATAATATCGACCGGATCGCCGGGCACAAAGTGAATCATGCCGACGACGATGAGAAGCACACCTAAACTCACGGGAATCAAGCTTCCGAGTCTTTTTAAAATGAAGCCAAACACATTTCGTCCTCTCGCTTATTTAAGGAAAGTAACTGGTCCT
This sequence comes from Bdellovibrionota bacterium, assembly GCA_040385935.1. GTDB lineage: Bacteria > Bdellovibrionota_B > Oligoflexia > Oligoflexales > Oligoflexaceae > Oligoflexus. The sequence continues at coordinate 4,307 of JAZKGL010000058.1, forward strand.
AAGCGCTGAGTAACGACCGTCAGCAAAGAGTTCGAAACCCTCAAGCTCACGATGAACAACCGCGAAGTTCTCTTCGTGCCAAAGAAAAACGTAGGGTTTGTCCGTTGCCAGTATGCCTTGCACCTGATCATAAATCTTTTTGCGTTCGGAAAAATCATTTTTTTCGCGGCCCGCTTCCAGCAGTGCATCGAGGGTTGGGTTGGAATACCAGCCGCGATTTGCACCGCCTGGCGGAAAGTTTGCGGTGGCGAATGCAAAGCGGTAAATATCGGGGTCTTTGAACCCGATCCACTGCGCGGCCCACATCTGGATGCGCCCTTGTTCAAGATCGAGTTTGAAGCGCCCCCATTCCATAGACTCGACCACGACTTTTATCCCGATACGTTTGAGTTGGCTTGCAATGGCCTTGGCGATACTGATACGCGTGACATCGGTTGTCGATTTCAGACTCAGCTGAAACCGAATGCCGTCTTTTCGAGGAAAGCCCGCTTCGTCCAAAAGTTTTTCGGCGGCTTTGGCGTCATGCAGCGGTGCGGGCAGAGCCTGATCAAAATACTCAGATGTCGGTGGAAGCAGTGTCCGAGCTGGCGTTGCAAGTCCTTGGAGAATGATCTGGATAATCTCTTGGCGATTGATCGCAAGACTGATGGCATCGCGAATCTTGGCATTCTTAAACAAGGGATCACGCATGTTAAAACCAAGGTAAGTCGTCTTTAGACTCTGACGCTTGATGATCTTGAGATTTGGGTTCCTCTTCTCCAGGGTTCTAAGAGTATCTCGGCTAATACCATTCTGAACGATATCAAGTTCACCAGCCCTGAGTTTCGCGTATCGGGTTTTCTCATTTCGCACGATTTTGATTTTAACCTCGGCGATCTTCGCCAAGGGGACGGCATAGGGGTTTGGGATTAAAAGGATTTCGTTAATGTTCTGGCTCTTGATCTGGAATGTTCCGCAGCCTTTGAGCAAAAGTGGATCAAGTCTCTCCTCTTTCATCTGCGACTCCCGCAAAATACCCACTACGAGGTTGGTTGGAAAACTCGCATCCGGTTTTTTAAGAGTGATACGAATTTTTCCAGGACCCACCATTTCAAACTTTTCGACCCCATCAAATGCGGAAGCTCGTCGAAGCGCAGGATTGGTCATCAAGGTCTTGTAAGTCGCTACAACGTCTTCTGTACGAACGGGTGATCCATCGCTGAACTTCACATCGCCCCGAACCTCAAGTTCAAGCTGCACGGGCGATAGCCAGCTTGGAGCTTTCACCAAAAGACCAGGGATCGCCTTACCATCGGGGTCAAAATTCATCAAAGAACAATGGACGAGATCTTCAATATACTGGCTATTCGCGTCTGCACTTTGACGTGGATCGAAGCTTCGAACCGCATCTTCAAAGGCTAGGTTTATGCTGTTTTTTGCGGCAGAAAATGCGTGGGTGGGAGCGAGGCACAAAAAAAGAGATAGCATTCGAAAGAGGGTGTTCCGCATAAT
>JAZKGL010000059.1:0-1905 GCA_040385935.1 Bdellovibrionota bacterium
CTCATAGGGCTACCCAGTAGATGAGGAATCCAACAATAAACGCAAGTCCGGCCATTATCGAAATCATTGAGAGCTGTATGTCACCACTTTGCGTGAGACGGAGGCGTTCACCCGACCAGCTTGAACTCACACCGAACCAAGTTCCGATGTTGCCCAAAAAGCTGGTTTCCACGGTTTGAACGATGCGTTGGCTTAACCAATAAAGAGGAGCGACGACCCACGACGCGTAGAAGGTGTCCATAAAATGCTGGCCCACAAACAAGCGTTTGAGCAGCGGGGTATTCTCGAACGTGAAGTCTTTCATAAACGTGCGGCCCGCAATCAAACCAAAGACAGCAACTGCGACGGCAATAGCCGACACCAAGATCTCCGGCATCGGCGCGCTTTCGGCCGAGATTTGAACCTGCTGTACGACTGGATTAAGCCATTCACTTAACAGATGCGAATGCTCGATCCCGAACCAGTGACCCATTTCGTGGGGAACTCCTAAAAGACCACCAAGCGTCGCGAGGACAGCAAGAATTACTAGTGGAAGCGTCATAATCCAAGGCGATTCATGGCCATGAATTCCGCTGCGCGCGGTTCCCCAGAACGTTTGCGTGAGCATACGAATGGTATAAACCCCAGTTAAGAAGGCTGCAAAGAGACCCACGCCGAAGAGAACGTAGCCACCGCGCGAAGCCCCAACGACCATATAAAGGATTTCGTCCTTGGAGAAAAATCCTGAGAAAATGGGGAGTCCAACGATCGCCGCGCTTCCGATAAGCATGGTGATATAGGTCACCGGCATATCCTTTGCGAGACCGCCCATCTTTCGCATGTCCTGCTCGCCGTTACAGCCATGAATGACAGAACCGGCCCCTAGGAATAAAAGCGCTTTAAAGAAAGCGTGAGTCATCAAATGAAAGACGGCTGTTTGATAGGCTCCCACGCCCAAAGCGAGGAACATAAATCCAAGCTGCGAAACGGTCGAGTAGGCCAAAACCTTTTTGATATCGGTCTGTGCCAAGGCCAAGATCCCACCGAGTAAAGCGGTAAGCGCACCTGTGTAACCGACGACCACCATGAGTTCGGGACTGAGTTCGAAGAGAAAAGACATACGCGCGAATAGATAAACGCCAGCTGTGACCATCGTTGCCGCATGGATAAGGGCCGAAACCGGTGTCGGGCCAGCCATCGCATCGGGAAGCCATACGTAGAGAGGAAACTGGGCGGACTTTCCCGTCGCAGCAAAGAACAAAAGGATAGCCGCAACGCCCAGAATACCAATGGCCGTCGTGGGAGAAATACGTGCCATCATCTCAGCGAAGGATAAGGTTCCAAGCTGAACATAGAGCAGACAGAGGGCGAGGATAAAACCAAGGTCACCGATACGGTTGACAAGGAAAGCCTTACGCGCGGCGTCGGCGTTTGCCTCTTCTTCATACCAGTATGAAATCAATAAATAGGAGCAAAGACCAACGCCTTCCCATCCGAAGAAAAGAAAGAGAAGATTATCGCTCAGGACAAGCAGAAGCATCGCAAAGCAAAAAAGATTTAAGTAAGCGAAGAATCGCGAAACACCTTTTTCATGCGACATGTACGAGATGGAGTAAAAGTGAATGAGCGTGCCGATTCCGGTGATGATCAAACACATGACCGAGGACAGCCGATCAATCTGCAGGTTAAGCGTCACACTCAGATTGCCAAAATCAATCCAGCGAAAGCCTTCGTACTTCAAAAGCATGGGTTCGGCACCAACGCTCATAAAGGCCTGAACCGCGAGCACAAAACTGATGGCCATCGCGAGCGTGGCGATTCCACCGGAGATGTAGGGACTGGTTTTTTTCAAACCGCCTGAAACCAAAGGTATCACGGCGCCGTTCAGGAGGAATCCGAACAGCGGGATCAAAAGGATCCACAAAG
>JAZKGL010000060.1:0-38792 GCA_040385935.1 Bdellovibrionota bacterium
AGGATGATTTATGAAATCAATTCAATTTTTGCTAATAATGATCAGCGTAAGTTGTACGACAATTGCTCCTATCGAACAACGAAAATCCTGGCGTAAAGTCAAAACCCCTGATGAGGTCTCGACTCTTTCACACGCAAGCTGTTTTGCGGACGCCATGAACTTTTATATCTTCAGTGGAATCGATGAAAACGGCGAGGGGCCTTTCAATAATATCGGTTACACATACGAAATCAAAAGTGGTTCTTGGAAAAAATGGACCAACGAATCAGGACCCGAGCCGATCCAGAATTTTGCATCTGCAAAAACCGATGATCACATTTATATTTTCGGCGGACAGGATGCTGACCATCCCAACGGCACAAATAAGTTCTACCGCTATACCTTGAAAGGAAATACCTGGGAGGTCCTACCCGTTAGTCATGCAATCGATGAACGATGGCGTGCGGCCGCAATTGTGAGTGACAGAGGTTTTTTAGTGTACGGAGGAAAAGGGATCAAACAAGACTTAAATGCAGCCTATTTTGATTTTGAAAGTAAACATTGGGACCTAATTCCTACAGCTGGTGAAGTGGGAACTAGAGTGTCCGGAGTGTTCGCGTACGACAGCCATACGGTTACGCTCCTTGGTGGATTCATCGGGACAAATCCACAGGAAAGCGGATTTTCTTTAGATTTGGTATCACGCCAATGGTCTCCACTTTTAAATCCAATTCTCGGCCCCCGAGTGAATCCAAAATTTTTAATTTCAGACTCTAATCTTTATGTCTTAGGAGGCGCTACAAACTTCGCTGCCCAGACTTTTGGTGGAAAATACAACTTAAGGGAAAAAATCTGGTCAGAAATCCCTAAAATTGATGGCTTCGATGATTACAAAGGTTACGAAATCACACTTCTAAAAGACGAAGGCCTACTCCTCTCAGGGGGCCGACTGAATAAAGACAATTCTTACAACGACAAGCTATATTTCTATAAATTTAAAACCAACCATTGGATTGAATTAAAGTCTAAATATTCACCTCCAGGTACCGTTGGTGGATGCCTAGTCAGCAATCCTCAGCGAGAGGTCTTCGCATTGGGCGGGATTATGAACATTAAAGGTTCAGGTTTGAAGCATTCGGAAGGTCTTTGGATACTCAATGCTTCTGAGAATGACTAAGTATCAACACTATTCTCGCTTCGATCGTTTTTCCGTTCGAATGGCCCCCATCAAACAAGAAATTCCTAATATAAACCCAAGCCAAATACGAAGCATGTTCCCAAACGAACTCATATTACTCTCAGCAAAAAAGGGCACATCATTAAAAAACATCGGAACGATGTTCAAAGCAAACATTAAAATCGATCCTCGAACCATAAGAGGATTCGCAATCTCTCCCACTTCTCGCACTATTCCACCTCGCATGAAGTCCCTCAAAACCAACCGATAAATGCACCACTAACTAAAACAGTCAATCACTCTTAGAATATAGCGTTCTCAAGCCCCCCGGCAAAATCTTTGACCTCAGTTGCGCCTAACAACCTTGACCTCGAATAAAACCTTCCGCAATTGAATAGATTCCCCCCATACAAACTATGGAAACCTGATCTAAGCTTTGATATACGGACCCTCATAACGTCTCGCATTCGAGGACTCTTCCGTGATCAAAGCATATTTACTCGGGCTTTCGCTCCTCCTCCTAAACACAAGCTGCGGCCAAACACCCACAGCCGTCAAACCTGAAGCTTCACAAACCTTTTCTCTAACCGGTATCCCCGAAGGCACGCGCTGGCCTTGCCAGGACTATATCCACGGCTACAACTCATCGGAAATGTCTTGTCTCCGACTTCCCGAAGCAGGCAATGGTCACCCTAGCGTCGATGTTTTGATCGCGTACCCGGATTTCACACCCGCTCAAAGAGCCAAGATACAAGACGCCGTCCGCGAATTCGGTCAGCAGTGGGAGCAAATGAGAGCTGAAGCTGCGGCTCCTAACGAATCCTCACTAGGTAAATGTATTGAGGCCAGCGCATCTCGAGAGCTATTTGCTGTGGCATCGACATGGCCTGAGATAGCGCGCAACACGCCAGCCGCCATCGCATGGGCGATTTTGAATGTGCAGTACATGTTCGAACATCACGCTAACACGAGAACGATTTTAACAGTGTCGCCGATAGATCGATCAGGCATTATGGGCATGACTAACTTAGGCTCGGACACAGCAAATTCAGAAAACGGCAACATAATGTTAGGTCTGCCGTCACTTAATAATTCAAGTTTCACAGGCCTAAGTTTTTCAGGCACTCTCCTGCATGAGTGGCTCCATAGAAAAGGCTACACGCATCCACTTACTGGCTATAAGGACCCCGATTTCACAAGCACCCTGATTGTTGCGGCCGGACAATGCATGCGCAATCGCAGCAATTCCTATGCTTTCTCACTCTTCGACAATAGCAATATCGAATACGAATAAGTTCATGCCGAAATCTTTTTCACAGCCACAGGCTGAACCTTAGGCAGATCCAATACAAACGATGTGTGGCCCTCATAGAGTTCATAATAGAGCCGCCCCTTGTGGGAGAGGGCCACAGTATTGGATATACTCAACCCAAGCCCCGTCCCGTGACCAACATCCTTCGTCGTATAAAAAGGTTGCATGATTCTTTCCGCAATGGCTGAAGAAATGCCTTTGCCACAATCGATCACGCGGATTCTTAAAAATGATTCCTCAGCTACAACACTCACACGTATCCAAGGCTCCTCCCGCTCGCTCACCGCGTCGAATGCATTGGAAAGCAGGTTCATTATAATCTGCGAAATCTGCGTTGGGCGGCACTCCAAGGAATCATCCCCTAAACTTGATGTGCTGATATCAATTCCGCTATTCCTAAATTTTTGATCGCACAGCTCCATTGTTTCTTTCATAATGCTGCTGAAAGGAACAACTTCCATAGGATCACCTTCGCTACTTCTTGAGAAGTGCCTAAGCCCTTTCACAATTTTCGCTATGCGCTTCGCCGTCTTTTTGATTTCAAGTAGTCCTGCCTCGATAGCCTCGACTTTAACTGGCGCATCGGTCAAAACCCTTTGTATCATATCCGTTTTGAAATTAATGATAGCCAGAGGATTATTAATTTCGTGAGCGATACTCCCAGCCATTTCCCCAAGAGAAGCCATCTTCGCCGACGCCATGAGCATCGCCTGGGTATCACGAAGCTGATCCTCTTTTCGCCGAATATCAGTAATATCTTCGACTATACTCAAGAACACATTCTTCCCATCCCCCACTTTAATATGTTTAATCGTGACGAGACACAAAACGAGAAACCCATCTTTGTGCCGGTACTGCTTTTCCAACCGATGCGTTCCCGTAAAAGTCAGCGGGACTGACTTCGCCAAGGAGTGAGTAGCTGCCACATCTTGTGGTAAAGTGTAGTCCAAGAGGCTCATGCCGCTCATTTCCTCTCGGGTATACCCAAGGTTTTTTGCATAAGCCTCATTGCACGATATCATGTGCAGATCTTCCGTAAACTTAGCCGTCGCGATCGGCGAGTGATCGAATATTGCACGAAATAGCTTTTCCTTTCGTGTGACCGTATGCAAAGCCTCCTCAAGCTTTAAGCCTTTATCGAGCGCATCCAGCTCTATTTCCTTGAGCTGCGTGATATCGCGGTGAACTGAGTAGACACCAATAATTTTTCCGTTTTCATCGGCATCAGGGTAGTAATGTATCCACGTGTAAGTCAGCTTTTGTTCGCCATTCTCCTGAACGTTGATCGTCTCTTGAAAATCCTGTGATATCCCAAAAAAGGCCTCATCCAAACGAGGCTTGAGGGCAGCGAACCTCTCAGGTCCAACAATAGCCTCAACAGGTCGACCGACGATTTCTGCGCTCTCACGTCCATACATTTTCGCATGGGAAGGCGACGCGAACTGATAGCAGTAATCCGGCGTCAGATAGCTGAACTGATCGGGAACCATCGACAAAAGATTCTGAATAAACGTCTCTCTTTGTTTCATCGATGCGATGAGTCGAGGATGCTCTAGGTTCATCATGATTTGCTTAGCCAAGGTCTCCAAAGCACTCAACTGCTTTGATGACAGGCTTCTTGGTTCATGGTGTACCGCGCACACCGTTCCAATCGCGTAACCGGCACTCGTCCTCAGTTGAACGCCTGCGTAAAATCGTATTTTGATACCGTCGACAACAAAGGGATTATTTTTAAATCTCTCGTCGAGATGAGTGTCTGGAATTATAAAAGTCTTGCTTTCATTAATCGTGTGAGCGCAAATAGCGATATCACGAGACGATTCAAAGCGGTTCATTCCAACAGCCGATTTGAGCCATTGACGGTCTTTATCCACGAGAGAGACAAATGCCATCTCGGTTGCACAGATTTCCGACACCACCTTTAAAATGCCGTCGATTGTCGGATCAGGCTGTGTATCGAGTATCTGCAACTGCTGAAGTGCCCGAACGCGCAGATCATCATCTTCAGATATATTGGGAAGACTACTATCTTTTAATGACTTCGTCACGACATGCTCCTTGGTCCGAATCAAGCGGACAATTTGCGATAAACTACAGCCCCTGCGACGGGAACATGCTCGAAATCCTCGGAGATTCCGCTTAGGCTCTCAGCCCCACCGAGTATTAAATAACCAGAAGGCTCCAGATTATCAAAAATTCTCTGGATGACTTTGCGCTTGTTCTCAACGTTTTGATAAATTAGGACATTGCGACAAAGTACGATGTCGAACTTCGAGGAGTGAGTCCAGCGTTCGAGTAAATTGATTTTTTTAAAGTGAATATGCTCACTTAATACCTTCTTAGCTCTCCAAGTGCTCGCTAAATTCTGAGATTGGGTGAGCTGCTCAAAATACTTTGATCGAAGAGATGATTCTAATCCACGATCGATTTCCAGCTCCGTGTAGTGCCCTTTGGTTGCCTTGGCGAGAACGCGTTCGGAAATATCCGATGCCAGTATCGAATAGATCGAACGTTTGACTTTTTCATTCTTAGACTCAAGTAAAGTCATCGCCAAAGAGTAACTTTCTTGTCCGGTACTGCAAGCGGCGCTCCAGATCTTAAGAGTATCTTTTTCACTCGTGATAGTAGTCATGACCTCATGAATCGCCTCGAAGACTTTGCGATCGCGAAAAAAAGACGTTTCATTGTTAGTCGCTGCATCAATGAGATGATGCCTCTGCTCAGGCGTCAGAAGATGCTCCTCAACACTGCGTCTTAGTTCATCCGGACTACTCAGAGCAAACGTCTGAGTAAGCTCAACTATTCTAGGAATCAATTGATAGTAGTTCGGTTCACTGTAAACGATTCCGGTTTCAGACTCGATAAGTGCTGCGAAAAAGCGCAAGCACTCGACACTCACTTCCATAGGTTTGAACCCCAATTTTTAAAGTTTAAGGTCGATTTTTGAGATGCGAGCGTCAACGCCTGCGAACATTCGTCGAGGCTAGCCATAACGTCAAATAGCGAAGCGGCATGCACAGCTCCAGGCATCCCCCATACAACGGATGACTCCCGGTCTTGAATGATCACTCTGCCCCCACTCGCTTGAACAGCCCGCGTTCCCTCAAGCCCATCAGCGCCCATGCCTGTCAGAACGAAACTCAGTAGATTTTCGCCATATATCTTCGCTGCGGATGCAAATAAAGGATCCGCAGCGGGGCGCACAAAATTAATTTTGTCTTTGGAGTTAAGGCGAACCAAAACATCATTGCCTGACGCTTCGATTTCCATATGGAAATCGCCTGGAGCGATGTAAATCCTTCCTGCAACCACTTTTTCACCGTCTTGCGCTTCAGACACGGACACCCCGCTTACAAGGGCAAGGCGTTCGGCTAAGGTTCGCGTAAAAGGGGCTGCGATATGCTGCACGATAAAAATAGGGAGAGCCACGTTTCCTTGTAGCCCTGAACATAGTTTTTCCAAGGCCACCGGTCCACCTGTCGAACTTGCAACAACTACTGCTTCAAAGCTCTTTTGCAGGCCGACTGTTCTCTCGGCTACAATCTTAGTCTTTGCTACAGCAGCGCTAGTATTCAACGAATGTTTTTCGAACGCAGAAACAGCCTTTAGATTCTTACAACTCAAGAGGGGAATCAGCTCGTCACGAATTTTCTGAATGGAATCAGCGACTGCTGACACCGACTCCGAGTCAGGTTTCAGAATAAACTCCACCGCGCCCAGTTCGAGACAACGACGTATACGAGGATAGGTATCTACCGAAGACGATGCAAATATTAAGACCCGCGCTTCAAACTTCTCCTTTCGCATCTCAATCATAGTCTCGAGTCCATCCAAAATAGGCATCTCCATATCGAGGATCACCCAATCCACAGGCGTTTCGCGGAGAATCTTAAGCGCGACTTCTCCGTTTTGAGCCGAACCCGCTATTTTGATGTCGGGCTGGTCTCTGAGAGCGGCTTTAATTACCGTTCGAAAAACCGATGAGTCATCAACGATGAGAACATTCACTTTGAACCTCGGTGTTACGCAGCTTTGTTGAGATGTTGGATTATAAGATCGACATCCAGAACACTGACTAAAAGTTTTTCGTTTTTAATCACGCCTTTCATAAATCGACGAATCGAAAGATCCAGTGTTAACGGAGTCGCTTCGAGATCCGACTGCGAGTACTCTTCAACATCACCGATTTCATCAACTAAGAAGGACAGTAGACAGTCATCGGATTTGCAGATGACATTTAACTGCTCGCTCGTGTCGAGTCCGCTGAGCTTTAGAAGCTTTGGCAATGAAATAGCCGTTGCGATCTGACCTCGCAGATTAATCATGCCTTCGACGCATTCCGGAGCCAAAGGGAGGAGTGTCAGTGGCATGTGGCGAACGACTTCTTGCACACGATTGACTTCGACAGCAAACGTTCGACCGGATATTTTAAACAGTGAATACTGTACGCTTTGATTTCGATTAGGCTGCATGAGCTGATTCCTTTCGCATACGAATGACATTCGTAATGAGTGTCTCAATCGAATCCAGCTGATCTTTAGGAAGGAGCTGGTCGAACCCGCTTTCGAGTGCGCGAGCGACGACAGGGTCGCTGTAGCTCGAAGTCATGGCCAACATCGGAATATCGCTCCAGCCTTTAGCCTTGCGAACATTTTGCGCGAAACTAAAGCCGTCCATAGTGGGCATTTCCAAATCAGAAACGATAGCTGTGAAGGAGCGAATTGAGCTGCTCGCAAGGACCTTCATAGCAAGATCACCATTGTTGGCGGTCTCGACTTCCCAACCCATTTTCGTCAGCATGAATTCAACATGTTTACGAAAGAAGTTTCCATCATCGACTATGAGTAGACGGCCTTTACTCGAAGACTTTGCTCGATTGACCTCGACAGTCTCCGCTTTATTCCGACCTCCCAAATAGACGGAAATAATTTCGAAAGCGTCCAAAAGAATCATGACATCATCCTTGTCAACCAGGGTTCCCATAATTCCTGGCCGATCCTTCATCTTCACATCTAGATCAGCTGCACTGACAAACAGATCGACGATCGCATCGACTTCAAGGCCATAATTCGCCTCGGCTAATCTTACGACAACGACAGTCTGCTTATCTTTCCCGGCGGGGACTTCTCGAGTCAAACTCGATGGAATATCCAAAACTTTTCTAACATCGATAAGTGGAAGCGTTTCACCCCGATAGAGGACAAATTTACGTTCCCCTGACCAACGAAAATCTTTTGTTTCAAACTCTTCGAGTCGTGAAATCAAACACAAAGGGATTATGCACTGGCCGCGCGCACCGATATCAACGCCTAGGTATTCGATCTCGACGGCTTTTGGCGATTTTGCCGAGGCTGCTACCGGGTTGGCGACAGTCTGGTTAAGCCCAGTCTTTTCGCAAAGACCGTTGATGTCGACAGTAAGGGCAATCGCTCCATCGCCTAATATCGCAGCTCCCGAAAAGATGCGAATTCCACGGAGAAACTCAGGTAGCGCCTTTACCACTATATCCGCAGTATCCTCGATTCGATCAACGATAAGGCCAAAGAGTGTTCCATTAGAATTTACAACCACTATGTTTTGTGCCTCACCCGAAAGATTACTTTCTTTAGAGCTTGGATTCAAAATGTCTTGAAAGTTAATAAGTGGCAGGATATTTCCGCGCAAGCGGTAGACCGGCGTTCCTTGCAAAATCTCAATTGAGGGAGAACGGGCATCATTCGGTTCGAGGCGAAGCAATTCGACAAGCTTCGACTGCGGAACAGCAAACTTCTGCCCGCGATTGCTGACTATGAGTGCCGGAAGGATTGCGAGGGTCAGAGGTATCTTAAGTTTGATTGACGTTCCAAAACCGAGGCGACTCGACAACTCGATCGTTCCACCTATCCGTTCGATGTTGGTTTTCACAACATCCATTCCAACACCGCGGCCGGACAAATTCGATACCGATGCGGCAGTCGAAAAACCAGGAAGGAAAATAAAGCTTTGAATTTCGCGATCAGATAGTCCGCTCAACTGCTCGGGGCTGACTAAGCTTTTCTCGAGAACCTTGGCGCGAATGCGGTCGACGCTTAAACCGCGTCCGTCGTCGCTGACTTCTATTATCACTTGGCCGTTTTCCTGAGACGACTGAATCTTGATGCGGCCAGTTTCGTTTTTGCCTGAGGACTGACGTTCTGCAGGCGTCTCAAGACCGTGATCCAAAGCGTTTCGCACAATATGCGTCAACGGATCTTTCACGGCTTCGACCAGCGTGCGATCCAGCTCTGTATCGGTTCCCTCGAGAATGAGTTCGATCGACTTTCCTAGCTCTTTCGCGGTATCGCGGACTAAGCGCTGAAACTTTGCTAATGCGTTGCCGATCGGCTGCATGCGCGTGCGCATAACTTCGCTTTGTAATTCGGCCGTGATAACGCCGAGACGTTGGTTCCCGCGAGTTAGCTCATCGCTCGAACTGAGATGAGACGCTTGCTGGAGTTGATTCTTCGTGAGGACGAGTTCACCAACCAGATTCATTAAATTGCTGAGCAAGGCGACATTCACTCGAATTGTGTCATTTTCCTTGTCTTCGGTTTTATGAGTGGAATCTACCTTTGCGGCAATAGGTTCTGATTTTTTTGCAGCAGGTGGTGCCGAGAGAACACTTGGCGGAACCGACACGAGGGCCGTATTCGCAGCGGCAGGAGTTAGAATCTTAGCCCGGTTTGGACTCAAGTTTAATAATTGAAGTGTACTCATAACACAGTTTGAAAGGGCAGCCGAGGCGTGTTCGCTATCTATTCCAGCCTGGCTATATTCGAGCAGCACTTTATCCATCTCGAGGATTTGGGCCACTAGCTCATCGAACCCCAGTATTTCCGCTCCGCCTCTCAGAGTTGCCAGATCAAGCGTGATAGCTCGAATCGCAGAGGCGTCGTTCGCCTTGAGTGGAAGGCGGTTCAGAACGGAATCTACAAGGTCAGATAGTTGCTGAGTGATTTCTGGATCGAGTATGGTCGTATTTTTCATAGGGTTACCTTACGCCTTCCTGAGAACGCTGCTGATGATTTCGCCCATGGCTTTTAAACTCTCTGAGTACTCAGGATCACTCGCGCAAGAGTGGCAATTATGAGTTTCAGAATCGGCATCCAAGCGTCGTAGCCGCAGATAATTTCGGAATGTGAATGCTAGGGCCTTAGTCAAAGTATCAGCAAGTTCACCTGCTCTTAGTGCGTTCCCTACCGCAAGGATAAGGTCTGAAGCATCGATAGGTTTGCTGAGATAAAGATAGACACCTGAGCGGATAAATTTGACGGCTGCACTATGATCAGACATTCCTGTTATAACAATCACTGGTATTTTAATCTGAGCGGCACGAAGTTTTTCAACTAGCTCTTCACCCTTCATGATCGGCATGCTTTGATCAGTAAGGAGGAGCTTGATCGTTGGATCGGCTTTAACGAGATTCAATGCCTCAAGACCGTTCTCAGCCTCGATAACGTCGTAACCTTCGGCTGCAAGTATACTGGCTATACATTCGCGCAGAGTTGGTTCATCGTCCGCTATGAGGATCCGTGGGCGATTGCCACTTATCGTGGATTGAGTTTTGCTCGTCGCCAAAGGACTCGCATTCAAAGCCGAAGGAGCAGATGGGCGAGCCGATGGAGTTCCCATTGAAAGGAGCTGAAGAATCTGCGCGTCCATTGCCGCCGTATCATACGTCGCGGCATGATCTGCTTCTAACGCAGTAACGTATCCCTTCAAAGTATCATTGCCAGCGAGTAAGATTTCGACAACCGATTCGGTAGCCGCGATCTCTCGGTTTCGTAGCCGACTAAGTAAGGTTTCAAAGTTGTGGGCAAACGAGGCCAAACCCTTGAAGCCTGCAACCCCCGCAGACCCTTTGAAGGTATGGACTAGGCGGAATATTTGAGCCATATCTCGATCGCTTGAAGGGTCCTTTTCATAGGATAGAAAGGAAGGCTCAACGTCATCGAGAAGTTCGCGCGCTTCGCAAAGAAATTCTTTCTTCAAAGTCTTTTCAAATTCTGCATCATCAAATAGACCAAACGATGCGCTCATACCGTGTTATGCCTCATTTTGATTATCAGCTTGGAGCTTGTGCCTAGTTCAGATAGGAGATGAATCGTCATTCTTTGCGTCGCAAATTACGGGGCAAATCTGATTAGAACGTCAAGGTTTTTAAACTTCAAAAGATTTCAAATACTTAGCTTTTGGCAACGAAGAAAAAATCGCTCATTTTCCCAAACGAAATCTCCGATTTATTTTGTGTGAGTAAAAAGGAGTTTTTTTATGGAAGCTTTGCAGGCCGTTGCTGACAGTTCAGATCAATCAGAAATCAAACTCGATGCGATTCAAGGTTCGTTCGCGGTCATCGAGTTCAAGCCGAATGGCGATATTATTACTGCGAATGAACTATTCTTAAAAGCGCTGGGATATGAACTGCATGAGGTTAGGGGGCGTCATCACAAAATGTTTGTGAGTGAAGATGAAGTCGCCTCTTTAGACTATCGAAGATTCTGGGATGAGCTTGCCGCTGGCGTTCAGCAGACACGCGAATTCAAGCGCGTGACCAAAGCGGGCAAACCCATCTGGATTCGAGCGTCCTACATGCCTGTGCGGAATGCAGAAGGCACCGTTGTTTCTATCATCAAGTTGGCACTGGATTCGACTGAAGCCCGATTGAAGTCTATCGCCGCTGATGGTAAATTGGAGGTCATTTCAGAATCTCAAGCCATTATCGAATTCGATCTCAAAGGCAACATTATTTCGGCCAACAATAACTTTCTAAAGACCACCGGTTATGAACTTTCCGAGATCGTAGGCAACCATCACTCAATGTTCACTTCGGACGAAGTGAAGAGATCGGATGAGTACAAGGAGTTTTGGAGAAGACTCGGTGAAGGCCAAAGGCAAAGCGGTGAGTTTAAGCGAGTTGCCAAGGGTCAGCGGCAGATCTGGATTAAGGGATCTTACAGTCCACTCTTCGATATGGATAACAAGCCCTATCGCGTCGTAAAATATGCGCTCGACATCACCGAAGAGAAACTTCGTATGGCCGAATTCTCTGGACAGATAGCCGCGATCAGCGCGTCTCAGGCCGTGATTGAGTTCGCTATGGATGGTACGATTTTGCGAGCCAACGATAACTTTCTCAAAACCATGGGTTACACAAGCTCAGAGATCGTCGGTCGCCATCATAGTATGTTTGCAGAGGAAGAGTATCGTAAGTCGATCGATTATCGGCTGTTCTGGGAGAAATTGAATCGCGGTGAATTTGACTCGAATCAATATCTTCGTTTTGGCAAAGATGGCAAGAAGGTCTGGATACAAGCGAGCTATAATCCTATAAAAGATGATGATGGCAGACCTTTTAAAGTCGTCAAGTACGCTACCGACATCACTGAGCAAGTGAATCGACTGAACGTCGTTCAAGAGATTGCCGAAGCTGCGACTCAGTTGGCCGCCGCATCGGAAGAACTTAATGCTTCATCTACGCAGATGGTGCAGAACTCGGCACAAACCAATACTCAGGCAAATTCGGCAGCAAAGTCGGCCGAGGAAGTGGCTAAGGGCGTGTTGCTCGTTTCAAACAACACCGAGCAGCTTCAAGTCGCTATCAAAGAGATCTCTAAGAATGCAAGCGAAGCCTCGACTATGACCAATCTTACCAAGCAGGAAGCGCATGCAACCAACCTGACGATTCAAAAGCTAGGTGAGAGCAGCCAGGAGATTGGTAACGTTATCAAAGTCATTTCATCGATCGCTCAGCAGACTAACCTTTTAGCTTTGAATGCAACGATCGAAGCCGCCAGGGCAGGCGATGCCGGTCGTGGATTTGCGGTTGTTGCAAATGAAGTGAAAGAATTGGCTAAACAAACAGCCCGCGCCACCGAAGAGATCACGAGTAAAATAGGCGCTATTCAGGGCGATTCCGCCGATGCGGTAAAAGCGATACTGAAAATTGGGACCAGCATAGAAAAGTTGAATGGAATATCGATTTCCATTGCTGCCTCCGTGGAAGAGCAGTCGGCAACCAGTGAAGAGGTTGCGCGAGTGGTTCGCGAGTCGAGTGGTGGCGTCAAGGGGATTGCCGGTAATATTAAGTCGGTTTCTGAAGCGGCTCATCACACCTCGGTTGGCGCGGAACAGATTCAGGATGCTTCACGCAGTCTCCATGATCTAGCGAATCGACTCCAGCAGATTGTAAAACGATTGAAAAATTGAGCATGGGCGGTGAGCGGGATCGGATGTAATTCCGGTCCCCGCACCCACTTGTTTCTCGGCACTCTAATCCACCGTTTTTTTTAAGTATAACGAACAGCCCTTTAGGCTAAACCCTAAGTGACCGATAAGATTATGCCACGATCTTAGGAACACTAAATGCGTTTAGCCCAAGCCTTGCCTTCCCTGATTGCTCTTGGTCTTATGACTTCTTGTAAGGCAGCACCTGAACGTATCCAATTTTCCAATCGAGACAAATCGCAAGTCGATGACGGCGATCTCGGGCGCGACAAAACCGATCAAGATCAGGTCGAGGAAGATGATTCGGGTGACGTGAAAGATTCTGATAAGGACTCTAAGGGCTCGACCGAGCAGCCTTCAAAAGACACTCCCGAACAAGACAAAAACGATCAGTCAAAACCCAATCCTAGTAAAAGCGCCGAGGAGCTATTAAAGGAGTCTTCAACGAAGGCCCTTTCCGATCTCGACACGTATCTCAAAAGCAATAAACCGCTCGCAGACCTAACTAAACAGTCTTTTGCCGAGACCGCACTCACCAAAGAGGCTGCTGAAGATTCACGTAAAAAGATTTTTGAAGCGCTAAAACAGCGCGAATCTGACAGCCGCTCCAAAGAGATCAACTCACTCGCGGTCAACGCCGATGGCAAGACCATGAAGTATCTTGTGAAAACCTTCGGCGCTAAACCGGAAAAAGGCCACTCACTCTATATCTCTTTGCATGGCGGTGGTCAAACGAGCCAGCAGGAAAACGATGGTCAATGGACCAACCAGATCGAACTCTATAAGCCGGCAGAAGGTATTTATATCGCTCCAAGGGCACCGACCGATACCTGGGACCTATGGCAACTTCCACATATCGATAAACTTATCGAACGCATGATTGCAAACTACATCATCACTGGCCAAGTGAACCCTAATCGTATCTACTTTATGGGCTATTCCGCAGGCGGCGATGGCCTCTATCAACTCGGCCCTCGCTTAGCGGACAGGATAGCAGCGGGTGCGATGATGGCCGGACATCCAGGCGATGCTTCACCAGTTTCCCTTCGTAATATTGGATTTTCCATCCATGTCGGCGGAAACGATACGGCCTACGATCGCCATAAACTCGGAGCCGAGTGGCTACAAAAGCTTAAAGACCTGAGACAGGAGAATCCCGACGGCTACCAGAGCTTTGGCCAAATCGTAGCTGGGAAAGGTCACTGGATGGATCTTGTCGATGCTGAAGCGGTACCATGGATGGCTGGTTTCACACGGAATCCTTTTCCAAAAAAGATCAGCTGGCATCAAGACGATGTCACGCATGAACGCTTTTACTGGGTGAAAAACGATAAGGTCAAAGCGCATACCGAACTCAATGCTGAAATCAACGGTCAAACCATCAAAGTTGCCGATAATATGGAAGGCAAAGTCTTTATTCGATTGAATGATGGTCTCATCGATCTTTCCAAAGATATTGTTATAGAAAGAAACGGAAAGAAGAGCGCAGCACTCAAAGCGAAACGCTCCATAAGAGTCATCGCCGAAA
Source organism: Bdellovibrionota bacterium (assembly GCA_040385935.1). Taxonomy (GTDB): domain Bacteria; phylum Bdellovibrionota_B; class Oligoflexia; order Oligoflexales; family Oligoflexaceae; genus Oligoflexus. Next base: position 14,239 of record JAZKGL010000060.1, read on the forward strand.
CCCTTTTGGATCGCTCCGATCCTGAAGACGTTTTTACCGTCGAGTTTGAAGCGCCTTGAACAGTTGGGTTTCTAGATCAGTCGCATTGCAGCGTCTTATCTCGTCGAAAAGATTGTTTTTTTTGTTAGGAGAAGAGAAAAGGTAAAGTCTTTCGAAACCTAACCGATAATGCCTATGACTGGTTAATCTCGGGAGAACCCACATGATCCTTCGCATCAGCATTCTGGCCGCGATTGCACTTATTCCCTACGGATGTAATTCGAATAATGTCGCCGCGGACTACATTGCAAAAAGTGGGAGCGGTTCGGCTAGTGGTCTTAAAACGGGCGATTCTACTGCGGAAACTGGTAAAGACAAGCCATCCGACGAACTTAAAGATGATGACAAAACAAGTGGAGATTCGGACGACACCAAAGGCGGTACGTCCGATGAGGTAGTTCCTGCAGACGATAAAGCAGCTGATCCTGCAGTACCGAAAAAAGAAGAGGAAAAAGTTCCTACTGTTCCACCAGGCGACGCCGTGGCTGGCGCTGCGATTCTCAAGAGTACTTGCTCAATTTGCCACGCTCCAGGCAAACCAGGCCAACTCGTCATTCTAAACGCAGCAGCAATCCCCAGACTCGACGATGCAGTGGGCAAGACACAGGCAGCTAATCACGCCGGATTCAAAGAGATGTTCGCCGCTCCTAATCGCGCGAATCTCGAAGCAGCCATGAAAGCCGCAAAATAAAATTAGTATATATCAACCAAAGGCCCTCTTGCTCTAAAGCAAGAGGGTCTTTTCAATGATTAATTTTTGCTGAATGAAACTTTAGCCGCAACCGAGCCCCAGCGAAAGGTCTCAGGCGCGTTGCCGTTGGGATTTAACCCGCGATCGTAACTGATGTGTCCTTCAGCGGCAGCCACTGGATGGCCGGTGGCATTCAAGTCTTCTGTGTTACCCGTATTTTCTTCAGTACCAGCATCAAAGTTATCGGCCTTTAAAGAATAAACATCTTTGCCAATATTTTTTAGAGGTAAACAGCTTACGGAAATAAACGAATCGTTGCTCCGTCCTATCATGGCTAACACAGTGACAAGTGCTCCGCCCTTTACACTTTGATCATCCACTGAAAAGGCTAAAGACCGTGATTCTGCTCCAATCAACGGCATGCCATCGACCTTTGAAACCGAGATGACATTCGGATTCTGCGCGAGTTCCGCTTGAATCACATCCGTCGCACCCGTTTCGGCAAGCTGCTGAAGACCTGCGGTTGCAGCTGTTCCAACGTCAAAGATCTTAGTTCCAGCTTTATGCACAATCACAAGATAGGGCGACAATCGATTATCGGCTGTCACGTTTTGCACGGACGTCGTGTAGTTGATTGTTCGATCACTCAAAGCAAAACTCTGGGTGGATAAAGTCGAAACACATGACAAGATAGCAGCGCCGAACAATAGATTTCTAGACATGAAGTTCACTCCTCTAAGGTTTGGAAAAATTCATTTCACAGAAAGCCTTCGTTTCACTTTTTCATTCGGTTACATCAAATTTTATTTACAGAAATAAATGTCGGCAATAGGCTGGGATTTTCGATTGCATAAAATGTATTGGTCTCAAAATTTCTCGGGATCGCTCGCGAGTGGCAAGGAATGCGCTATGATTGAATTACGTACGGATGAACACACACGAACGTAGAAGCCCGAGGCATCAAACCCCGTGCTATAAGACCCGGATAATGTTATTTTTTCATAAAATAATTGGTGTTCTCCAAGAATCACCCAAGGCAGCAAAAAGACCACCAGTGTTCCAAAAGGGAATAAAGAGGCGTCATACGTAGAATGCTGAAGTTTTTTATGGTTACGCTGATCATACTTGGATGGGGCTGTTCATCTGAGTTTAAGATCTGGTTCAAGGCAACTCCTAAGAGTAAGAGCCTTTTGGAAGACCTACGCTTTCAATCGCCGAAGGTCAAGACACCGAAAGCCGTTTTGCTTTGGCAACCTACCCGCCTCAGTCGCTATATTTCTCAACTTTGCAAAGACAGTGCGTGCACTGTCGATTGCCAGGAAGGAATCACAGACCGAGGAGTCAGCGAATTTACCTTAAATGAAAACAATATATTCTATGGTTGTGTTCGTCCTGAGCAGGAAGGCCTACCTTGGACTGCTACACAGGTTCCTCTACTCTATGACAGCCAGAACCCAGAGCTACTTACGATCGAACAGCACATAGTAAACGAGACCACGGCCGAGCTAGTCGTAACAGCAACGGATTTCTCCAAGCTGAGTTATAGCTGGGAGCAGGTCTACGGCCCGAACAAAATCACTATTAACGATGAATTGGCCGCGACGATTCTCGTCGACGGCCTAGGTTTTGGAAGTTATGGACTGAAACTCGTAATCAGTGATGAACTCGGAAACAGTATCGAAGACGAGGTCGAGATTAATTGGTCTCCCGATCCTTGATGTTTAGTGCGTCGCGTTACCGCCGATCGACAGAGCATCGAGTTCACAAGCCTGTTGACCGTTGGAGTTGAGGAACGCTTTCACATAAAGGTTCGTTCGACCGACAGCCGCACCGAAGGCCGCTGCGTTACTGTTTATCTGGGCCGCTGTGTTCGCTTGTGCGTAAGTGCCGTTAGCAGCTCCCCACGCTGTCCCGGTCCAGTAGAACCAGTTTGTGCCGTTTACAGATAGATTGTACTTCGCAGTCCCACCACACCCGCCTGATCCTAAAGACTCGGTGAATGTGTTGATGTTGTAGAACGATACAGCTGAAGTACTCGCTATAGTCGGAACAGTTGTATTGTAGTGCGCTGGACCGATCAGGACATCTTTGAGTTCGGGAGAACAGGGTTTCGCCGTTCCGTAGGTACAAAGGTTTTGCGTGTCATCACTTTCAAGAAAGGCTCGGTATTGGAAGTAGCGGTTGCTACTCACCGACAAACCGGAGCCGCTAAAGGCCGAGAACGCGAGGCTCGCTGCCCCTTTCTGAACATCACCGGCCATGCCGATCGGTGTTGTGTTGTTGAATAGTTCTGAGAAGGTCGATTTCAAGTTGTTTGTAGGACCTTTAAAAACCGCATCGCTACAGTCGGCGACTGAACAAGATCGGATTTGATAGCGAATACGGTTAGCACTTCGACGATAGAGCGATAAGGCTTCCGCCGCAGTCATCGAACGCCCCCAAATACCCACTTCGTCGATAGACCCTTTGAACGGGTATAAGGAAGTTGTGTTATGCGCGCCGAAGAGCACATGAGCCGATCCATTGAGAGAGCCGCTGTAGTCAGCAATGGTTGCGTTATAGACTTCCTTACCATTCTGATAAGCCCTGATCTTAGTCGCTGATTCGTAGACGACAACAACATGGTGCCACTCATTCGGTTTGATAGCTGTTCCCACGTCACCCGAGAACGAGTTGTGCTGGTCGATAATGAGTGTTCCGTTTGCCCGGATACCAAAACCGGCCCCGAACGCACCGTCCGAATCATTGCTTACAACAGATGGCGCATAACGAAGATCCTCTGGCCTAAACCAGGCACTAATCGTAAGCGGAATTCGGTTCAGCAAATCCGCATTTACCTTCACATAGCCATTGGAACCGCTGACATTCGCAGAATTACCGAAACGCCCCGGGGATCCGAAGGTCCCTTGTGTTACATAGACACCGTGATTATTCGCACCGGAATCATCTTTGAAATCTTTCGGACCTGTTACTGTACCAGCAGACGATTCATTCAAATGCCAGAGACCGAGTAATCCAGTCATGAGCGAATTGGTAGGCAAACCGCTATATTCGCTCGTCGTCTCGTTTTGCAGGGCACCCGATGCATAATCTGTGAGTTCTTTGAAGAACGGTTGCGTTGTCGTCCAGCCCAGAGTTGACCAAGGATTGCCTGTTACTCCAGTGTCGACGATTCGCGATGTGAAAGAACCCGCGAAACGCGCTGACTGACGATCGTAAATCGTTTGAATTTCGTTGGCGTCAAGGACTGTTGACCAATAAGCAAGCTCATCGATGCTACCGCGGTAGTAGGCAGAACCAACATTCATATTACCGACAGTTATAGTAGCAGAACCAGTCAATGACGCAGCGCTAGCACCAGTGCCGGTCCCATCTAAACGTCCATCGACATAAATTTTAATCGTTCCCGTAGCTTTCTCACGAGTGAAGACCACGAAGTGCCAGGTATCGTCAGCGACGAAACTACTTGAGCGAGATAAGTCATTTGATGCATCTTTGTTAGTACCTACGATGATTTTACCCCCGCATATACTCATACCAAAGTCATTTTGAAACCCACTCAGTTCCATGTTCACGACACCATATCCGCTGTAAAACTCCCAGCAGTTGGAACCTTCCGTCATGTTCGTCTTCATCCACAGACTAATAGTAAAATCGTCTTGGATTGTACGAGTTGTTAAAGCCGACTGCGCAACACCGTCGAAGGTTAGGGATCCGCCATTGATTTTACCAGTTGCTGCTACTGTTGGAGCACCGCCGCTTCCGGCAGTCATATTATTGCTTCCCTTCACATCGTTACGGTTACCTTCCATAGTGTAGTAGTTGATAAGGCTCGTGTAAGAAGGCACCCAAGTCGCATCGAGAGTTGCACAATTATAGAGGGATGCATCACAGCCCCCTGAGCTACCAAGGCGGATGTAACTGGAATCCCAGACCGTACCAACCTGAGCTGCAGCCGAGAAGCCTGTGCTGGTGTTGTCATCGTCCTTCTGATCGATTTCACCAAGTCGCGCGTAGCCGCCGGAGAAATCGATTTTTGTGGAATCAAAGGTATAGTTTGCACTTGCTCCGGCATCGTAACCGATCGTTGAAGTAAACGGTCGAATGACTTTTACACCAGCATAGGCACGACTTGGAGTTGTATTGTTGTTGTCGCTACCCGTAACTATGATTTCATAGTCTTTGATGGATGTGACGTTATTCGTTGCCGCATCACTTGGAGTCCAACTAAGAGTACCCGTCGCCGTGTTGAAGCTCACCGATACGTTCGGCAGGGAAGTACACGCGGTACCGCCGCCGTCCAATGTCGAGTTGATCGTTGTATCATAGAGACAGCTATAGGTAATTGCATCGTTATCGACATCAAAATCTGTGCCTGATGATGTTTGATTGAAGTTAATCGGCGTGATTGGAGAGTTCGAATACGCGTTCTGCGTAGTCGTCGCCGTCGAGATCGAAGGTGATACGTTCGTGCCTTTGATCACGATCGCTTTGTTTCCAGCCAAGGAATTTCCCGCTCCCGTAACTGGGAGTGTAAGATCGGCATCATTGCTTCGCGCATCTTTGATCGTTGCTCCGGCAAGAGCCAGCGCTGTGGTCGACGAGTAGTTCAAGTCAGTGCTTACGTCAGGATTGGTGACGGTATATGAGAAGTGAAGATCAGTGGAACCAGAACCAGACGAAAGGTTCACAGTGCGATTGCTTGGTGATAGAGCCAATGTAAGGGTCGGTGTGCCGCCCGCTACCGTAACCACTTTATTGAACGTTACTGTCACATCAATGACATTAGTCGCCGCATAGTTACCGTCCGCTGTCGTGGAAGTCACATTGGTTATGACAGGTTTCACAGCATCGATGACGATCGCTTTGTTAGCGCCGATCGAGTTCGCTGCGCCGGGAGATGGAAGAGTTAGAACCGCAGAGTTACCGGCCGCATCTGTAATGGTACCACCCGCCAGAGCTAAAGAGGTCGTGGAAACATAATCCAGATCGCTAGATGCCTGACCGTAAGCGGTCGTGAAGCTGAAGTTCAATTGATTCGTCGTACTACCGGTAGTATAGGCAGCTGCGGGATCGCTTGCTCCAAGTTCCAGTGTGAGTGTCGGAGTTCCTGTGACAGTTACAACCTCGGAGAAGTTTACCCGAGCATTGATAGCTTGGTTGTATCCGTAGGTCGCGTCAGCCGTAGAGGACGTTACGCTCGTTACTGTTGGAGCGACGGTATCAATGTTTAAAGACGCACCTGCGGAGGCAGCACTCACCCGTGCTGCGGGATCGGTCGCAGTCGCAGTGATGGAATAGGTCCCGTGAGTCAGGGCACTGGACGTTGCCGACCAGGCGCCTGAGTTATCACTAGTCGTCGTGATAATAAGAGTTGCGCCTGCATAAACTTTGACGGTTACGTTAGCGTCCGCAGTTCCTGAAAACACGGGCGTCGTGATCTTTGTTGGCGTTGTAAACGCTGTGATTGTCGGGACAGCCGGTGCTGCTGGATGAACACGAAGGTTCAGCGTTGTAGACACCGCACTGACGTTGCCGGCTACGTCCGTAGCGATTGCGGTGATAACATAGTCACCGTTTCCTAAGGGCGAGCCCAATGTCGCCGAGTAGGCTCCGGCGGATGCCACGGCTGTGCCGATGACTGTACTTCCGCTTTTGATAGTAACTGTGGAGCCTGTCTCCGCAGCACCCGATACGATCGATACGTTCGAAGTGGAATAAGCACCCGGCGCTGTAATCGTTGGAGCTATGGGCGCGCTCGTATCAATTATAATGGCTTTTTGATAAGCGATGGAGTTCGCCGCACCAGGAGTTTGGAGTGTGAGTACAGCATTGTTACCCACGAGGTCTTTGATCAAACCGTTAGCACCAAGACTCAGAGAGTTTGTTCCAAGGTAATCGAGATCCGACGACACGTCCCCCGCTTGCACTTGATAAGTGAAAGTTAAAGTCGCTGTGCCATCGCCTGTAGGGTTAGCCGCAAGACGGTTTGTTGAACCTGTTGAAAGCTGGATAGATATCGCCGTGCTGTTGGTCATCCATACAGCTTCAGAGAAAGTAACCGTTACGTAGATGTTGGTGCCGGCTTTGTACGAGCCGTCCGCTGTCGAGGCACTGACTGATGTCACGGTCGGAGCTGAAGTATCGACATCAATTTTAGAAACCGAAGCTATCCAAGCGGAAGTACGACCCAGTGTATCCACACCTTGTACGCAGCCGTAGTAACTTCCGCCGTTTGCTCCGGTCATCGTTTTCGGAGTTGAGAGTGAAGTATCGGCACTCACACAACTCGTGGTACAAAGGTTGTCTGTACAAAGTTTCACATTGTGGGTCGAGAAGTTTGTATCTGTACTGTTCGTCCAAGCCATAGAAAAGGTGGGCGTAGTACTGTAGGCAGCTGAAAAGCCTACCGATGCGGGAGCCGATGGGTTGATTGTATCAACTTTCAATGCCACCACAGACGATGAAGCACTTATGTTTCCGGCGACATCAGTGGCAAGTGCTGTCAACGAGTAAGTTCCATCGCTCAGTGGTGCTGCTAATGTAACACTGTAAGCACCAGCCGAGGCAACCGCAGTTCCTATGACGGTCGCACCATTTTTGATTGTAACAGTTGAACCTGTTTCCGCAGCACCACTCACCACACTCACGTTGCTGGTCGAGGTTGTTCCTGGAGCTGTGATAGTGGGAGCGGATGGAGCTGAAGTATCGATTACGATAGCTTTTTGACCACCGAGTGATGTTCCTGAGCCTAGATTAGGCAGAGTGCGAACCGCAGTGTTACCGGCCACATCTTTAATCAAACCTCCAGCGCCAAGACTCAGCGAGCTTGTGGCTAAATATTCAAGGTCTGAAGTGTCATCTCCCGCCTGAACTGTATAGGTAAAGCTTAGAATGTTTGTGGTGTCACCACCCGAATAAACAGCTAGTTGATCGACTGTACCCGTTTCGAGTTGCAAAGACAGATTGCTAGGATTTGTTAGGTAAACATTTTCAGAGAACGTTACATTGATAACGATGGTCTCGTTCGCCTTATAGCGTCCATCAGCTTTAGCCGAACTTACCGATGTCACTGTAGGGGCAGCGTTGTCGACCGTGATCGACGCAGCTGAAGCGATCCACGCTGACGTGCGGCCGACGCTATCCAGACCCTGCACACAGCCTCGGTAGATACCTGCGTTCACGCCAGTCATCGTCTTCGGTGTGGAAGCAGACGTATCGATACTGATACAACCAGCACTACATCCAGCGTCTGTACAAATTTTGGTGTTGTGAGTTGAGAAGTTTGTATCGGTACTGTTGGTCCAGGTCATTGGGAAAGTCAAACTTGTGCTATAGGCCCCTGAGAAGGCGACCGACGCTGGAGCGGATGGATTAATTGTATCGACTTTCAAAGATCGCGCACTCGAAGCGGTGCCGACGTTTCCTGCTGGGTCAGCGGCTTGAGCTGTTAGCGCATAGTCACCATCGCTTAGAGGTGTTCCAAGCGTAAGTGAGAAGTTCCCACCTGTTGCGACTGCCGTTCCAAGAACTGTCGATCCATCTTTAATCGTTACTGTTGAACCGGCTTCGGCCGTACCGCTAATGACAGACACCGCAGATTGTGTGGTAAGTGCAGGGGCAGTGATAACCGGGGCGGCTGGAGCTGAAGTGTCGACAGTGATAGTCGCAGACGAAGCGATAAAGGCCGAAGTGCGGCCGAGCGTATCAAGACCCTGTACGCAGCCGTAGTAGACTCCGGCGTTTACACCGGTCATTGTTTTAGGTGTGGAAGTCGAAGTATCAACACTAATACAACCGGCGCTACAACCTGTATCTGTACAAATTTTTGTATTATGGGTTGAGAAGTTGGTATCGGTACTGTTCGTCCAAGTCATTGGGAAGGTTAAACTGGTTGAATAGGCCCCTGCAAACGCAACGCTTGCTGGTGCCGTTGGGTTAATCGTATCGACTTTCAAGGCTCGAGCCGCAGAAGCGGTACCGACGTTACCCGCTAGGTCAGCGGCTTGCGCGGTAAGTGAATAGTTGCCATCGCTCAACGGTGTAGAAAGGGTGAGTGAGAAGTTGCCACCGGTTGCGACCGCTGTTCCCAAGACAGTCGACCCATCTTTGATCGTGACAGTCGAACCAGCTTCCGCCGTACCGCTGATGGTCGTGACGTTGGCTGTTGTTGTTAGAGCAGGTGCCGTGATAACGGGCGCCGCAGGAGCCGAGGTATCGACCGTGATAGTTGCCGAAGATGCGATCCAGGCCGAAATTCGGCTGAGTGAGTCTTGACCTTGAACACAGCCGTAATAAACGCCAGCGTTCACACCAGTCATAGTTCTTGGGGTCGATGCGGACGTTCCCGCGCTGATACAGCCTGCGCTACAACCTGTATCTGTACAAAGTTTCGTATTGTGAGTTGAGAAGTTGGTATCGGTACTGTTCGTCCAAGTCATCGGGAATGTAAGACTTGTGCTATAGGCACCCGCAAATGCGACAGTCGAAGGTGCTGTAGGGTTGATCGTGTCAACCTTGAGAGCGACAGCCGCAGATGAAGCACTTTGGTTAAGAGCAACATCAGTTGCAAACGCTGTCAGTGAATACGTCCCATCGCTGAGTGGTGTGGCAAGCGTTAGGCTATAAGCACCTGCTGAAGCAACCACGGTACCGATAGTTGTCGAGCCATCTTTAACAGTTACTGTCGAACCTGTTTCAGCAGCACCGCTGACGATCGTTACATTCGAAGTAGACGTCGTACCAGGAGCCGTAATCGTAGGAGCACTAGGAGCCGCCGTATCAATCACGATCGCTTTTTGACCACCAAGAGACGATCCCGATCCAGCAGTTGGCAAGGCCAGATCCGCATTGTTACTTGCAACATCTTTGATTAAACCACCTGCCCCGAGAGAAAGCGAAGTGGTCGCCTTATAATCAAGATCAGTGGTTGTGTCACCCGCTTGCACAACATACGTGAAGCTCAAAACACTCGAGGTATCACCGCCCGAATAAGTCGCGAGCTGATCGGTTGTTCCTGTCTCAAGCTGCAAAGTAATGTTGTTCGAATTTGTTAGGTAAACATTTTCTGAGAACGTCACATCGATAACGATGCTCTCGCCAGCTTTATAACTTCCGTTAGCCTTAGCCGAGCTAACCGAAACCACTGTCGGTACACTTGTATCGACGGTGACTGTAGTGGAAGAAGCAATCCAGGCCGAAGTGCGGCCCAGAGTATCTTCACCCTGGACACAACCATAGTAAATACCTGTGTTCACACCGGTCATAGTCTTAGGAGTCGAAAGGGAAGTTCCCGCACTGATACAATCAACACTACATCCTGTGTCAGAACAAATTTTCGTATTATGAGTTGAGAAGTTCGTGTCTGTACTGTTCGTCCAGCTCATCGAGAACGTTGGAGTCGTGCTGGTTGCCGATGCAAAACCAACTGATGCCGGTGCTGCCGGATTAATGGTATCGACTTTTAAGGCGCGGGCCGCAGAAGCAGTACCCACGTTACCCGCTGTATCAGCAGCTTGGGCTGTCAAAGAATAGTCACCGTCGCCTAGCGGAGTGCCGAGAGTGAGCGAGAAGTTGCCGCCGGTGGCGACCGCAGTCCCAAGGACGGTAGAACCATTTTTAATCGTCACAGTCGAACCGGCCTCAGCTGTACCACTGACCGTCGTAACATTCGAAGTTGAAGTCAAAGCTGGAGCGGTGATGACCGGAGCTGCAGGAGCTGAGGTATCGACAGTAATGGTTGCCGAAGATGCAATCCAAGCGGAAACTCGACTCAGCGAATCTTGACCCTGAACACAACCGTAGTAAACGCCAGCGTTCACACCAGTCATCGATTTCGGAGTGGATGTTGAAGTTCCCGTGCTGATACAGCCTGCACTACAGCCTGTGTCTGTACAGATTTTTGTGTTGTGAGTCGAGAAGTTCGTATCTGTACTGTTCGTCCAAGTCATAGGGAATGTAAGACTCGTGCTGAAAGCCCCGGCAAAAGCCACGGTCGAAGGAGCTGCAGGGTTAATTGTATCAACTATTAGAGCCACAGCCGATGATGTAGCACTTTGGTTAAGCGCGACATCGGTTGCAAAGGCTGTAAGCGAATAAGTTCCATCGCTTAGGGGAGTCGCTAGAGTCAGGCTATAAGTGCCAGCCGACGCAACCGCTGTACCCAAAGTGATCGAACCATCTTTAATAGTGACAGTTGACCCTGTTTCCGCAGCACCGCTGACGATAGTCACATTCGAAGTTGAAGTTGTACCAGGAGCCGTGATAGTCGGCGCGCTCGGAACCGCTGTATCGATTACGATCGCTTTCTGGTCACCAAGAGAAGAGCCTGACCCAACCGCTGGCAAATCACGGTCCGCATTGTTTCCTGAATTATCTTTAATCAACCCGCCCGCTCCAAGAGCCAGCGATGTCGTCGCTTTATAGTCAAGATCAGTTGTAGAGTCGCCCGCTTGCACGACATAAGTAAAGCTCAGAACGTTCGTGGTATCGCCACCCGAATACGATGCTAAGTGATCCGTTGTTCCGGTTTCAAGCTGAAGTGTAATGTTACTCGAATTTGTAAGGTAAACATTTTCCGAGAAAGTCACATCGATGACGATGCTCTCACCAGCCTTATAACTCCCGTTAGCTTTTGCTGAACTGACCGAAACAACGGTAGGTCCACTTGTATCAACAGTCATCGTTGTTGCTGACGCAATCCAAGCCGAAGTGCGGCCAAGGCTATCTTCACCCTGAACACAGCCGTAATAAACGCCTGCGTTTACGCCAGTCATCGTCTTCGGAGTCGATAGAGAAGTGCTAGAGCTTATACAACCTGCGCTACATCCCGTGTCTGTACAGATTTTGGTATTATGCGTTGCGAAGTTCGTATCTGTACTATTTGTCCAACTCATAGGAAATGTGAGTGAAGAAGTAGTAGCCGATGAAAATCCGACTGAGGCCGGCGCGGCTGGATTGATGGTATCGACTTTCAACGCGCGAGCTGCAGATGCGGTACCTACGTTACCTGCCGTATCAGCGGCTTGAGCGGTCAAAGAATAATCGCCATCACTCAGCGGCGTTCCAAGAGTGAGCGAGAAGTTTCCGCCTGTAGCAACTGCTGTTCCAAGGACTGTAGAACCATTTTTAATAGTCACGGTTGAACCAGCTTCCGCTGTACCACTGACGGTTGTCACGTTTGAAGTCGAAGTCAAAGCCGGGGCTGTAATAACCGGGGCCACTGGCGCCGAAGTATCTACGGTAATAGTCGCAGCCGAAGCAATCCAAGCTGAAACACGACTAAGCGAATCCTGACCCTGAACACAACCATAGTAAACGCCAGCGTTCACACCAGTCATAGTTTTCGGAGTCGAGATCGACGTTCCTGCACTGATACAACCTACGCTACATCCTGTGTCCGTACAGATTTTCGTATTGTGAGTCGAGAAGTTGGTATCGGTACTGTTCGTCCAAGTCATCGGGAAGGTTAGGCTAGTGCTATAGGCACCTGCAAAGGCGACCGTCGAAGGCGCTGCAGGATTGATTGTATCGACAGTTAAAGCCACAGCTGAAGATGTAGCACTTTGATTAAGCGCAACATCGGTGGCAAACGCGGTAAGCGAGTAAGTTCCATCGCTTAGGGGAGTTGCAAGTGTCAAGCTGTAGGCCCCAGCCGATGCCACTGCTGTTCCCAGTGTTGTCGAACCATCTTTGATGGTAACAGTTGACCCAGTCTCCGCTGCACCGCTGACGATTGTAACGTTCGAATTCGAAGTCGTGCCGGGAGCCGTAATCGTCGGTGCGCTAGGAGCTGCTGTATCGATCACAATCGCTTTTTGACCACCGAGAGATGAGCCCGATCCGACCGCTGGCAAATCACGATCAGCATCGTTTCCAGCGTTATCCTTGATCAAACCACCCGCTCCTAGAGCCAGCGAGGTGATAGCTTTATAATCGAGATCAGTACTCGAGTCACCAGCCTGCACCACATAGGTGAAGCTCAGAACACTAGTCGTATCCCCACCCGAATACGTTGCGAGGTGATCGGTCGTTCCTGTTTCGAGTTGGAGAGTAATATCATTCGAATTTGTCAGATAAACATTTTCCGAGAAAGTCACATCGATAACTATGCTCTCACCGGTTTTATAACTTCCGTTCGATTTCGCTGAAGTAACCGAAACCACAGTAGGCGCGCTTGCATCAACCGTTACGGTCGTGGCCGATGCGATCCAAGCAGACGTAAGACCCAAAGTATCTTGACCTTGAACACAGCCGTAATAAACACCTGTGTTGACGCCAGTCATAGTTTTAGGCGTTGAGAGCGAAGTTCCAGAACTGATACAACCGACACTACAACCCGTGTCCGTACATATCTTAGTGTTGTGCGTCTGAAAATTGGTATCTGTACTGTTCGCCCAGCTCATAGAAAACGAGAGAGTTGGACTCACGGCCGATGAAAATCCTACGGACGATGGTGCTATTGGGGCGATAGTATCGACTTTCAAGGCGCGAGCACCCGAGGCTGTCCCCGAGTTACCAGCCGCATCAGCCGCTTGTGCCGTCAATGAATAGTCACCATTGCTCAGCGGTGTACCGAGAGTGAGTGAGAAGTTTCCGCCTGTAGCCACTGCGGTCCCAAGTACAGTTGATCCATTCTTAATTGTTACAGTGGAACCAGCTTCCGCCGTACCGCTGATAACAGAAACATCCGAAGTTGAGGTAAGAGCTGGAGATGTAATCATAGGAGCGGCAGGAGCGGATGTGTCTACCGTAATCGTCGCTGCCGAGGCAATCCACGCCGAAACACGGCCGAGTGAGTCTTGACCTTGCACACAGCCGTAGTAAATCCCAGTGTTCACACCCGTCACAGTCTTAGGCGTGCTCAGTGAAGTATCAGCACTTAGACATCCTACGCTACAAGCCGTATCAGTACATATTTTCGTGTTGTGAGTTGAAAAATTGGTATCCGCACTGTTAGTCCAGCTCATAGGGAAGCTTAGACTTGTACTATAAGCGCCTGCGAAAGCAACGGCAGCCGGAGCTGAAGGATCGATCGTGTCGACTTTCAAAGCACGCGCCGCGGAGGTGGCACTTTGGTTCCCCGCACCATCGGTTGCATACGCGGTCAGAGAATAATCACCATCGCTTAAAGGACTTCCGAGTGTGAGAGAGAAGTTTCCACCTGTAGCCGTCGCAGTGCCCAGATTCGTGCTTCCATCAAAAAGAGTTACGATGGAATCGGCTTCAGCCGTTCCACTGATAACTGTGACCGCTGTGGTTGAAGTCGTAGCCGGAGCGGTAATAACAGGAGTGGCAGGAGCCGTGGTATCAATAACGATATTTTTGAGAACGCCCAGCGCATTCGCATCATTCAATGCGGGTAGAGTCAAACTACCATTGTTTCCAACATTGTCTTTGATAAGACCAGTCGCTCCGCGGCTCAAGGAGTTGGTTGCTTTGTAGTTAAGGCGAGTCGCAGTATCACCCGCTTGAACCGTATAAAGGAAATCGATTCCCCGCGCGCCATTCGTAGCGGCATAGGGAAGAATACGATCCGTTGTACCGGTTTCAAGTTGAAGGGTAATATCCGATGGGTTGGTAAGGAAAATATCTTCCGAGAACAAAACCGTAATCGTGATGGCTTCGCCGGCTTTGTACGTACCGTCTGCTTTGTTAGACGAGAGGGAGACTACGGAGGGAACATCCGTATCGATGCTTACGGTTGCCAAAGATGCGACCCAAGCCGATGTATGGCCAAAACTATCGACACCTTGAACGCAACCATAATACGTAGCCGAGTTGAGACCGCTTACAGATTTAGGAGAAGTTGTGGACGTGCTCACACTTCGACAGTCGGTGGCACAGTCGCTGTTCTCACAAATTTTCGTATTATGAGTTGCAAAGTTTGTGTCGGTACTTAGCGCAAAGCTCATATCAAAGGAAAGAGTTGCGGAGGCCGTACTTGCAAATCCTACAGCGGAAGGATTAGTAGGTGAGATGGTATCGACCGTAAGAGCCAGCGCAGCCGAAGCCGCCGAATCATTCAGGGCAACGTCGGTTGCTTGAGCTGTCAGCGAATACGTTCCATCGGAAAGCGGAGTCGCAAGAGTCAGCGAGTAAGCGCCCGCAGCTGCAATTGCCGTTCCCAATACAGTCGAGCCGTTTTTAATGGTAACCGTGCTTCCAGTTTCAGCACTACCGCTGACGGTTGTAACATTCGAAGTAGAAGTCGCAGTAGGAGAAGTAATGGTAGGAACAGCCGGCACATCGGTATCGATCACAATAGATTTGCCTGAACTAACACTTTGCGCGCCAGGAACTGTCGGTAATGTCAGAACCGCGTTATTGCCTGCCGCATCGCGAAGTGTCGCGCCGCCGCTCAGAGTTAAAGCTGATGTGCCTGCATAGTCGAGGTTTGCGGAAGCATCGCCCGACTGAACGGTATAGACAAAAGTGATTTTATTAGTCCCATTGCCCGAAAGGTAAGAAGCACTGCGATCCGTGCTACCCGTTTCCATCAATAGAGAGATACTCGAGGTCGCAGAAACGGTAACATTCTCAGAGAACGTTACCTCCAGAGGAACCGTCGCACCGACTTTATACGTGCCATCCGCCTTGGTCGTTGTAACCGAAGTCACGGTTGGAGCCACGCGGTCCACAGTCACAGTCGCAGCTGAAGCTAACCATGAAGTCATATGTCCAAAGCTATCTTCACCCTGAACACAACCATAATAAACACCGAGATCTACACCCGTCATAGTCTTAGGTGAGCTTGCCGATGTATCGGCGCTTATACAACCGGCGCTACATGCGCTGTCGGTACAAAGTTTGACATTATGGGTCGAAAAATGGGGGTCCGAACTCAAAGTCCAAGACATAGGAAACGTCAAACTCGAAACTCTCGCCTGAGCAAAAGTGATCGATGAAGGGGCCGTAGGGGCTTCCGTATCGATAACAAGAGCTTTCTGCTGGGAAAGGGAACCGGCACCCGAAGGGAGAACCAGCGAGACGTTGAGTCCATCATCATTTTTGATTGCGCCCGTGGCTCCAAGGCTTAACGCGTTGGTTCCATGTAGATTCAAATCAGCGTTCACATCACCCGATTGTATCGTATAAAGAAAACTCAGGGTATCAGTGCCATCACCACCCGACAAAGAAAGACTGCGATCAGTTGTACCCGTTTCCAAAAGCAAACGAATATCAGCCCCGTTTGTCACATGAACAGTCTCTGTAAAGTGAAGCGTGATAGTGAGGGATTGCCCTTCTTTATACGTGCCATCGGCCTCAATTGCACTGACGAGGTCAACATAAACAGAAGACGTTTGAAGAAGAATGGGACTCGACGAAGAAACCCAAGCGGAAGAGCGTCCAACTAAATCTACACCGCGTACACAAGCATAGTAGGTGTGACCATCATCGCCACTGATATTTGCTGGGCTATGAAGCGAACTGCTCGACGCCCCGCAGCTTGTACTACAGTTACTCATAGAACAAAGTTTCAGCTCATGACCCACCAGATTGGAATCCGTACTTTCAGTCCAGGTCACTGGCACAGTCAACACATTGCTGCTAGGCCCTGCAAAAGCAACGGCCGAAGGCGCTGTGGGTGATGTAAGGTCAACCAAGACTTCCGTTAAACCAGCGGTCAAAGCCGAAGTGTTACCCGCTTTATCCACGCCTTTAACACACGCAAAGTAACGGCCGGCCGGTATACTTTCCAAAAGAATGTTATGATCCGAAGTCGTTGCTTTCGCAGTCGTACAGCCTGCTGAACAAAGACCGTCCGAACAGAGTTGGACTTCGTGGCCTTTGAGCTGCGTATCGACACTCGATAACCAAGAAACGCTGACGTCGCCCGTGCTGCTAAAGTTCGACGTAAAGCCGATCGACTGCGGCGCAGTGGGGGAAATATTATCGATGCCGATCGTCTTATTCTCAATTAAACGATTGCCGTGACCCGCTTCAGGCAGGACAGTTGGAACAGTCACACCGCGCATATCCGCGATCTGCCCATTCATAACCGTTTCTGTATCGATCCCAGCACTATCGTCGTCAGCCTGAACTTTGTAGGAAAAGAGCAGAGTTTTGGTTCCACTTCCGCTCACATATTTCGCACTGCGGGACTTCGCTGCAATGGCCAAGGGCAAAGTCGGTTCGCCCCAGGTTATAACCGGCTTTGTGAAATCGACCTGAAAGGTAAGTTCGTCACCGGTTCGGTAATAACCATTTGCATTGGTAGACGAAATGCGTTCAATCACCACTTCCGACTTTTGATAAGGAACATAAATCAGTTCAGGCGAAACCAGACTTCCGCGACGAGCGCGTATCCAATACCCATCGGCATTGCCATCACTCACAGTAAACCGTGTTCCTGTCGTATCACCTAATTTCTCCGCCATTTCTTCGTCAGCGAAGATCTCATAACTGGTTGCACCTGGAACGGCATTCCAAGAAATCTTTGTCTCGGTACCGATCGTGCGGGCGCTAGCACCAGAAAGCTGCGGCATCTCAGCTTTAAAGAGCAGATATGTCGTCTTTTTCTCCGCGCTCTCGTCTTTGGCAGCGTCTTCATCGGAGGGAGTAAATTGAACGAGATAATTACGGCCAGCAATCAGTGGTTCAGAATACGTAAAACTATCTTTTTGTGCTTTGGCGATGGCCTGCTGAGTCAAAGTTTTTGTTTTCGAACGATCCGTTGTGATGCGGCGGCTTGTAAGAATATCGTCTGTCACGCCATCGGTTAAGTTGAACGTATCGTCAGTTTCCGTTTTATCAATGAGAACCAAGTCGTAGCTTTTATCTTTCGGACCGGTCCAAGTAAATTGCGCATAACCCGATTCGTCCAGTGTTACAGTTGGAACAACAGCTGTCCCGACGCTTGCTCCACGCATGCGTAGAAAGCCTTCAGGCTGGGCGCATGACTGCAGGATGAAAAGAACCATCCAGAGACCCAGGAATTGAATGTGCGAAATCATGGTCGTACACCTTACCGTTCATTCTATGTATTAGCTTTCGGATAAGGATTTGGGATTCTTAACTGACTCGGGCGTTCTGTGAGTCGCTAACCTCTATCTTCATGAAACAATTAACCTAGGTCAGGTGTATAAAATTATTTTGACTTGGTTTAAGAGGCATTTTTATGCCTTAGAAATCTAGAATTTCACGGGTTTAGGACGAAAAAATAGCCCAGACTCTCACGAGCTGGGCAAACCGGGGGATAATATAAGCTTCGGCGTCTTCTCTAGGTTTCGCCGGGAACTTCTTACTTACGAGCTGTCAAAGCACCTTCACGAGCCGGATAATAGTATTCCATAGTCTCGCGAATGCTAGCCTGATCAGCTTCTTTCAACTTAAAGCGATCCGAGTTCGAAAGCTCGTGCATATAAGCTTCGCGTTCAGCGCCGTTCGTACCTTCAAGACCCAGCATGTCTTTCATTCGAATGAGCGAAAAGTTCTGATTACAATGAATCTCGACTTCGTGAGCGAGAGTCGAACCAAGGACGGCCCAGCTGGTAAAAGCGGCAGGACCAATAGTGACTTCCAGCTTTTTACCGTAGCCATTCAGAGTTGTGAGACCGCGATCTTCAAGTTTCATATCAAGCTTAGGAGCGGTCGCATTTTTTGGAATGGAGATGTTGAACATTTCCATCGCGATGTCGATGCTTTCTTGAGTCATAGGAGGCTTAGACGAAGGAGGAACAACAGTTTCCTCGTTCGAAAGTTCTTTAGCAAATTGTTCTCTGAGTTCGAGTTCTTGGCGAACGATAAAGATGCTGCCAATCGATGCGAACACGAGAGACAGAGCAAGTACTCGAAACGTAAATGCTGAAACGGGTTGGTGACGAGAAGACAACATGAGGAACTCCACAGCAACAGTTCGTATCTACTGTGGAGTAAGCAAACGCCGGGCCAGGCCTAAGCCCCTGAAAGCATTGACGGCCAAGGCTTTGAAACCGCTTAGGGATCTGACAGCCTGTCGAAATCCTTGACGGTCTCTTTTGTTTTTCAAACGCGAAGGTCCATCGGAGCCTCGGCAGGCGGCCCTTCATAAAGCAACTGCCCACCTTCATCGCCCGATTCCGGACCGAGTTCGATCAACCATTCCGCCGAATCGATAACCTGCTGATCGTGTTCGATCACGACCATAGTCACGCCCTGTTCAACCAGTTTATGCAGCTGTTCGAGCAGAAGGCGCACATCCTTAAAGTGCAGCCCGACGGTTGGTTCGTCCATGATGAGCACTGTGCCGGGCTGAACTCGTTTGCTCAAATAAGGCACAAGCTTGAGACGCTGCGATTCCCCGCCCGAGAGTGAGGACGAGGGCTGTCCAAGCTTGAGATAACCGAGTCCAAGCGCAAGCGCGGGAGCCAACTTTCTTTCGATCGCCCGAAAATTCTTGAAGCGTTCGTAAGCTTCGGCGACCGAGAGTTCCAGCACCTCCGATAGGTTTAACCCACCGTAACGAACATCAAGCAAATGCGGTTTATAACGTTTGCCCTGACACACGGGACAAAGGATTTCGGCATCTGCAAGAAACCGCATGCTGAGCGTGAGGGTTCCGCGGCCTTTGCATTCCGGACAGCGACCCTCTTCATTCGAAAAAGAAAACGACGATGCGCTAAGGCCATAGATCTGCGCTTCAGGGAGCGAGGCAAAGAGGTTTCTAAGATCGGTAAACACATCGAGATAGGTCGCCGGCATGCTCACCGAGGATTTCGCGATGGGCTTTCGCGAGATCAGAGTGCAAAACTCAGTCTCCTCACCACCTTTGATACTTTGCACGCGCCAATTTTTAGCACCTTTTAAATTGTAATAAAGCGTCTTCAAAACGAGACTGCTTTTCCCCGCCCCGCTCACACCACTGACCACTGTCAGCGCGGCAAGGGGAAACCGCACCCTATCCATCTTTAAATTGTTAAGACGAGGCTTTTGAAGCGTAATAAATTCTTTAAATGATTTCCGCGGCGCCGTGGAAACAGTGCGCTCTTTCATATGGTGATGAAGATGCTCAGCCGTGGCCGAAACCTTTGCATAACTCTTCGACTCTTTCGGATCGAACTGCGCAAGCAGCATCCCGCCCCCTGCACCACCGCCTGGTCCAAGATCGATAATCCAATCCGCCCTTCGCATCATATCCGGATCATGATCGACGACGATCACCGTATTGCCCTGCGCTTTCAGTCGTTCAATCGCGGCCCAAAGCCGATCGATCTCTCGCGGATGGAGCCCTTGCGACGGTTCATCGAGCACATACAAAACACCTCGAAGCTGTTCATTCAAAATCGCGCTGAGCCGAAGCCGCTGAGCCTCACCATTGGACAGCGATCGAATACGGCGACCCAGATGAATATACCCGAGTCCGATTTCCATCATCCGCTGAGAGTGGTTAAGCAGATTACCCAAAACCAGTTTGACGGCCGGGGTCTGACCAAGCGTGCTGTCAAGACTCTCGACCGTGAAATCGTGCAGATCCTTCAACGTCGACAGATAAAACTTCAGAATCGAACGGCCACGAAACGTGATCGATTTAAGTTTGGGATTCAGACCCGTGCCTTGACAGGTGCGACAAGGTTCAGGCTCTATCCCTTCCTCCGCTTTTTCATCATCGTCCGCGATGATCACACCACGCCCATCACAATCCTCGCAGCGCCCCAGCGAGTTAGCCGAGAAATGCCGACTGTCAAGGCGCGGCCAAGCATAATGACAAACCGGACATCCCGCTTGCAAAGATAAATGTTGCCCGGCACGTTCATCCACTCCGCCTTTGGAATCGACGGTATAAATGCAGGCAAGACCTTCGCCCACGCTCAAAGCCGTCTCCACCGATCGACGAAGCCGTGTTTCCTTAGCCGCATCGACCTTCAAACTGTCGATGACCAGGGCGATATCATGCTTTTCTTCTTTAGCCAGATTGGGAACCGGCTCGATATCAAGAAGTTTTCCATCGATAAAGGCTTTGGCATAACCCTTCTTCGCAAACCCTTCGAGCTGTTTCTTGAACTGTCCTTTTTTCTGATCAGCAACAATTACGGTAATAGCAATCGTTCGTCCGTAATACTGAGATTTGGCAAACGCAACGATTTCATCGAGACTCCGCGCCTCCGTTGGCAAATCATGCGTCGGACAACGTTTTTCTGCAAAGCGAGCAAAGAGCACGCCGAGCATCTCGCCGATGTCGCTCAAACTCGCGACGCTCGCCCGAACCGAAGCCTGCGTTTCGTTTTGAGCCAAAGAGATCGCTGGTGAAAGTCCACTGGCACTGCGAAGGGCAGGCCGTGAACCGAGGTCGAGAAACTGCCGGGAGTAATGTGAAAGCGTATAAAAGAATCTTCGGTTCGCCTCGGCCAGCACCGTATCAAAAGCTAAAGAACTCTTGCCCGATCCGCTGACGCCCGTGACCACAGTAATCTTTTGGCGAGGGATACTCAGATCGATATGCTTGAGATTGTGCTCGTGGGCACCGCGAATTTCTATCGAGCTTCGTTCCATGATTTACCATCCCAGATATTGACGCGCATGAATAAGCGACTGACGGAAACTCTGAACTTGTGCAAGATTTTTGCCATATATCTCGCTCGCCGGCCCATGATCAGGCGAAATACGCAAATGCGGCAATCCCCCGCTGATATTGACCGCATCATAAAAGTGCAAAGCTTTCAAAGGAGCCAAACCCTGATCATGGTACATAGCTAAGACACCATCAAAATGTCCGGAATAGGCTTGAAAAAAAACCGTATCCGCCGGTTTTGGTCCGGTAACATCAAACCCTTTGGCCTTCATCCGCTCGACAGCCGGTAGAATGATCTTTGTATCTTCATCCCCAAACATTCCTTTATCGCCAGCATGCGGATTGAGTGCAGCGACAGCAATGCGAGGTTTCGCGATATGAAGGACATCTCGAAGACTCCGATCAAACTTTTCTATCTTCTGGCAAATCAGCTCTTCCGTAATCAAAGGCGTTACGTCACTGAGCTTCACGTGATTGGTCGCGAGTGCCACGCGAAGCTGTGGTCCGGCCAAAATCATAATGGCCTTTTCCTGCCAAAGATCGGCGAAAAACTCGGTTTGCCCAGGAAATGAAAAACCCGCCTGACTTGCAACGAATTTATCGATCGGTGCTGTGACCACACAAAGTTTTGCAGACGGTTTTAATGTCCGAAGCTTTTCAAGTGCCCGCGTTGCAACCTCACCCCGATCTCTTTCAGAAAGACTGGCCGGTGGGCCACCATATTTGCCTTCACCGATATCCAGAAAATAAAGATCGTTGGCCTTAATATCTGACCAATCGGAAATTTTATGAATTTTCGGCAAAGAAAATTTCAATTCGCTGGCCTGGTGTCTCCACTGCTCGAAGGCTCCGACCAAAACCGTCGGACCCGATCGATTATCTGCCCAGAGATCTTTGATCTGAAACAAGCATTCCAGACTAATGCTGTAGGGGTCGCCCAGAGTGACAACGAGCATCGATCAGCTCCACTTTGACAAAAGAAAAGTCGGTTTGGGATCCGTCTTCAAAGGTTGCCAGACATCGGTTCGTATCATGCCTGTCCCAACCAAAATACTATCCATGCCCACCGATTCCGCGCCACGGATATCGGTTTCGAGTTGGTCGCCAACCATAAGCAGGTTACGTGTGCCAGCTCGTTTGATCGCCTCTTCAAATATTCTCGGATAGGGCTTTCCAAGCCTTTCAAATTTCGGTGCATCCGGCCCCAATCGCGCGACAAGCGCCGCTTCCAAAAGGAGGGCAAGACTGCCTGCGGTAATTCCAAAGCGCCGTGTAGCATGGGGATAAATCAGATCGGGGTTGGTCAGAATCAAGTGAATCGGCTTATTTGATTCGATTCGCGTAATCACCGTAGACAAGACTTCCTCAAGACTGTCGAGCAGAGGAAAATCGGTTTGATTGGCAACTACGACCACTGAATAATCATCGGTTTGCAAGGGATCGACCGGAGTGCCGCCCGATTCTTCTACATACTGAGCGCTCGCGCGCGTGCCGAGTACCGCAACGGCCGATCCAATAAGATTTTCCTCGACAAAATACGGCTGAAGTAGCGATGCCGAATTGATGATATCGGACGGCTCAACAGCAAGTCCGAGTCGCCTGTACATCGCAGCGGAATCAAAGAGTGTGCGCGAACTCCCGTTGGTGAGTATCCAGGTCTTTTTCCCCTTCTCTCTGAGCATTCGCCACGCGTCCACGCAGGGTTCGATCAGGCCTTTGCCGTCATAGAGTACACCGTAGGCATCAAACAAAAAGCCGTCATAGCTATCGACCAAGCCGCTCATATTCGAGATTTTTTGCATTCTTACGCCATTCAACTTTGCGATCGGGGTGAAGTCCCATGTACTATGATCGGTCTCAACTGAACAAATAGTCCGTGCTGAGGTCATCATGCATACATATCTTATAGCCCTAGGCTCCAACCTGGGCGATCGCAAATATTACGTGGATCAGGCGATAGCGGCAATCCGCAGTCAATGTGGCAAAGTTTTGCAGGTCTCGCCCCTGCTCGAATCAGCGCCTATCGGTGCGGCCGATCAGATTTTTATCAACGGCGCTTTAACCGTAGAATCCAATTTAGACCCCGAGTCTATGCTGAAAAAGCTGCTTGAAATCGAGGTCCAGCTGGGACGGGTACGAGCGGAGCGTTGGGGGAATCGGACGATCGACCTTGATATCATTCTTTACAAATCGGGCTCTCAGGCACGTGTTCATCAGAGTGAAAGTCTGACTATCCCTCATCCAGAAACCTTGAAGAGAGACTTTGTTTTAGGCCCTGCAGCGGCTGTAGCGGGTGATTGGGTCTATCCGGGTGGGACGGAAACACTGGGTGAAATATGGACAAGGACTCAAACAAAATAAAGACAAAAAAAGCGGCCCCTCGTAGGTGCCGCCTCCCTTTTAAAATCCGACAGAGCGGATCTTAAGACTAGACCATGTCTTTCAGGCCTTTAAGGGCGCGAACTTTAACTACGTTACGAGCTGGCTTAGCTTTGAACATCATTTCTTCGCCAGTGAACGGGTTAGTGCCTTTGCGAGCTTTTGTCGCTGGCTTCTTAGTAACAGTTACTTTCATAAGGCCTGGGACTGTGAAAGTTCCTGGACCTTTAGTCAAGTCGTGGCCAATCAGAGTGCCGAGGATTTCGAAGATTCCGCCAACTTCTTTTTTGCTGAGGCCGGTTTGCTCAGAAAGAGTTGCCAAGATTTGGCTCTTGGTGCGAACTTTCGAAACTTTTTCGAAGTTCTTAGGGCCAGAACTGGCAACGCGTGGCTCTTTTTTAGCTTTGGCTTTAGGAGCGCCAGCTGAAAGTTTGCCTTTTTTGCCTGCGACAGCCTTAGTTCCAGCCTTCTTTACTTTAGCTTTTTTCTTAGCCATGGGATCGAGACCTCCAAAAAAATAAGAATGAGCGATGGTGCATGTTCTATAAATTACGATAGATGAGCAGGAAAAATCAAGCTGCTCTTCACACACCACATCAAAATGCGAGATTTGGAGATACAACACTTCCAATCATCTGTGCAAGAAATTTAGCTCATTCCAAGCATTTTTTAGGTTATTCTAGTCGGAGGCACTTCACGGTTTGGAGACTTTATGAAAAAAGCACCCTCGCCGAGGGAGATCCTGGGGCAGAAATTTGTCCTCGTGGTCGAACCTACCCTCAATTACAAAAACTCGATGAAGGGCTTTTTTTCCAATCTCAAAATACCAAATGTTCGGTTCGTGGGGTCAGTGAAGGAAGCAAAGGTCGCCCTCTTGACCCTTGAAGTCGGGCTCTTTATCTGTGAATGGAGCCTTAAAGAACAGAACGGAATCCAGTTCTGCCGCGAAATCCGCGA
>JAZKGL010000061.1:0-2745 GCA_040385935.1 Bdellovibrionota bacterium
ACCCCTGCGCCTTCTGGTTTGCTGGCTGGGTATTTCTTGCGTAAGTATTTCACGATGAGTGTCGTGAGCACGGGGTCTAGACTTTGCGAGAGGATATAAAGATCCCCTGTGTTCATAGCGCCGTCTTCGATGCCTTCCAGCCAACGAAGGCCGTCTCTTACCTGGGGTTCCATGTTCTTTTCCTTATTAAGGCCGATAGGGATCGTTTAAATTGATTTAGACCGGCCCAGAGACATTACTTGCGTCTGGTCGGTCTATACTTCAAGCGTACTATCCTGTCCAAATTCATCAGCCGTCAACGCAGCTGACTCATAATCGACATAAGCTGCCGATCGTTACCTATCAGAGCTTCAACAGGTATACCACGATTCGAATCATTTCCTCCTAAAAAGGTGAACGACCAACAGGTTTTACCCTTTATAATGAAGCTCACCGCGGATAGTTTCAGCTTAAATAAGGCTGATTCTCCATAAGATAGTTTCGAACATAATCGTTTACGCCAACTTCAAGACTATGAAAGTCAGCGGTATATCCGGCCACCGAACGAAGCTTTTCAAGGCTCGCTTCGGTGAAGTACTGATACTGGCCGCGAAGACTCTCGGGCATCTCGATCCATTCAAACTTTGGATCTTTACCCATCGCATCAAAGACGGCCGTTCCGAGATCTTTGAAACTTCGCGCTTCTCCCGTACCGAGATTATAGATGCCGGAGGGAATAGATTTTGCGTTCGTCCAGAAATGCAGCATGATGCGGACTATATCTTTGACGTAAACAAAATCCCGACGCTGCTCGCCATGATCGATGCCGTCACGATAGGATTTGAATAAACGCAGCTGACCCTTGTCGCGAACCTGCGGAAAGGCATGATAAACCACGCTCGCCTGAGCACCCTTGTGATACTCCTGCGGCCCATAAACATTGAAGAATTTGAAGCCAAACCAAGCCGGTGGCGCCGAAGTTTGTTTGAGGGCCCAGGCATCGAACATATGTTTGCTGAAGCCGTATTTATTGATCGGTACGAGTGAAGGTATGTGCTCGTGGCGATCGCTGAACACCTCTTCTTCAGCGCCATAAGTCGCTGCTGAGGATGCATATAAAAAAGGAATATTACGCGCTGCGCAGTAATCCCACAGGTCTTTGGTGAACAGAACATTGTTATGCATGAGATAGTCGGCGTCGCGCTCGGTGGTTGCCGAACAGGCGCCAAGATGAAAAACAGCTTCAATATCGCGGGAATTCGTATCGAGCCAACTGCGGAACTGATCCAAGGGAACCGCATAATCGATATGTCGACGCGCAAGATTCTTCCATTTGTCGCCAAGCCCGAAATGATCTGTGACCACAATATCGTCGCGACCCTTTTGATTCAGGCCCCAAACCAAAGCGCTTCCGATAAATCCAGCGCCGCCGGTTACAAGTATCATCTGTACTCTCTCCTGATTCTCATGAAAATGTCTCGCGTCCTTAGCTTGGCAATACGCGACATTCGCTATATATCTGGCTTAGAGATCATCTCCATCAACGGGGCCTATCATACGCGAAGGAGCACGTTTTTCCATGTATCATCTCGGGCATGACACTCCTATCGTCCAGAAATATGGCGGAACTTCAGTCGGAAGTCTTGAGCGAATCGACTCTGTGGCGCAGCGAGTTGCCGCCCAGTATGCTGAGGGTTTTCGAAAGATCGCTATCGTGGTGAGCGCGATGTCGGGAGAAACCAATCGTCTGGTCGAGATGATGAACGGAATCAATCCGCGCACCTCACTAAGAAATTATGACATGGCTGTAGCGGCCGGTGAGCAAGTCTCGGCTGCGCTCCTCGCGGCGGCCCTTGAGAAGCATGACATCCCGTCGCGTAGCTTTCTTGGCTATCAGTTAGGAGTAATCACAGATCCGTTTCATTCGAAAGCTCGGATCGAGCATATCGAATGCCACAAGCTCTACGAATGTTGGGAGCGTGGTGAGATTCCTGTAGTAGCAGGATTTCAAGGCGTGACTGGTGACGGTGAGATCACAACGCTTGGTCGTGGGGGCTCTGATACCAGTGCCGTGGCTCTGGCTGTTGCGTTGAACGCTTCGTTTTGTGAAATCAATACCGATGTTGATGGTGTTTTCACAGCGGATCCGCGCGTGGTTCCCGACGCCCGGCTTGAGCCGGAAATGGATTTTGAAGTTGCATTAGAAATGGCTTCGTTAGGCAGCAAAGTTCTTCACAGTCGCTGTGTGGAACTTGGAGCAAAATATTCTATGCCTATCGTTGTTCGTAATACGTTTAAACCCAATAATCACCCGAGGACCCTCATCATGAATTTCAGCGCAGAAAGAAAGCTCGAGGCTCCTGTCGTCTCGGGTGTGACGATGGATAAGAATGTTGTTCGCGTCTCACTCCATAATCTGCCGACCCGCGGTGGAATTATCGGATCGGCCTTTGAAGTAATCGCCGAGTCCGGTGTAAACGTGGATATCATCGTGCATAATCGCAGCGTGGATTCCGATACGATGCGTGTTGGTTTTACGATCGGCGCGACTGACCTTCTTCGCACCAAAGAGCTACTTGAGAAGTGGACCATCGATCGTAAGCTCGGCGCATATATCGAAGTGGAGAGCGGACTCTCGAAAGTCTCTGTCGTTGGCCTTGGAATGCAGAGCCACCCTGGTGTTGCAAGCCGCGTATTCTCATGCCTCGAAAATGCCGGCATCGCTTTGCATATGATTTCCACATCGGAAATTAAAATCTCCTGTGT
>JAZKGL010000062.1:0-11781 GCA_040385935.1 Bdellovibrionota bacterium
AACCAAGATTGTGTAAATCTTTCGTGAGGAATTCTCACCGGCTTGGGAACTGATTCTCACATTCTGACTGGGGAAATTGCTGATGACCTTTTGCTAGAGTATTGCGAACGTAATCGTAAATCGACCAGCCGGTATTGGCCGCGGCTTGTTTTAACCAGATATCAAGACTCGCTTGATCGACTGGTTCGCCTGTTTCCAGATCGTATTGAAGTCTTGGATCCGTCGTTGGCCAGTTGTTGTAGGTACAGACTTCCTGGAATATATCGTAGTCGCGGAAATGAGGTTTGGTTGCCTTAGGATTTGACGGAATCTGACGTGCACAACGATCGATTAATGTTTTAAGCATCTGAGCTTTGTTCGTGCCTAAAAGATCGGCGACTTGAGCCGGTGGATTCATTTTAGTGCCTTCATAAGCCATCCAGATAAAGTAGTTGCCACTCAAGTCAACTTTGCCACGGCCGGTTGTTTGTTCGAACTGTTTGATGTTCTCGCCATCGAGACCGAAGAGTCCTTTTCTAAAGTTCGCCACACGGATACTCCCGCCTGACCACTTATCAAGGTTACCCGCTAGAGGACCATCGGCTTCCCCAACACGTCCGTGACACTTGGTGCAGGTCAGGTTGTAGAAGTAGGCGCCCGCGTTCGTCCAGTAGAGTTGTCCGAGCGGTTTGTTCGGCTCTGTGGTTCCAGGTTTGACCATCCAGTTTTTAAGCTGTTCGGCGGGTAGCGTGGCTTCAGGGAATTTACACTGCGCCTTCGGCTGCCACCAATCGGTAGCAAATTCTTTCTTGGACAGGGTTTGAAAGTTGGCATCAAAGCGAAGAGAACGGAACCATTCACTCATGCCTGTGACCGGATCATTCCAGTCCGCACGACGAGGCGCGTAGGGACCTGTGGTTTCGGTAGGATCTTGTTCGAGTATAGCGATATCGCCCGAATCGTAGTCTTTGTCATCGGTGCATTTGTTTGGAACAGTAAAGCTATTCACATCAAAGAGCGAAAGCTGAGGGTCGTAGGTTTTTATCCATCGCGAGAAGAGTTGAACGAGACGGCAATCAGGTCCCGCAGTACTGTGAAGCGGCATGCGGGCTTCAAGTTTCAGCTCAGTGTCGCTTCCGGCCACGCGATGGAAGAGATAACTTTGATCGAGCTTACCCTCGTGGTTGACGAGCTTTTTGTTCGCAAAGAACGAGGATGTGAGGTTTGTATCAAACTCAAAGATACGGCCGGCACTCAAATTCATCGAGATATTGCCTTCGAGTTTGGCAAAGCCTTTAGGATTGTGACAGTGCGCGCAGTTTCCGACCATGTAGCCTTGGGCTCTCACGGTGTGATCGTCGAGAAGTGAGCTGGATGGGAAGTATTCGAGCTTAGGAAGGTTTGCTGCGGTTTTCTCCGACAACATTCCATACTGAATAAATCGTTTCACCTGATTGAGTTCGTCTTCGTTGACTGGCAGATCTCTTCCAGCCTCGCCGACATCACGTCGATTGATTTGAAGGGGCGTAAAACCTAGGACGAAGTTATCGCCCGGCGCTCCGGTGTGGCATTGCTCGCAGCGATGACGAGCGGGGACCATGTAATTTCTCTTTGCGCCCGTCTGATGATTGAAATCGAGCGCGAGAACTTTATCCTTCCAAGCTGTTCCATCGCGATAAGGATCTTTTAAGAGATCGGCATTGGTGCCATCTTCGCGCCAAACGTAAACACCAAAGAGGGCTTTGCGAGGCGCGTTGCGGGCAACGATCACTCGTGTTTCGACGGGACGGTAACGAACGATCCCGTCTTTTTCTTTGACGCCACGAAAGAAGGTTTTATAGAAACGCGTGTTTTCGGGAATCGTAAAACCAGGCTCTGAGATGTTGGTCAGCTGGGTGATTTCGAGGGGCTTCGGCACGAAGACCTTGCCCTCTTTAATTACGGCCGGCTGGTGAATATGGCGAAGCTTTTGTGTGTGATCGTTCCATAGCGGGTACTCGACATCGTAGGCAACCGTTCCTTTGGTCGCAAGACTGGTCGAATCGATCGAAATCAGATCGGTGTCAGTTAAAAGGTCAGGAAGCTTTGATGCCTGCTCGAAGTAATAGTCGCTGACCGGATCTGTGCCGATCCCTTTTTTATCTTCCGGCAGGCAGTTGCCGAGATCGGTGAAGGTATTGTTGGCGAGACGACCCCACATGGCTTCGGAATAAAGGCCAGCGCTTTTTTGCGAGGTTTCGAGTTTGCCACCTTTGATCCAATCGTCGATTTTTTGCCCGAGTTGTTTGTAGGCTTCAGGATTTAGGCTACGAATATTTTCAGGTGGCATAGTTCCGCCCAAAAGAGCGTCGCGCATTTTTTCAGCGGATTCGCTGAAACCTGGAACGAAAGCTTTACCATTGCCGACGATGATTTCACTTCCCGTGAGTTGATCTTGGTAACTAAAGCCTCCCGTGCTGCTGCCTGGCGCGAGGTGACAGCTTTTGCAGGCGGAGTTTACAGCTGAGCGAATATCATCAAGTCCCGGTGCGGTGGATACATTTTCTGCGGAAAGCGCAGCGGCCGGAGTCGCAAGTTGAAATGTTTTAACAGACAAAGGCAAAGGGCAGGTAGGAGCGAGAGCGATGGCTGTGCCTGTATCTGTCGCGGGAACCTCAGGTGTCACACTTGGAACACCAGGCGAGACGGCATCGGCTCCGGCAGTCGGAGCCGGTGCTCCTTTTTTATCATTGCGCACGGCGCAACCGTTGAGTGCTAAAACTAGAGTCAGGAAAAGGCCAAAACCCCGATTAGACATGACGACTCCTAAGGACGACGGTAGAGCATGCCCGTCTCTATAGACTGTTTTTGTCTAAAAGGTATTAATGAACCAACAAATATTTATGAAGATGAGATGAAGACAATTAGGGCGTTTTTTCTGACGCCCATTGTTTTAAAACCATTTGAAAAGACGAGCTGTAATCAACGCGGGAATTATCAGGTAAGCCCCGAGCACAGCGGCTTCGAAACCTAAATTCTGAATAGAAAGTCCTTCGAGAGCGATTTTCCTCAATCCGTCGTTGAGTGCTGTCAATGGTAGAAAATTCGTAACGTGACGGAGCCAGTCAGGAAAATTGTTCTTAGAGAAAAAGACCCCTGACAGCATCATCATGGGCAAAGAGATCATGTTGGTCAGCCCTGAGATCATAGGAATACTTTTGGTGCGAGCGGCGCATAAGAGCGCAATCGATGTGAACGCACCAGCGCCTAGGATAGAAAAAAGGACAAAGCTAGGCCAGCTGCCATAGACCTTGAAGCGAAAAATCAACCAGCCGGTAATCATAACAGCTAAAAATTCGGCGGTTAAAACCATCATTCGGCCGAAGAGGTGTGAGACGATGTACTCATAGGCACGAAGCGGAGTGGCGAGGTAACGTTTCAGTAAGTTTTCCTTGCGATTGGACACGATAGTCATGCCGACACCGAAGAGGCTTGACGTCATGATTGATAAGCCGAGCAAACCAGGAATTAGAAAGTCTACATAACGGCCGCCTTCGACTTTTATCGAGTCGATCGTCGTTCCGATGGAATCTTTGCGCCCGCTCGCTCTTTGCAAAACATCATCCACATGTCTTTGCGCACGCACGGCTTCGGGATTTGCCGTGTCGAGTTCAAAGGTCACGTTTTGGTCAGCCGGAATCTTCAAGATTAAAGCGATCTCGCCTCGCATCATGAGCTTTTGCAGTTCGCCTTCGGGCTCCCTACGAAGTTTGATTTGCGGATCCTTGGTCAAAGTCGATTCGATGGTTTCTAACCATGGGCTTTGGCCAGATGATTGAATGTAGCCAATGCCGTAGGTCTCAAAATGAGGCGAGGAAAAAGCAAATCCCAGGCCGACCATAAAGAGCACCGGCATGAACATGACCCAAAAGAAAGCTGAAGGCTCGCGGCGGAACTCGCGGTAGCGGCATTTGATCTGCTCGATCATACTGTGACTAAGCATCGCGCATACTCCTTCCTGTGAGTTTGATAAAGACATCTTCGAGTGTCGAGCGGCGAAGTTCGAGGTGATCGAGCGTGAGATTGAGGCGATCGCTAGCGCGGCAAAGATCGGTAGTTCGGCTGACGGCATCACTGGCGGTGATTTCGTATTGGTCGCCGACTCGAACCGCATCGCTTAGCCAGCTAAGCCCTGCCTTTTGTTTTAGCGTTTCATAGTCGCCTTCCGCGGCGAAATTAAAACAGAGAACCTGGGTGCCAATAGTGGATTCAATCAAATCTTTCGGTGTTCCCTCGGCGATGATCTTACCGTGATCGAT
The DNA here is from genome assembly GCA_040385935.1 of Bdellovibrionota bacterium. Lineage (GTDB taxonomy): Bacteria > Bdellovibrionota_B > Oligoflexia > Oligoflexales > Oligoflexaceae > Oligoflexus. Next base: position 4,278 of record JAZKGL010000062.1, read on the forward strand.
CACGGCTATGCGATCGGCGAGTTTCTCAGCCTCATCCATGTAATGAGTGGTGAGGAGTATACTTTTATCCTGCCCTTTGTGTTTCAAAAGCAAATCCCAGATTGCGCGCCGGGCCTGCGGATCAAGTCCGGTTGTAGGTTCATCGAGAAAGAGCAGGCGCGGATGATTGATCAGAGCGCAGGCAAGGTAAGCTCTTTGCTTTTGTCCGCCGGAGAGTTTGCCTAAGTATGTGTCCGCTTTATCTTGAAGTTCTACGAGCGCAATGGCCTCGTCAACGGAGATCGTCGAGCGAAAAAAACTTTGGAATAGCGAAAGAGTTTCGCGCACGCTCATGCGTTTATACATCTGCGTATCTTGGAGCATCACGCCGACATCTTGCATGATGTCCGAACGATTTTTGGCGAGGTCCTTGCCAAAGATTTGAATACTTCCGCTATCCGGCTTTAAAAGACCTTCCAGCATTTCGACCGTAGTGGTCTTGCCGGCGCCGTTGGGCCCAAGCAGGGCAAGGCATTCGCCAGGCCGTATGGAAAGGCTGATGTCTTTCACCGCCTCAGCTTTGCCAAAGCTCTTTCGTAGATTTGTCGCGATGAGAAGAGATTCCATCTAGCGCCTCAGCATGTTAAAACCAGGGATTCTACTTTTAGCTTCTGCATTGCACAAGCGATGGCTTCCCCAAGATAGGATGGTGAAAATGATGGATTCATGCGATGTCATTATTGCTGGATCTGGCATGGCCGGTCTACTTGCGCTGAGTCGGCTCAGTCGAGAACGTCCGGATTGGACGTTCCTTGTGCTGGAACGTGAGCCCTGGCATGGCGGGCGCATGCGGCCGAGTCTGGGAAATGAAGGCTCGCGATCGTGCGGTTTGCAAACGGCGAGTACCGATCTTTATCGTTATGTCCTGCAAAGTCTTCAGTTGTCTGAGGACGAATCTTTGATACGCCCTATGCGTTCGGTTGGAGTGATGATAGGGCAAAAGATTCAAGAACTCGCCTTTGAACAATTCACTACGACTGATATGGCTAAAGCTATCGCTGGAAACGCGGCGACCAAAGACTGGCCGAAAGTCGAAGAGCTTTTGGCTGCAGAAACCATGAGTGAAGACGCTCTTCAGGCCCTTTGGAAAGGGGATAAGAAAAGCCCCGCGCTCGTTCCCCTTGAACAGCTTGCTCATTACTGGGGTGTGCCGGAGTTAAGCGGTAGCAGCATTCGTCCCTTGCAGAGCGGCTACAGGCAAGCCAAGCAAGGTATTTGGACAGGGCGTTGGGATCTCCTTTTCGATGAATTTTTGTCGCAACTTCGCAGCGAGAATCGTCTTCGACTCGTACCGCGCTCGCAGATTATGACGGCGAGTTATGAAGAGAAGACTTGGACGATGAGTACGACTCAAGGCACGTTCCGCGGCCAAAAGCTCCTTGTGGCACAAAGCCCTTGGGAGGCATTCTTGTGGCTGCCTAAGGATTATTGGCCATCTCGTCTTATCAATATTGCCAGCAAAACCAAACCCGTCAGTCTTGTTGCTCTTTCCGAACTGAGTCCTGTCAAAGGTTTGCCTGATCTGCTGATTGTCACGGCGGAAGACACGCAAGTATTGCATTTGGATGGTCAGCTTGTTTTTCAGACGCCGATTAACTTCGAACTCACGGTCCAGGCGCCGGCTGTGGGCAAAGCGGTTAAACGGTTGAAGCGCGCCCGCAAAAAGCTTTCTCAGCTATTTCCTGAAATGGGTCCTGAGGGCGGTGAGCACCTAGCACTGCTTTCGGTAGGCTGGACGCATAGTATTCATCCGCCTGAGTACAAGTGGTTTGAAAAGCTCGACGCCTCGCATATTCAAAAGCCACACCTTGCCTTTGCCGGCGATGGCATTGGCGCTGAGACTACGGCGGATCTGAACGTGATTCGATCCGTTGAAGAAGCCTCAGACACTTTGATGTCAAAATGATTTTGATTTCTGCTTGGCCAGATTCCATTGCTTGGTTATAGTCGGGCGCAAGTGCACGAATCCCCTATTTCTTTAAGGTGGACCTCATGACAGCGCGCCTGATCAATGGAACCGATATTGCGAAAACTGTGAAAGAAAAGTTAAGGCAACGTATTCAGGATTTGGGTGCTGAAGGTTTCCGCGCGCCTTGTCTTGCTGTGGTCCTGGTCGGTGGCGATCCGGCGAGTGAGATCTACGTCGGTCATAAGAAAAAGGCCTGTGCAGCGATTGGAATTCAAAGCAAGGCTTTGCATCTCGACGAAAATATTTCTCAAGATGATCTTGCTTCGGAGCTGATTGCTCTCAATGAAAATCCTGAGATCGATGGAATTCTTCTTCAACTTCCCTTGCCTAAACATCTTGATAGTCGCGCTGCGATCGATCTGATTTCTCCGGATAAAGATGTCGATGGATTGACGCCGTTTAATCAAGGTTTGATTCCTTGGAAACGCCGCGGAATGATTCCGTGTACGCCGCTTGGCGTCATGCACATGATTCGCGAGACCGGTCTTAATTTGAGTGGGGCGCGAGCGGTTGTGATCGGGCGTTCGGTCTTGGTTGGAGCGCCACTTGCGAGTTTGCTTGGACACAGTGGGGCTACGGTGACGGCGATTAATTCGCAGACGAAAGCGCCTTGGGAGCTTACGCGCATTGCGGATGTGATCGTGGCTGCTGCGGGGGCTAAGCGTCTTGTGAAGGGCTCGTGGGTTAAACCCGGTGCGGTAGTGATCGATGTGGGAATGCATCGCGATCAAGGTAAGCTCTGCGGGGATGTGGACTTTGATGAAGTGAAGGACGTCGCAGGATGGATAACGCCCGTTCCCGGCGGTGTTGGACCGATGACTATTGCTTATCTGTTGTCGAACTGTGTCGAAGCCTTTGAGAAAAAGTTCCATGTCTTTCGTGGCGAGGCTTCGCTTTAATCTTAGAGTTTCCCCGGCCTATGCAAACAGACGATCGCATGGGGGTGGTACTGCATCACCTTCTGCGCGTTCTCAACGCTAATCAACACGAACTGCGTTTCACCCTCTAAAAACGCGATCGCCAAATGCCCAGCCGCAAGCTGCATCGTTTGCCATTCATTCACTTGAATCTTTGCAATCTGGCCATTCGGCATCGAGAAAAAGTAGCTATCTTTCGCCTTTGGGTCATTGAGAGCGCCACGGGTTATGATATCAATCGTGCGTTGCACGACGAGCTGGGCATCGCGGGCCTTGGTCTTCTCCTCGGCATGCTTTTCATCCAGCTCCATTTCCAGTCGCGCTTTTTCCTCCGCCTCGGCGAGCGCGGAATCTGACTTCTTTTGACGAGCGTCAACGGATTTTTGATGCTGGGTTTTGGTGAGAGTGCGCTCAGCGCGTTTTGCCTGTTCTTTAGTCGCCAATCCGGATTTTATCAACTGGTCGCGAAGATTCATTTTATGTGCTCGAACTATGAAATCTTGCCGAGGATCAACACTATCGTCGTCTGACCCTTTGATACTCCTACAGCATAACCGATCGCGTTGGCCTTTGCATTGAGGAGTAAGCTGCGGTGCTGGGGTGAATTCCAAAAAAGGCGGGCGATACCTGTTATATCCTCGGAAATCGCGCGATTTTCGCCCAGGACCTCGATGCCGCTGCTTTTAAGCTCCGCTTTGGCCTTGAGAAGAAATTGATGGGGATGAGCAAGGCTTTCTGTTCCCGCGCGTGCGACGAGATCGCTCAGCTTTGCATCAAGTTTAAGCGGCGATAGCCCGTTTTCTTCTCGCCTATCGTTAACCCAGTTGAAAAATGCCCTTTGATCCTTGATCGTCTCAACGGCAAATTCGTCACGCCCGATTAAAGCCCAAAGCTCAGGGCCCTCGCCCGGCTTATCTTTGGGAAAACACGTGACCGACAGCACCGCAATTTCAGAAGCCTTTATCTTTCTCCAGTCCAGAGCGATCGGCTGATCCTGATTTCTGAGTATCGCGTTGAGTTCAAATTTCTGGCACTCTTTTAACAGTTTATGATCAAGCGCTAAAGTCTTGCGATTCAAAACAGGTTTCGAGGCGGGCACACTCACCACATACCTTCGCCCATCAAGGCAAGTTCCATAACCGTAGCCTCGGTGTTTATTCTCTTCAGCAAAATCCTTGGCGACATCCTTTAAAGGTCGATCACTCGATACAAACGCACGTTCGATCTGAGCATCAGGAATCGGCTTGTCCACGAGCGAGGCGTTGGGTGAAGTCTGACAGAAATAACTCTTAGCTTCATTCAAATCACTTCGTTCATAGGAAGCGAGTGCCATAAGGAAAAGAGCAGACTTCATTCTTTAACCCCGCGCGAAAAAAAGGCTCTGGAACTTACAGGTGAGTTCCAGAGCCTATTCAATAATCCTAAGACTTACTTCGATTGAAGAAGTTTAAAGATGGTTTGAAGCTGCATGTTGGACGTGCCCTCATAGAGCTTACCGATTTTTGCATCGCGATAGAACTTCTCGGCTGGGAATTCTTTGATAAATCCGTATCCGCCGTAGACTTCGAGTGACTTCGACGCCACGCGCTCGGCAACTTCAGAGACAAAGTATTTTGCCATCGCCGCTTCTTTGATGAAGTCTTCGCCCGCATCTTTCAATCGAGCGGCATTATACACCATCAAACGAGCGGCCTCGATCTCGGTGGCCATTTCAGCAAGCTGAAACTGAACGCCTTGAAAGTCCGAGAGCGACTTACCGAACTGCTCACGTTCGCCTGCGTATTTCAAAGCGCCATCAAAGGCCCCTTGCGCAAGACCAAGCATTTGAGCAGCGATGCCGATACGGCCTTCGTTCAGAGTTTCGATCGCGATCTTGTAACCTTTGCCATATTCGCCCATCAGATTTTCTTTTGGGATTTTGACATTGTCACAGATAATTTCGCAGGTCGAAGATGCCCGAATGCCGAGCTTTACTTCTTTTTTACCGACCGAAAAGCCCGGCGTTCCGCGCTCGACGATAAAGGCCGTGATGCCTTTGTAACCCTTTTCCGGCTCAGCGTTAGCAAAGACGATAAAGATGTCCGCTTCTTTTGCGTTGGTGATAAAAATCTTCTTGCCATCAAGACGATAATGCGTGCCTTCATCGTAGGCGCGGCATTTCATAGCGAAGGCATCCGATCCTGAGTTCGGCTCGGTCAAGCAGTAGCTGCCCACTTTGCTTTGCGCGAGCTGAGGCAGATACTTTTTCTTCTGCTCAGGCGTGGCCCAGCGAAGAAATATATTGTTGACCAAAGTGTTTTGAACGTCACAGAGCACGCCGACCGAAGGATCGACTTTACTCAGGGCTTCGATGGCGAGGACAGCCATCATAAAACTTCCGCCCGAACCGCCGAACTCTTCGGGAAGCTCGATGCCCATCAGGCCGAAGGCGAAAAGTTGTTTTACAACTTCAGGGTCCATCTTCTCGGCTTCGTCCATTTCCAAAACGCGTGGTTTTACCACTTGGTTCGAAAGTTTTTCCACTTCCGCCTGAAACATTTTCTCATCATCACTCAGACGGGTGAGCGGGTGGCTAGGATGGGTGCTCATGTCTTTTCTCCGGTACTTTGGCTGATATTGTTTCGCTCAAAGGTTGTACTCTGATTCAGATCTTTTTTCATTATGAATGACGCATAGTCGTGGAGTCCCGGCACAGATAGCTGAGAGACGATCCCTTCGATCTCGGCCTCGAGCTTTTTGATCTCGGTCAAGTTGGAGCGTAATTGACGTTTGATTTTCTTGGCATTCTTAACACTTACAGATTCCGCGAAGAGTTCCGAGCAGCTCTCAAACAGTGCGGCACGCTTGGCTTCGATCTTATGACTCTGGCGGATCAGCTCAGCTTTTTCCGATTCGTGAACATGAACAGCAAGACCGGTTAGAAATTGTGCGAATGCGACCCAGGACGGATGATGCTCTCGAATGTTAGGAGTCTGGGTTCCAAAACTACGGGCCGCCTGGTGAGAACTTTCGACGAAAAGAAAGAGTTCGTACTCCTTACGAAGACCTTTGACGACCTCTTGTAGTTCGGCGTTTTCCTGCAGCAGTTCAACTTCAAGATTCTGCATGAGTAACTTGGCGGCCGGAAAATGTGTTAGCTCATCCGGCGTGAAATGAGTCTGTAATTTGCGAGTTGCACCCGGCGCTACACGAAGGCGAAGGATATTGGCGAGTATCAGATTATGCGTGAGCTGGAGGTAGAGGCTAGCAAATCTATGCTCATCGACTTCAAGGCTACTTGCGAGATTTAGACCTGATATTTTCAGAGGATCAAGACCAAAATAGCGTTGTGCGGCATTCTTAAGGGTTGGGTCTTTAGGCAGGCTTTGCTTGATCGATAAGAGATCGAGAGAAACATTCGCGATCTTTTGCAAAACCTTGCGTCTCTCAGTATGGGCCGGCAGATAAGGAGCGATATCGTCGGCAAATTGCTCAAACGCAATGTCTAGGGAACGGCTGGCTTTATCTTGCATCAACCGGCCTCCTTCGTTGCCAAATAATTTTCGAGATAGTCACGGGCATCTTTGAGTTTCTCGTGATTAGAAAAAAGAGCGATCAGGGCTTTGTCAGCCTCCGAACTCGCGCTCATCGACAAACTCACCTCCTGCATCGCGTTCGGGCTTGGAGGTGGAGTGAACGGCAGACGCGCAAGACTAAGCTTTCGTTCATTGAGCCAACGCTTCATTTGATCCGCTTGTAATTGGAGCGCGGCATTGTCGTGGGATAATTTATTCAGGCGGGTGGATTGCCCGATGACGATAGCAGTCGTTGAGAGCAGGTCTTCCCCAGGCAATCCCGCCAAACGAAACTGCTCCACATAGGCATCCAGACCAAGCAGACGCGTCTGCAAAGTCTCATCAATCGCTCGCATTTTTTCTAAGATTTTGCGCATTTTTTGAGGTTTGTCGGAAGCCAGAAGTTCTTCGAGCAGGGCTGTCCGCCCACGGGTTTCAGACAGCATGGTGACCAATGTTTTTCTTGCCGACTGAAGAGCTTCAAAGGTAACGTCGAGTTCGATGGCTTCGAATTTTTCGAGATTTGGCAGAGGGTCCATGACCGCATCAAGACTTGGGATTTGTAGGCCGTTATGTAGACAGGCCATTTCAAACTTAAGCCTAAGGTCATCCCAGCTTTTGGAAAGTCGGCTCATCTCGCTTGAGGGCAGTGTATTTCCGAGACTAGTCAAATGATCACGCCACTGCTCTAGGCTTTGTTCCAATCGATCAAAAATGAATTCGAGACTCGGCTGGGCGCTTTGTGTATCAGCCATTAGATCCTCGGAACGGTATAGAGTTTAGTTCACCGATTGTCTCATGGTAAGCTCTGCATTGTCCAGTTGATGGATATGTCGAAATGTTAGTGGAAGGCTCGCGCAAATGACTTAGAAAGACTAGGGTCTTAGGCGCGTTGTGAAGGAGTTTAGGCGTGACGAAAAAAACTTTGGTAGAAGCGGCTTTTGGTAGACCAACCGAGCGGACTCCGATTTGGTTTCTCAGACAAGCGGGACGCTATCTTCCTGAGTATCGCGCAATTCGTAAAG
>JAZKGL010000063.1:0-2169 GCA_040385935.1 Bdellovibrionota bacterium
ACCAAAGGCCTCTCACAGGTGACGTTTGCGGACTATAAAAAGTCATTTGCCAAACACAATTCCCCGAACGTGAAACTCTTCAAAGAGCAAATCGAAAGCTTTAAAGAGTTCTTGGTCAAAGGCACGCCGACCGAAGCTCAGTCGAAGAACATGGATTACACGCTTCAGCTCGGCGAACTCTTCACCATGATTCCTTACGCTCAGCTTATTGCTGAAAATAAGGAAATCTATGCGATCGATGACGCCCTCTTTGACGAAATCTTTAAGAATTTCGTAGCGGACTTTTCGAAGTTTGCTGTGAGATTTTATACCGGACAGGATAACGATGAGAATCAACAGGCTCTTATCATGAAGATGGTGCGAAGGCCTCATCTGGATTCTAAGCAGTTTCAAGCGGTGTGGGAGACACAGGTTCTCCCACTCAAAGACGCGTATCAGTGACCTAAGGCGTGGGCCTTTTCGAGGTAATAATCATACGTTCCCTCGTAGGTCCGAATTTCCCCGTCACTCACCTCAAAGACACGGTTCACGATCTCACGAAGAAAGTGACGATCGTGACTCACGACCAATACAGTCCCGTCGAATTCCTGTACTGCTTTGAGCAGGATTTCGCGGGATTCGATGTCAAGGTGGTTGGTCGGTTCATCGAGCACGAGTAGATTGAGTGGACTCGCCAGTATGATAGCAAGGAGAACGCGCGCGCGTTCGCCGCCTGAGAGCACCCCAATTTTTTTATCGACATCATCTCCGCTGAACAAAAATGCCCCGAGTAAGTTGCGGATAAATCCAATCGAAGCGTCCGGCAATCGGCCGTTCAACTCTTCAACCAAAGTGTTTTTAGGATTCAAAGTGTCGAGTGCATGCTGGCTGAAATATCCGACTCGGACACTCGGGCCCACTGCAACCGTACCTTCGGTTGGCTCTGTTTCACCGACGATGGTTTTGAGCAAAGTCGATTTACCCGCTCCGTTGACGCCAGTCACCGCAATTTTATTCAGGCGCTCGACAACGCCTGAAACGCCGCGGAAAACCTGACGTTCGGTGCCATCTTCTTTGGTCCAGGACTTGCCTAGGTTAGTCATCCGAACGACATCGTTCCCACTCCGCGGAGGCGTTGGAAAACTGAAGTCTATCGTCTTGGTTTCAGGAGGAGCTTCGATGCGATCAATCTTATCGAGCTTTTTCACGCGGGATTGAACCTGAGCCGCATGCGAGGCGCGAGCTGCAAAACGCGCGATGAAATCCTCTTCCTTCGACAGCATTTCCTGCTGACGGCGATGAGCGGCGATCTGCTGCTCGCGTCTTTGCTCGCGCTCTTTCAAATAGTATTCGTAATTGCCGTTGTAAACCGTCACCTGCTTGTGAGCGATTTCCACGATACGAACGACAAGGCGATTCATAAATTCACGGTCGTGACTCGTCATCACGATAGCGCCTTTGTAACTGTTCAACCAGTCTTCAAGCCAGACTATCGTTTCGATATCCAAATGGTTAGTCGGCTCATCCATAAGCAAAACATCGGGCTGAAGAGTAAGAATACCCGCCAGCGCAATTCGCATCTTCCAGCCGCCGCTAAAGGATTCCACCGGACGATTATAATCGCTTGGTCCAATGCCAAGACCGGTTAGAACAGCTTGCGCGCGCGATTCGAGATCATAGCCATCGCGTTGCTGATATTCCATCTGCGCGTCGCCGTATTTCTCCATCAGATCGTTAAACGCATCGGGATCGAGACTATTGGTTGCGCCGCTTTCCAGCTGTGATTCCACTTCAGCAATGAATTTGCCAAGCTCGGAGGTCCGGCCGGAGCTGGACATAACCTGCTCGAGCGCGGTGCACCCGCGCATCTCGCCGACGTCTTGGGAGAAGTATCCGATAACCGTATTCGGTTGGATCGTGATGATACCGCCATCGGCTTGATCCTCGCCCACGATAAGGCGAAAAATTGTGGTTTTGCCGGCGCCATTTGGACCAACCAGACCAATACGATCGCCCTCGCGAATCAAAAAGGTCGCGTTTTCGTAGAGGATTCTCTGGCCTTGGCGTTTGACGATATTCGATAAGTGGATCATATGGCTCGGTCTCCGCTTGAGGAGGCCTAGTTTAGACTATCTGGAGGGTAATTTCAGTGAGCTTTTGAAGGAAAAGTGCCCGCCAGTCGGCGGGCAC
>JAZKGL010000064.1:0-3346 GCA_040385935.1 Bdellovibrionota bacterium
AGTTGTTTCGCGATAAAGTCGAAGAGGTTTTTCTCGTTCTCTTTATCGATCTGTACGATCTTGATAGCGATACCCGCTCCACCGCTTTCTTTTACCACAGCGTTGTCTTTGGGGACCACGCGGGCCATCTTCCCATTGAAGAACACGGCACGGCCATGCTCAAGCTCAGCCCAGACTTCAAGGATACTGGATTGATTGAAAGGGAAACGATTCGGGTTCTCAAAATGGAGGAAGAAGCCCGAGTGCGAGATGTCGCGCGTGCTCACTTCGTACCGAACCTGCGCTCCGATCGAAGAAATGATAACCTTAAGCGGCAGATCGAGTGCCACTCGTTTGACTTTGCGATTTTCACGTCCTTGTGAAGCCATCTAAGCGCCCTTTGATGAGGATTCAAGGGTCATATCGGTGGGTAAGGGCCTAACTTGAACAAAAATTTAAAAAACCCTAGTCGCACGAAGCGACTAGGGCCTTTTTATGATTCAAAACAGTAAGTTAAATCATTTCGCCGAAGCGAGTTCGCTGTCGATGACCTTTTTGAACTCTTCATACGGAAGAGCGCCCGAGAGACGACGACCATTAATGAAGAAGGCTGGGGTACCGGTCACGCCGACTTTCTCACCCGACTTCATATTCGCGTCGATCGCGTCTACAATCTTGCCTGGCTTGCCCACGCACTCATCGAACTTCTTCGTATCGAGCTTGATGTTGCCCGCATACTTTTTGAAGTCGCCGTCCGACAGAGCCTTCTGATTTTTGAACATCTCTTCATACATTTCCCAGTACTTGCCCTGATCCTTCGCGCAGCGAGCGGCGATGGCAGCTGGACGAGCGCGGTCATGGAAACCCAGTGGGAAGTCACGAACGATCCAACGGATCTTGCCTTGATACTCTTTCATGATGCGTTTGGCGGCTGGCTGAACGCGCTCACAGAAAGGACATTGAAACTCGGAGTATTCGATGATCGTAATCGCACACGCGTTGCCTGTGCAGCCCAGAGGCTTCGTGTCCTTGGCGTTAGGACCGTACTTCACAGGGTCGGTGTCGACGACTGCAACTTTGTAGACCGGCTCTTTGGGTTCTGGGTAATTCACTTCGAGTGTTTTCTTAGCGATACCTTCAGCGATGATGCCTTCGAAAACTTCCTGTGCTTTGGTCTTTTGGAGGTAGTCGAGGATCATTTTTTTCTTGTCGGCATCGGAGCGGTCTTTGAGCTGAGGATAGTCTTTAAACTTCTCCATCGACTCCTTGACTTCGCCATCGGAAACCTTGGTTTTAGACTGAATAAAATCGTTCTTGGCCTTCTCGACGCTGACTTTGTCTTTTTCCGCGAGCTTGACGAAATACTCGTCGAGGTAACGGTCGCGCGCGAGATTGCTGATCAACTCATATTTCTTGGTTTCGATATCGAAGAATTGGCCCTGATTTTCTTTCGCCAAATCTTCGACGGTATAGGGCTTGCCGTAGATTTTGAATGCTTGTTCAGCGTGAAGTGTAGATGTGGTTCCGAAAGCGACAAGCAGGCCGCCCAGTACTATACGTTTTCCCGCTTGGGCCATTCGAATGAACATGGTCATAGAAATTTACATCCTCCAAAGGATTTTGATCTGCACATGGAAATATGCGAATAAAGGGTCAGAGTCTCATGATAAGGTGTGGACTATGATAAATCGATAAAAAAGCTCGGCAAAAAGCATGAGCCCTTGGTACTCCTAACACTCAGTGATTAAAACAAAGTCAGTTTGACCAATAGCCCGGGAGGATAAAAGACGAGATGGCCAAAGCTAAGGACCAACTAGTGTGGATCGACATGGAGATGTCTGGACTTAATCCTGACACCGATGTTGTCCTTGAAGTCTCTGTCTTGCTAACCAACGCTAATCTTGAAATTACGGCAGAAGGCCCTGACCTTATCCTAGGACAGCCAGCCGAACTCTTCGCCTCGATGGATAACTGGAATCAGGAGCACCACACAAAATCCGGATTGTGGGCCGCAGTCCAGACATCGACCGTAACATTGAAAGAAGCGGAAGATCAGCTGATGGCGTTTCTCGAGCAGCACATCGCTCCGAAATCTTCGCCGCTCTGTGGAAATTCTATAGCGCAGGATAGATTATTTTTGCGTAAGTACATGCCGCGTGTGCACGATTATTTGCACTACCGCATGGTGGACGTGAGTTCTATCAAGGAACTCGTGAAAAGATGGTATCCCGAGCGACCAGCCGCTCCGGCCAAGGTCGGCAATCATCGCGCTCTCGACGATATCAAAGAAAGCATTACGGAACTTCGTTTCTATAGAGAAACGTTCTTCACGAAACCGATTTGATACTATAATTTGCGCATATTATTGCCAAAGGTGTGAAAAAACTTTTACACACCTGCAAAACTTTAATGATAGAGTACGTTTTAGGACCCTCTGGCCAAGGATTAACCGCGGTTTTAAGGTCCCATAAGCTAAAGGCTTAGGAAAGGAGGTGGTGCTTGGTGTCATCTTTATGCATCAGTAGCACGGAGGTGAGCGTCTTTTAATTAAGACGTTTACCTCCACTACGTTTGGTCTTTGTCTCAAGGCAGAAATCAAAAAGCCGGCCCCACCTCAACTTCGGATGGGCGCCGGTCATTTTTTATTTTCTCAATTTTACTTATCAGATTTCAATTTTGCTTTGAAGAAATTCGGAAGTGCGAAAACGCCTGTCATCAAATCTTCGTTGATGTACTTAAGCCCCTTGCCCTGACTCTCAATCTTTTTCAAACGCGTGTTATCAAACTCACGGATGTTGATTGGTTTCTTCGAAGCCATCGTCCACGACCACGTGCCCTTAGGGTAGGTTGGGATCGAGGCGATGTAAGGATACACATGGCCGAAACCAGCCGATACATTGCGGTGGATACGCTGAAGAACTGCGGGTGGATGCCAAAGGCCTTCGGACTGACAAACCATGAGGCCGTCGTCTTTCAGTGCTTTCGCAACGCTTTTGTAGAACGCGCCCGAGAAGAGACCTTCGCCAGGACCGATAGGATCGGTTGAGTCGACGATCACAAGATCCAGCGAGTTCGCAGCGTGCTGCTCCATATACGCGATGCCGTCGCCGATATTGAGCTTCACACGGGGATCGCGGATGCCGCCGGCGATCTCAGGGAAATATTTCTCGCAAACTTCGACGACCATGCCATCGATTTCGCACAGAACGATTTCTTTGATCTCCGGGTGCTTCAAAAGCTCGCGAACCGTACCGCCGTCACCGCCGCCGATAACCACAACGCGCTCAGGCTTCTTGTGGTTAAGAGCCGGCACGTGGCTGATCAGCTCGTGATAGACGAATTCATCTTTATCGGTCGTCATCACCAG
>JAZKGL010000064.1:3446-4774 GCA_040385935.1 Bdellovibrionota bacterium
TAACGAACGTGGCTCATGCCTCGGTGGCCTTTGTTTCCGCCGCCTTGACCTTGACCCTGGCCTTGGCCCTGACCCTGGCCACCCCCGCCGCCGCGTGAGTTAGGATTGCCTTTGTTGCCTGGGCCCTGGTTGTTGTAGTTGCGACCTCCGCCGCCCATAGGACCCTGGCCTTGGCCTGAGTGACCTTTCATCGCGTTTTTACGCTCAACGATTTCCCAGGCTCTGAGAACGACGCTCTCCGCGAGCAATTCAGCGACAAACTCTTCCAAAGAGATGCCTTCGTCGGACGCTTGTTCTTTCAGCTTTTTGACTAGGGATTCTGAAAGGCGAACTTTGAGGCCGTCACCGCTCTGCGATTTTTGATTTTGATTTGAATTAGAATTCGTCTGCGGACGAGCCTCTTGTTGAGGTCTCTCGCTGCGAACATCCTGAGGCAGAGGCTGTGATTGAGACTGGGTCTGAATCTGAGGCTGTACGGGCTGCGCAGGCTTATTCATGACGACGCGTGGCTGAATCGGAGCGATGATTTCAGGAGCGGCGGCTGAAGCTTTTGAGGGGGCTTTGTCTTCAACAATGATCGATTTGGTTTCGACCTTTTCTTTGTCGTGAATGACTTTCTTTTCTTTGTCTTTGTCTTTGTCTTTGTCCGCGGTTTTGGCTTTCGCGGTGCGTTTGGGGAGAGCTTCCTGAGCGAGTTCAAGCTGTTCGGCATCAGTCTCGTGGTAGGCGTCCTTTACGGAAATGTCCTTCTTTTTAGGTCTGAGGGAAGAGGACTTTTTTGCCAAAGCTTTTGCCTTCGTTGCTTTCGCTTTTACGGCCATTCGAATTCATCTCCAGGAATTGATAAAAATCGCTTCTAGACAAGGCTAGATTTAGCGATGGGAAAGATAACACTATGGAATGAGCAAAATTAAAATAGAACAGCAACTTTACTATCGTGTTTCACGGACCCGAGGGGTGCCGAATAAAGAATTGAGACGAAGGCGATGAGGTCTAGTTTCGACAACCGACAATCATGACACTGACGATCCCTGTGTACTATATCCTCTGCCCTAGTCAGGATATCTCGTCAAGCGTATTTCAGCCCGCTCCTACCAAGAGCTTTTCGGGCTTATCAGGACCTCCCGAAGCACAAAATTTATTTCCCTTAATTTTCAAAGTCTTATAGACTTTATTTCAGAGAAATCCGAAGTCTTAGACAAAGCTCTCAGATCCGGGAGCCCTTGCTGGCCCCTAAAGGCCCATCCATTTTCCAACCGAGCAAAGTAGGGACATTATGCGGAACACCCTCTTTCGAATGCTATCTCTTTTTTTGTGCCTCGCTCCCA
>JAZKGL010000065.1:0-3176 GCA_040385935.1 Bdellovibrionota bacterium
GATTGATTGGTAGAAGATCCGTCAAAGCTCCACTGAGGGAACTGAGTTAATTGAGGCTTGTCGCCAAGATTGTGAAGAATACGGGTTTTCGAACGCAAGCGCTGAACGGGTGCCGTACCGTCGAGCCAGATGTACTCAGCTTGTCCAAACATAGTGTTTCCCTTATTTTCTAGACAAAGGCATACCACGCACACTCCAAAGTATGCCTTAAGCCCTTGGTGTCACTGTCTTCTAGGTGTTGGATAATAACGCGGCTAAAAAAAGTTACAAGACTTGGAGGTGAGGAAAATCCGAAAAGTGGAAAAAGAAAAGCTACCTTTCGGTAGCTTTTAAACTTACAGACTAAACCATTTCCGATACTTGAAGAGTCTCCATTGCATCATCCCCGACCCCGCGGTCAAGTTGGCGATCCATGTCGTACTTCGGATCCCAAGCGAATCTGGAGTCGGATTCGCCCTGAACGATACTCGATCGGTGAGTGACGCCGCGTTCTCTGAGTCCACGTGTAAATTCGAGAACCATCGCCCGTGCCTCTTGAAGTGAAGCGGCGTTGTTCACCGCTTCCCTAAAGACTTTCACGCCGTTCCAACCTTTGGCGTACCACAGCAAATGCTTGCGCATGCACACCGCAGCCGAAAGAGCTTCGGCTCCATATTCCGACATCTGCCAATCCAGATGCTGAAGAAGAGTTTCTTCCCAGTCATCAAGACTA
Organism: Bdellovibrionota bacterium; assembly: GCA_040385935.1. Classification (GTDB taxonomy): domain Bacteria; phylum Bdellovibrionota_B; class Oligoflexia; order Oligoflexales; family Oligoflexaceae; genus Oligoflexus. Next base: position 713 of record JAZKGL010000065.1, read on the forward strand.
ATACTATTTTCGCCGGTTCGAATTTCATCAAAGATCCATGGATTACCAAGCGCCCCACGACTGATCATAAGGCCATCGACCTTAGTCACCGCGAGCATATGATCGGCATCGCTTTTTTGGAATATATTACCGTTACCAAACACCGGGATATTCACCGAGGCCTTAACCTCGCGAATACCATCGAGATCAACCGGCACTCCGTAATCATCGGCCCGCGTTCGGCCGTGAAGCGTCATCCACGCCGCCCCGCCCGCTTCGATCGCCTGGGCTACCTCAACAGCGTTTCGCGAAGATTTATCCCAGCCCAAACGAAACTTTGCAGTCACCGGCATCGCAGTATTTTCTACAGCGGCTTTCACCGTTTGATAAACGCGCTCAGGATCTCTAAGTATTCCCGATCCGCATCCGGTCTTCACAACTTTTTTCACCGGACAACCCATATTGATGTCGACCGTATCAAAGTTCATCTTATCAAGTATCGCGACCGCGCGACCGACCTGATCAGCCGTAGGCCCAGTGATTTGCACACCCAAAACACCTTCGCTCTCGTGACGCTTAAGCATTTCAAAAGTACGGCGGCTTTCATAAAGCATCGCTGTCGCAGAAATCATTTCTACATAAGTGAGGTCAGCCCCGTTTGCCGAACACGTTCGACGAAAGGGATGATCCGAAACACCTGCCAAAGGTGCAAGGAGCAACGGGGCTTTGGGTAGCCCGAGGCGTTCAAAAATATGGGTTTTTTGCATAGGTGACCTTTCCGCGCTGACGGCCCAGCTCAGTGTGACCGGGAGGAGCCTGTTTATTAGACGAAATCGCCTCGAAGGTCCATATTTTTTGTCGCTGATTTGTCAGCCTTTACAGTATGATGAGCCTCCAATTGGATCCCCTATCGATTGCAACTAGGATAGTGACGATGCTCGACATCAAGTTTATTCGCGAAAACAAGGATATGGTCGCAAAGGCCGCTAAAGATAAACGCTTCCATGTGGACCTCGACAGTCTACTTAAAGCCGACGAACAGCTACGCGCCTACACCGGGGAGATGGAGCAGCTTCAGGCCGAACGCAACCGCGTTTCAAAACAAATCGCCACCGCCTCACCCGCCGAACGCGAAGCCCTGAAAGCCCAGGTCAGCGCTTTAAAGCCTCGCCTCGAAACTCTTGAAGGCGAAGTTCGCACACTCAGCGCCGATTTTGAACGCCAACTCCTGCTCGTACCTGCGCCCGCGCGCGCGGACGTTCCGATCGGTAAAGACGATAGCGAAAACGTCGAGGTGAAAAAATGGGGTACGCCTCGCACCTTCACTTTCAAAGCGCTGACTCATATGGAACTCGGCGAAAAGCACGATATCGTCGATGTCGAGCGCGGCGTTAAGCTCGCGGGCAGCCGCAGCTACGTTTTAAAAGGCTGGGGCGCACGACTTGAACAGGCTATCCTTCGCCTGACTCTCGATAAGCTTATCAACAAAGGTTACATTCAACTGTCCATTCCCGTACTCGTGAATGAAGAAGCGATGACCGGCACCGGCTACTTTCCCAACGGCCGCGATCAAGCCTATCTTGTCGAACGCGATAACATGGCTTTGGTCGGGACTGCCGAAGTTTCGCTGACATCCTACCACGCAGGCGAGATGATCAAAGAAGATCAACTTCCTCTGAAATACATGGCGCAATCGAGCTGTTTTCGTCGCGAAGCCGGGACTTACGGCAAGGACGTTCACGGACTCTATCGTGTTCACCAGTTCTTAAAAGTCGAACAAGTCGTGATTGCGAAAAACGATGTCGCAGGCTCAGAGGTTCTTCATAACGAACTGCTCGGCAACGCCGAAGAAATCCTTCAGGCTTTAGAATTACCTTACCGCGTAGTTTACGTATGTACCGGTGATCTCGGTCAAGGCCAAGTGCGTAAACACGATATCGAGACCTGGATGCCGTCGCGCAATGCGTATTCCGAAACACACAGCTGCTCGACCTTCCACGATTTCCAAGCGCGTCGTCTCAAGATTCGCTACAAAGACAGTGGCGGTCAAAACCAAATCTGCCACACGCTCAACAACACAGCGATCGCGAGCCCTCGCGTTCTCATCCCATTCCTGGAAACGCATCAGCAGGAAGACGGCTCGATCAAAATTCCGAAGGCCCTCGTTCCTTACCTCGGGACAGAAGTCATCAGCCTCAAATCCTAAAAAGCCTTTCAAATGGGTCACCCTTCAAAGGAGGGTGACCTTTTTCGTTACTGACAAGTTCACAAGCCAATATTCTTCGAAATCCACAACCGCCCGATCTCAATGCCCATACCCCACCTTTTAAGAAATTTGTTTGGTTGCCGGCTTAACTAAGACTTTTGAAGTCCGATAGATAGGCACCAAGGAAGGTAAGATGGCACTTATTGAATATAAAAAAATATCTCCCGGGCTCATTTGGGTCTCCGTACCCTCGCGCTCGATTTATATTCAGTGTGGTTG
>JAZKGL010000066.1:0-5461 GCA_040385935.1 Bdellovibrionota bacterium
GATCAGCTTTGGCGCCGAGCAAAAGATGAAGCGCTTTAATTAAAATAGATTTGCCAGCACCCGTCTCGCCTGTGATGACGTTAAGACGTGGAGAAAAATCGATATGGAGCTCTTCTATAATCGCAAGTCCACGGATCGTGAGTTGAGTGATCATAGCTTTAATTGGCCTTTATTCTTCAAAAGGTAGCCTCGGTCTGAGGGGCAACGTCGATTAAAGGTAACAGGGCCGAATTGATTAATCCAGGGACATATTTATGGTGATGCTTATGGTGTTTTCGTGACGGATGGGCGGGCTGGAACTGATTCGAATAACAAATCATTTAAAAATAATTTTCTAAAACGTAAAAAGCCCCGCTGCTAAGCGAGGCTTTTTACGTTCAAAATGGCGTCCCCAGGGGGATTCGAACCCCCGTTACCGCCGTGAAAGGGCGGTGTCCTGGGCCGACTAGACGATAGGGACCCTATTTGAGATGTAGAAGTGAGCCCTGATGGACTCGAACCATCGACCCGCACATTAAAAGTGTGCTGCTCTACCAACTGAGCTAAGAGCCCCTACATTTTTTCCTTAGGCTTTCGCCGTTTGGAAGTAAACATCTACAGTTGAGGCCTTTGAGTGTCAACTTTTTTTTAGATGTGAATACACGATTCCTAGTGGATTGATTTTTCAAGGTGCTTCTTCTAGTATGAACCGACCGTGGAGCACACGGTTTTCATACGATACAAGAGGTGGATCTTTTCCTATGACAGTGATCAAACGTAGCCGCGCCAATACTAGCCAGGACCTGGTTGCCGCCATAGAGAAGCTTTGCCCTCTCCTTGAAAATCAAAAAGAATTCGATGCCGTTGCTGACCTTAAAAAGGCATCGCTTGTTATTGGTAAAGCGCAAGAAGGCACGAAAGAACATCGAGCGGCTGTGGATACAGTGATCGATGCATTTGAAGGCGATCATGAGTTGATGGCTTATACGCATCAACGTGATACCGATCAGTGGACCGAGGTAGAAGAGCTTTCTCAGCAAAGTTCCCGAGTCATAAACCTCGCTCGCCGCCTTCGCTAAAACTTCAATTCTAAAGTGCCACTTTGCTTTGAAGCAGGTGGCATTTTTCATTAGGGCTGCCCTCATAACTTCAAAGGTGACGCCATCAATAATCTAACGCCTCAAACGAACTCACTCAAGATCGACTATTTTCTGTATTCGTGTTTTGAGTTTGAACAAACCTGCAAAGCCTTTCCAAACCAAGGATTGAGCGAGCAGCGCTGGCCGGTAGCCGTGGCGACGATCGAAGCCGGTGATGGCGATGAAACTGTGCATGGCACAGGAACAATTTCTGAGCAGTTGGTCGAAGCCCTGCGCTTTTATGCCAATGCATTCCCTGAGCTTAAAACCGAAGACAAAATCGAAATGAGCAACATTGCGGCCGTCTCCGGCGCATCGGTTTTCTTTGGCCTCGATTTAAAAATTCTGGCTTTGCAAAATGCCGACATCAAAGAAGCCTTGGCGAATGAAACCAGCGAAATCTGGGTTGATCTCTCGCGTATGGTGACGAGCGAAATACCCAACTTCGCAGGCCTGATCTTAGCCTACCTCCGCTGGGCTTTTGTGAAGGTGGAACAAAAGGTTTGGGAACTCGGTGATCGTCCTCCGGTTGGTCGATATACACCAGGCGCGGCGCGCCGAGCAGGCAGCCGACCTTCAGGTGGATTTGGTGGACCACGACGCAGTGGGCCTCCTTCTCGTCCTGGCGATCGAGACCGTGGACCCAGACGTGAGGGTGGTGGAAGCGATCGAGATAAAGGCCCTGGCAGCCGTGGACGAGATCGTGATGGTCCTCGTGACAATAATCGTGATCGGGATAGAGGCGGGGATAAATCTCGCCCACGCGGCGCTCCTCGTGGTGAAAACCGCGATCGCAGCAGCGCCTCGCATGCGGACCAGGAAGCTTTGGCAGTGGAGACGGTTAAGGTTGCTATTGATAAACTTCGCAGCGATACCGCACTGGCCGAAGTTCGTCTGGACCCTTCGAACTCATTCTTTAGACGCCTTCAGCATAAAAAAGCGGTCTCCGATGGGTTCTATTCGTACTCCACAGGTGAAGGCGCAGGCCGTTCGGTGGTTGTCACGCGTGATAAGCCAGCGGGTGAGGAAGGCGAATGACTCACTCTATCGCTATAACCGGCGCTTCGTCGGGCATTGGCAAAGCGATAGCGGAAGAGTTTGCAAGGCGAGGTGCTGAGCTTTTCCTTGGCGCGCGTCGCCTTGAGAAGCTGCAGGCGCTTAAAGCTGGATTGCTGGAACTCGGGGCGAAGGCTGTTCATGTTCAAGAACTGGATGTTCGTGAGGATGCTTCGGTGAAAGCTTGGACAGACGCGGCGTTTCGCGCTTTTCCACGCCTTGATATTTTAGTGAATAATGCAGGCCTTGTTTTAGGACGCGATACGATCGAATCGGGTAATATCGACGATTGGTCGACGATCTTTGACACGAACGTGATGGGCGTGCTTCGTCTTTGCCGCGGATTTATTCCGCATTTTCGCAAGAGCAAACAGGGTCATGTGATTATGATCGGTTCGATTTCGGGTCATCAGGTTTATGAGGGCGGCGGGCCTTACTGCGCGTCTAAATTTGGTGTGAAGGCTTTGACTCAAACTTTGAAACTGGAATTGAACGGCAGCGGGATACGCGTGAGTTCGATAGATCCAGGTATGGTTGAGACGGAGTTTTCAGAGGTGAGATTTCGCGGGGATAAGGATGCGGCTAAAGCTGTTTATAAAGGCTTTTCGCCTCTGCAGGCTTTGGATATCGCGGAAACCGTGGCCTTTGTCGCCACGCGGCCTGCTCATGTTAACATTGATGAAATCATCATAATGCCTACCGATCAAGCCAGCGCGACTAAGGTCCATCGATCTTAACTTAGCCTTTCGGAGCGACGATCATCTGATCGATCGTTCCGAAAATATTCTCGCCCTGGCTATTCTTCATTTCAATGCGAACGCGATCACCGTGTTTTAAAAACTCGGTTGTAGCCTTGCCTGTGTCGATGATTTCGAGCATACGGCGTTCGGCAAGACAAGACGAGCCCTTGGCTCTGTCTTCGTTTGAGACTGTCCCGCTACCTAAGATAGTCCCTGCTGTGTACGCCCGCGTTTTCGTAATGTGGGAAATTAAATCAAAGAAGGAAAAGTGCATTTCGGGACCCGCGTTGGGATCGCCGAACTTTTCTTCGTTGAGATGAGTGACAAGCGGAAGATGAATGCGGCCGTCTTTCCACGCATCACCTAATTCGTCGGGAGTCACGACGAACGGTGAGAAGCCGGAAGCGGGTTTGGATTGGAAAAAGCCAAAGCCTTTTTCGAGTTCGCCGGGAATGAGATTTCTGAGCGAGACATCGTTGACTAGAGCTAAGAGGCGAATGTATTTGTGCGCTTCGTCTCGCGATGTGTTCTCAGGGGTGTCGCCGAGGATAACGGCAACTTCGGATTCAAAGTCGCAGCCCCACGCGGTGTCGCGCAGAACAACATTATCTTTGTGCCCCAGGAGTATGCCCGAGCCGCCTTGGTAGATCAGAGGATCGGTGCGCAGAGTTTTTGGTGGCTCGGCGTTACGGGCTTTACGCACGAGGACGATGTGGTGGATGTAGGACGAGCCGTCGATCCATTCGTAGGCGCGTGGGAGAGGAGCTTTCCACTCAACTTGCGCCGTGGGAGTTCCGTGGTTTTCATCACGATTTAAACGCAGGAAGATTTCTTTGAGCGTTGATTCAAGCTCGACCCAATTGTCGAGTGCGGCTTGAAGGGTAGGGATGCCGGCGCCGGCTTCTACACAACGTTTGAGATCGCGACTGACAACCATCAGTTGGCCGTCGCGTGTTCCGTTATTTTTGGTTCCGAGTTTCATGATGAAAACCCTTTTTTGCTAAGGAGTAAGGGGATTATTTGAGGCCGACGGCCTCTTTGAGATTTGCGATCTCAGCCGAATTCAGCTGGCGATAATCGCCCGGAGCCAAGGTATCTGGCAAGGCTAAATCTCCGTAAGCCATTCGAATCAGACGCAAAACGCGGCCATCAAAGGACTCGAAAGTTCGCCGAACGATACGGTTACGGCCTTCGCGGATTTTGATGAGGTAGTAGGCGCCACGAGTCGCGCCGAGTTCGATGCTTTGTAGGAATTGTAGGTCTGCACCTTGTGTTGGGCCGTCTTCGAGGACGATGCCCTGACGAATCGCTTTCTCTTCGTCCGGCTTGAGGCGCTTGGAAAAGAGGACCTGATAGGTTCTCGTGATTTTGTAGCTGGGGTGAGTAAGGCGATGGATAAGTTCGCCGTCGTTACTGAGCAACAGGAGGCCTTCAGTTCTGAAGTCGAGGCGTCCGATTGGGTTTACGACTGTCTTTACGTGCTTAAGTGCTGGGAGTTCGAAGATGGTCGGTTTGCCTTCTTCACGCTGACGGCTTGTCAGAGTGAGGTCGGGTTTGTGGAGCATCCAATAAACTTTGGGTGGTTGGCGGTCTTGTATGATTTTGCCGTCGACGGCGATTTGATCTTTGGAGGGATCAATCTTCGTCCCGGGTTCCTTCACCACTTGGCCGTTGATCGAGATCCGACCCTCGAGAAGCATCTTCTCCGCTTCCCGGCGCGACGCTATTCCCAGACCCGACAGCCACTTCTGTATCCTCAATTCCGTCGTCACGCGAAAATCCTTCGTTGTCGTAAGAGCCGCCAGCCCTGCGTATTTGGGCAGGTTGGGAGGCCGTTTCTAATGCGTCCTCTCTTACATCAATTCCGCTCTCAGATGCAGCGAATTCGGCGAGTTTGTGCTGTGTGACCAAGGTTGGATCGCGGTCTTCGTCGCCGATGAATTCCTCGACATCGATCGTGTCCTCGGGATTTTCGATTTTTTGGAACGCGTTGATCATCGCCTCCGAGGCTGGTTGGAATGCAGATAACGGAGGAAGATCATTGAGTGATTGGACGCGGAACACGCGTAGGAATTCGGTTGTGGTGCCGAATAACATCGGGCGGCCTGAATCTTCTTTGCGGCCGACACAGGTGACGAGGTCGCGTTCGAGAAGATTTTTTATGATGGAGCCGGCGTCGACCCCGCGAATAAATTCTATGTCGGCGCGGGTACACGGCTGGCGATACGCAATGATAGCCAAGGTTTCGTGGGCGGCGCGGGAGAGTGGGCGCTGTCTGGATGAGAACATGCGCTCCATCAGAGGGGCGGCGGCTGGGACGGTTCGGAATTGGTAGCCGGCGCCTTTGTCGTATTCCAGGCGGAAGCCTCCGTTTCGTTCTTTGTAGAGGCGTTGGAGCTGTTGTGCGTGGGTCTCGATGGATGCGTGCGAGGGTTCTATGCCGTCATCGTCGGCCAGAAGCTCGGCGATTTCGCTGACGCTGATTGGTTTGGGGGTGGCGAAGATGATGCATTCGACCTGGGCTTCCAGGGTGATGGCTTCGTCCCA
>JAZKGL010000067.1:0-1028 GCA_040385935.1 Bdellovibrionota bacterium
GTCAGGTCCCAATAAATGCCTGATCCAATCGAAGGTCGCAAGAAGAAAATTAAGGTTTCGAATTTTTTCTTAAAAAATGACGGTTTAATCTTCCCCCAGGATGCTCGTAAAGGCTCCAATCCCGCTCTGCTCACGGCTTGCACCGCCAAGTTGAGGGGAGCTGGCGATAATTCGATCGGCCAAACGGGAGAGAGGCAGGCTTTGAATCCAGACAGCTCCGGTGCCGCGAAGCGTTGCGAGAAACAGGCCTTCGCCGCCGAAGAGCATGGATTTGAGTTTGCCTGAGCGTTCGATATTGAAGTCGATGCCTTCCTCAAAGGCGACGACGCAGCCGGTGTCGATGCGCAGGACTTGGTTATTGAGTTGTTTGCGTATGACGTGACCACCCGCATGGATGAACGCTTTCCCCTCCCCTTCTATTTTCTGCAGGATGAATCCTTCGCCGCCGAAGAAGCCCGCGCCGAGGCGGCTGTTAAAAGCCATGCTTATTTTAGTGCCCATGGCTGCGGCGAGAAAAGAATCTTTCTGGCACAAAATGGGCCTGCCGAAAGTTTTCAGATCGAGGGCAACGATTTGTCCGGGGAAGGGTGAGGAGAAGGCAACGCGTTTTTTCCCGCTGCCCTGGTTAGTGAAATGGGTAAGGAAAAGGGACTCGCCCGTGAGAGCGCGTTTGCCTGCGCCCCAGAGTTTGGAAAAGAATCCTTGGTCGGTAGCGCTGCCGTCCCCGAGGCGGCTTTCAAAGGTGATGCCGTCTTCCATATAGGTCATGGCCCCGGCTTCGGCGATAACGGTTTCGCCGGGATCGAGTTCGACCTCGACGAGTTGGAGTGAGTGTCCGTGGATTTCATAATCAACATCATGGGTGGGCATAGTCGCGTCCTTGGTAAAAATCTTTGCACAGTCGATGATCGAATATCTGTTATGAAATTTTGCTGAGCAAAAGATTATTGTCAATTCGACTTCCCGATGAATTTTTCATAAAAAAACTGTTGCTCTACGTTTCGGCCTTTGGCATAACTGAGCTTCCT
>JAZKGL010000068.1:0-1959 GCA_040385935.1 Bdellovibrionota bacterium
CTCCAGGAGTAACCGCTTCTTTTTTGATGCTTTCGCTCATAGGGCCCCGCTCATTTGAGAGTCCGCTCTGGTCCGAGGGGCAAGTGAGGCATTAGCCGCCCATCTTAACCCTAAGTCCCTTAATCCAATCGGCAGATTCGAACTCTTCATTGAGTTTGTGACAAAGAATTAGGCCATCGGGATCGCCTAGACCCTCGGGTTTGACACTCAGTATGATGGATTTCAGCTTTTGAAAGGCGACTTCCAATTCGTTATTTATGATAAGGATATCATATTCATGCGCCTTCTGAATCTCATCGTAGGCGTTCTGCAGCCTGATCCATCTTACATCCAAATTATCGGAGCCGCGAGTCTCAAGTCGCTCCCAGAGGGACGCGAGAGAGGGAGGCAAAATAAAGATACTGACTGCGTTTGTCAGCATAGGCTTTGCATTATGCCAGCCCTGGATATCGATTTCGAGTAGGGGATTCTTACCGTTCGACTCGATTCTTTTGAGTTCGCTAAAGCTTGTTCCGTAGAGGTTTCCATGAACCTCGGCCCATTCGATAAACGAACCCTTTTCAACCATTTGCCGAAATTCCTCGGCTTGGATGAAGTGATAGTGCACGCCATCGACTTCGCCCGAACGTGGTTTGCGCGTAGTGTGGCTCACCGATATCTCGAGGCCAGGGCACTCTTTGAGCAAGCGGCGGTTCAGGGTTGTTTTCCCGGTGCCCGAAGGTGCTGAAACGACAAATACTGTCATGATAAGCCTCAATAGTATCGTGCCTTGGGCACTACTCGATATTTTGAACCTGTTGCTTAAGACGCTCTATCGTCTGCTTGAGCGACAGAGAGTGTGTCGCGACATCCAGTTGCGTGAGCTTGTTGGATATCGTGTTCACTTCGCGATGCATTTCCTGGCAGAGAAAATCGAGCTTACGCCCCGCTTCCTCCTCGTTACTCATTATACGCAGGAATTCATCTTCATGGGCCTTAAGCCTTGTTAATTCTTCTTCAATGTCGGCGCGATCGATAAGAATCGCGACCTCAGCGATAAAACGCTCATCGGGAATAATCGTCTTCAAATCGGGAACCGAATCCTTAACGAGTCCGAGGACACGTTCCAGACGCTTTTTGTAGGTTTCAAAAAGTGCGGCCTGGATACCTTCGCGTTTGCCCAGTATGGCTTCGCGATCGATTCGCATAGATTCAACGAGTCTGAGGAGCGCGTCTTGAAGAACGGAGCCTTCGCTGGCTCTTTGCAAAAGCACACGGCCCAAAGCCATTTCAACAACGGTTTGCAAGTGAGGCGCGTGTTCGGAAAGAAAGGCCTCGCCATGCAGCGAACCTTGGGTCTCCAGGGAGCCCTCAAGCCGTAAAATATCCGACTGCGAAAGGAGCTTATCGGCGCCAAGCTTGTGCAAAGCCTTCGACATTTCGATATAATGCTGGACCGCGGTCTCGTTGAGTTTGGGGAGATGCGCGGTCTTTTCCAAAGGTGAGAAGTCGAGGAAAACATCGACTTTTCCGCGCTGAATATGATTTTTCACCAAAGCTGTCAGCTGTGTTTCCAGAGCGATGAGACTGCGCGGGAGCTTGATCGAGATGTCAGTGAAGCGGGAATTGAGCGTGCGGATTTCACAGCGGTATTGAGTTTTCGCTGCCTGTAATTCGCCACTACCGAAAGCGGTCATGCTTTTGAGTGTCAAAAATGCTCCGACTGAGGTGTCATTTTGTTAGGCAATTGCAGTAAACACCGGAACGATACTCCGTGGGTCCTGGAATCTCAAGACGTCTTTCAGGGTAGGCACTCGAGGGGATCATGGAGTACGATGAGAGGCTAGGCAAACTCGGTAACTGAGGTGTCAATGTGGTCAGTGTGAATCTGATCTTCCACGTGGTTTCCGCTCTCACTTTCGTCCTTCTCATTTGGTACCTGTTACACATGCAGGCGCAGCTGACTTTTCTTCGGACGCT
>JAZKGL010000069.1:0-12924 GCA_040385935.1 Bdellovibrionota bacterium
TGTATGAACGATTCTTCGTTGCCGAGTATCTGCGGAATGAACATTTTTTCGTTGTCGAAAATTTTGAGTTCATCGACGCGATCTATGCGTTCGAAGGGCAAACGTCGGGTTGAAAGCATTTCTGTAAAAAGAAGAGGATGAAGCGAGGGCGGCGTGAAATGGCGAACCGTAGCACGAAACGCAGCATGGGTAAGGCCGACCATTGGTGCAACCATGAAAGGGAAATCGACACCTAGAGATTTTAAACGGGACTCGGACACTCGCGCAGCTCCTTAAAACGAACGTCACTCTATCTACGTTAGGTGTCGAGTAGACGCAAGTAGGACCACGCGTGTGTCAATTTTGACTTATTTCAGAGGAGATGTCCTTGTCAACGAGGCGGAACGAGAAGGATTGATTTCACCAGATCTTCCAGGTGAGTGCCGCGAACAGCATTAAATTTGTTCGCAAATGACACACCATGCGGCAGATAAGGCCTAATCTGAGTCTCGGGAAATGACGAGACAACAAGGACAGGTATTTTGTGATTTCGGCAGTAATGCGCAAGAGAGCCGCCATCACCACCTTCCATTATATAGTCAGTGATCACGACATCAAACTTGCCGCCGTCGAGTTCCTTAATCGCTGCATGCCCTGAGCCGCAGTAGGTGCAGTCTCCGAGTGCACGGAGCTTCTCCATGACGACAGTGCCTAAATCCGGATCATCATCAACAACCAAAAAGCGGTGAGCAGTCATGAATGCCCTTTCTCTTAGCTTTGAAGTGACTATAGCAGAACGGCAATGGCGGCGAAAGGGCCCGAGCCTTTCTCGATTCAAAGTCTCGAATTTCTTGAAAAATACTACGAATCCAACATACTATGTCCGGTATCCAACAAGGGCGCCGGATGATTGGCGCGATAACTGAGGTCTGAATTCGTGGCAGGACGACCGAATTTTAAGTTTCTGCAGTGGGCGGCGTGGCGTTATCTCGTCGCTCGCAAAGGCCGGCATGGTCTTTCTTTCATGACCACTTTTTCTATACTGGGCGTCGTCATCGGAGTTGCAGCGCTCATCGTTGTTCTTTCGGTAATGGGTGGATTTGAGCAGGATCTGAAAAATAAAATGCTCAAAGGCCAGCCTCATCTCGAGGTCATCGCCGAGAATCCTTTGGCTGGATTCAGCCTGAAAGAACATCCTCTCTCCGAATTCAAAAAGCTCTTTCCCAAGGCCGAAGGCATACAGCCTTACACAGAATCCGATGTCGTGCTCACGCATGGCAAACACATCTCGGCCGTCGTTCTCTTCGGTATCGATCCTAAAATCGGCGGCGCGCTCTGGGCCTTTGATGAATCGATGACCGAAGGAAAGCTCGAATCGATCGGTTCTCTCCACGCTCCTGTTATTCCTATGAACCGGGAAAATCCCAAATGGCCTGGAATCGTAATCGGCGACAGCCTTGCCTCGCAACTCGGCGCGGACCTCGGCGATGAGATCACCGTCCTAAGCCCGCAAGCGTCCTCTTCGGCTACCGTCATGAGCGGCGGGACGTTCTCACGCAACTATACGGTTGTGGGTCTGTTTCACACGGGCCTTTTCAACTATGACTCCAAATGGGCCGTCGTGTCGCTTGACGAAGGCCGAAAGTTTATGTCCGATTATGAACCAAGTCTCGACGAAGACGAGTACGTGACAGGCATCGGCATCAATTCCAAAGACCCACTCTCGATTGAACAGTTCTCCAGCAAGCTTAAAATCCCTGGTCTTCAAGGCAAGACCTGGAAGGATACCAACTCCGCCCTGCTCTTTGCCCTCAAGCTCGAAAAGTACACGATGGGCTCTATCCTTCTACTCATCGTATTGGTGGCAGCCTTTTCCATCAGTGGAACGATGATGATGACGGTCTATCACAAGAAGCAGCAGATCTGCTTATTTCGATCTCTCGGTATGTCTGAGAAGGATGTGGGACGTCTTTATCTGCTCCAAGGCTTTACCATCGGAACCGTAGGAATTATCGGCGGTCTGCTCCTTGGTCTGCTTTTGTGTTTTGGCCTTCAACAATTTCGTTATGCAGCTCTGCCAGCAAATCTGGTGTCGCTGAGGTCATTACCCGTTAAGTTTCTTCCTGTTGAGTACGGAGTCATCTGCCTGGCAGCTTGGCTCTTGAGTGTGCTTGGCGCGTTCTATCCTGCGCGTATCGCAGCCAAACAAAATCCATCTCAAGGCTTGAGGTACTAAAGCTGTGACGAGTCCTATTATTCAGCTGAAAAATGTTCACAAAACCTTTCAGATCTCGTCGCAGAAAGTTGACGCCTTAAGAGGCGTTGATCTCACGATGCAGAAGGGGCAGCTCGTGTCTGTAACCGGACGTTCAGGTTCGGGAAAAAGTACACTGTTGCATGTGATCGGCACTCTTGATACTCCAAGCTCTGGCGCCGTAGCTCTCAATGGTCGAGACGTTTCGAATCTGTCTGATAAAGACGCATCGTTATTTCGCAACCGTACAGTGGGCTTTGTCTTTCAGATGAACAATCTTCTGCCTGAGTTCTCAGCTCTTGAGAACGTAATCATGCCGGGATTGATCGCAGGAATGAGCCCGAACGCCTTACGCGAACGGGCTGCAGCGCTTTTGGCGGCGGTCGATCTGTCGAACCGCCTCGATCATCGTCCGGCGGAACTTTCCGGCGGCGAGCAGCAGAGGGTTGCGATTGCGCGCGCTTTGCTGATGGAACCGCCCATCCTCCTTTGTGATGAGCCAACGGGTAACCTCGACAAGAAGAACGGCGAACGGGTTGAAGAGATTCTGATGGAACTCAGCCGCCGAACTCAAGTCACGATGATGCTCGTTACTCATGATGTAGAACTTGCGAAGCGCATGCCGAGTCAGGTTGTGATGGAAGATGGTAAAATTGTGGATTACGGGGGATCTTGGTGAGACTCGAATTAGCACTCCTCTCCGCGCTCGTCGCAGCAGCCCCTACAGCTGCTTTTGCGGCTGAGCGAATTGAGGAAGTTGTCGTCCGCGGCAATCAAAAAGTAGAAGCTGATGCAATTACGACCGTTCTGAAATCACAGAAGGGTTCGCAGCTTGACGCCGCTTCGGTTCGCTCCGATATCAAACTTCTTCACGACCTCGGTTATTTCTCTGACATCAAGTTTTTGAAAGAACCCGCAGGCGGCGGCATTCGCGTTATCGTTGAAGTCGTCGAGAAACCCGCTATCGGTTCGATACAGTTTGTGGGCCTCTCGGAAATGAAAGAAGACGACTTCAAGGAAAAGCTTGAGTCGAAAGTCTTCACCATCGTGAACGAGAGCAAGATCAACTCCGATCTGCGCATGGTCGAGAAACAGTACCTGGAAAAGGGCTTTTATCTCGCCAAGGCCACTTATAAACTTGAGCCCAACCCGAATAATCCGAACGAAGTTAACCTCATCTTCAATGTCGAAGAGGGTGGCAAAGTTCTGGTGGGCGATGTTCACGTCCTAGGGAATCAGTATTTCTCGGACGCAGAAATCATCGATAAGTTCTTCTCCAAGCCTTACACACGACTCTCCAATATTTCGCCTCCTGGTTCGGTCTACAACGACGATTTCGTCAAACGCGATGTCGAAGTTTTAAGTTACCTCTATAAAGACCAGGGTTTTGCCGAAGTTAATGTGTCCAATCCCGTCAAGATCATGGAAGAGGACAGACGGTTTGTGCGTCTGACCATGGAAGTGGAAGAGGGGATTCAGTATAGCGTTGGCGGCATCGAATTCAGCGGTGATTTGCTTTATACCGCAGACGAGATGAAAGAGTGGATGCTGCTTAAGCCGAGTGAGCTGTTTCGCTTTACGAACTTTCGTAAAGACGTTGAGATGCTCGTCGATAAATACGGTGACAAGGGTTATGCGTTTGCCGACGTGAATCCAAAACATAGGTACGATCGCGAGAAGAAACTCGTCTATCTGAACTATGAAATCACCAAAGGCGAAAAAGTTTATTTTGGTGACTTTACCTTTATCGGTAACACCAAGACCCGCGATAACGTTCTGCGCCGTGAGCTTGAGGTTGCTGATTCCGAGCTGTACTCGGGAACGCGCCTGACCAAGTCCAAGGCCAACATCGAGCGCCTTGGTTATTTTGAAGAAGTGCAGACTCTTCGCGAACGCGATGAGAAGAACCCGCAGATTCTGAACTACAAGATCAAGGTTAAAGAGAAGCCGACAGGTCAGCTCCAAGCTGCTCTGGGTTTTAGCCCCGGCGCTGAAGGCAATCAGAACAAATGGTTCGGGCAGGGTAAGTACACCGAAGAAAACCAAAGCGGTAAAGGCTGGCGAACCACGCTTACCGGCCGCTGGAACGGTGGAAAGAACTACGACCTTGAAGTGGGTTGGACAGATCCGCGTTTCAACGATTCGGACTGGTCGCTGGGCTTTAGTGCCTTCCTTCGTAACGAAGTTCGTCTCGTCACCGAAGACGTCGATGTTCAAGAGGCTCGTAAAGGCGGTAGCGTAACCGTTGGTCGGCGTATCTACGAACTAATCCGCGCTTCGATTACCTATCGTTATTCAACGATCGATGTGGAATCGGACACGGCCCTCGTCGGAAGTTTTGTGGAATCGGGCAGTGAGAGTTCCATCATTTTGGGCATCGCACGAAACGCAACCAACAACTATATCGATCCGAGTGAAGGGTCTGATATCCGTATCGCCCAGGAATTCACTGGGGGCGGGCTACTCGGCGGAACACGCCAGTTCCTTGAGACGACGGCTAGCGCCTCCTTCTTTGTGCCCGTTGATTACACAGATACCTATCGCACCTACTTCCGCTTTGCCGGCGACTTTGGTCTTCTCTGGCAAAACGGGGATGAGCGTATACCTATCCTGACCCGCTATCGCTTGGGTGGTCCCGAAGATCTTCGTGGCTACGAGCAGCGCTCGGTCGGTCCTAAGTCGAGTATTCTGCAAACGCCGACAGGCCAGCCGCAGGAAATCAACTGGGGTGGAACCAAGAAGCTCCTCTTCCAAGCCGAATACTTTATGCCGATCATCAAAGAAGCGAACATCAAAGGTCTGCTCTTCTATGATATGGGCCGCAGTTATGCTGAAGATGAAACGGTCGATCTCTCGTCGATGGATCGCGATGTCGGCTTTGGTTTCCGCTGGATCACTCCGGTGGCTCCCTTCCGCTTTGAATGGGCTTATCCCATCCAGGACGGCGAAGTCGGCGATCTACGCTTCATCTTCTACTTAGGTTATTAATTTTATTTTTTAGAACTTATTATTCTTCGAATTCGGAGGTTTTCATGAAACTCGCTAATGGTCTATTCGCTCTGGCTCTCTTGTCTGCACCGGCTGCCTATAGCCAATCGAAATACGCTGTCGTCGATATGCAAAACGTGATTTTGAACGTCGAAGAAGGCAAGACAGCTCGCGCCGGTCTTGAAAAAGAGATCAAAGATAAGCAAAAGGAACTCGGCAAACGCAAAGAAGAACTCGATAAAATGAACGAAGAGTGGACCAAACAAGCTCCTCTTCTCAACGAGCAGGCTCGTATGGGCAAACAAAAAGAATTCCAAGAAAAATTCATGGGTCTTCGTAACGACGAGATGGCCTTCCAAGACGAGATCAAAAAGAAAGAAGGCCAGGCGACCCAAAAGATCGCTATCGCCGTTACGAAAATTGTCAACGATATGGCGAAAAGCAAAGGCGTGGACATGGTTTTCGAAACCAGTTCAGCCGGCCTCATCTATCTGAAAGATCCGATCGATTTGACTAAAGACGTGATCAAAGAGTTCGAAGCTCAAAGCAAAAAGAAACCAGCTGAAGCTAAGAAGTAAGGCGTAAGGAGTTTAGATTTTGAGTTCTGTACCATCAGATGGCAACTCAGAGGGTGGACTGCCGAAAGTTGATTTTGCGCGACCCGAGTTGATTCGCGTCACCGATTGGCTTCCGCACCGTTACCCTCTCTTGCTTGTTGATCGCGTGTTGGCCATCGTCCCCATGCAATCGATTCACTGCATTAAGCTCGTGTCGGGTCTTGATCCCTACCTTCAGGGTCACTTTCCCGGCAATCCTATTATGCCTGGCGTCTTGAGCATCGAGGCTCTCGCTCAGGCGGCGGGCATCATGATTCGCCTGAGCAATCCTGATCTCGCCACGTCCTGCCTTCTCACCGAACTGCAGGACGTGCGTTTTCGCCGGCAAATCGTTCCTGGGGATGTCCTAAATTTGCATGTGAACTACGTCAAAGGTCGTAAAGGCTTTTTCTGGTTCGACGCCAAGGCTATAGTTGATGGTGACGTTGCGAGCAGTGCGACGATAACCGCCAAAATGAGTTAGTAAAGGAAAGTCATGGATTATAGCCAACTCTCTCTCCTTGAAAAAGTTGAAGGCGCGTCGATACATCCTCGTGCCTTGGTCTACAAGGGTGCGAAAATCGGCAAAGGCGTCATCGTCGGTCCGAACGCAGTCATCGGGCCACTCGTGACCTTGCATGACAATGTTCACGTCGAGCCAGGTGCGATGATCACGGGCAAGACGACGATCGGCGAAGGCTCTCGCATCTCGCCCTACGCGACTGTAGGAGCGCCGCCTCAGGATTTGAAATACAAGGGCGAAGAAACCGAAGTCATCATCGGTAAGAATAATCGCATCTGCGAATATGTAAACATTTCACTCGGCACGGTCGGGGGCGGGGCCGTCACTCGGATTGGGGATAACAACCTGATCATGGCCTACACTCACATCGCGCATGATTGTACGATCGGCGATAACTGCGTTTTCGCGAACGGGGTTCACCTGGCCGGTCACGTGACGGTCAAGAATAATGTGGTCTTCGGCGGAATCTCCGGCGGGCACCAGTTCTGCTCATTCGGCGAACGCGCGATGATAGCCGCAGGGTCCATCGTGGTTCAGGACGTTCCTCCCTACTGCATGGTCCAAGGCGATAGAGCCCGCATCTCCGGGCTCAACGTGGTTGGCCTCAGGCGTTCGGAACTTCCGAAAGAACGACTCGCCGACATCAAAAATATGTTCAAAATACTTTATAACGAAAACTTAACCCTCGAAGACGCGATTTCAAGGATGAAGGCTGAGATTCCTCAGTCTTTGGAGCGAGATAATTTCATAGCTTTCATTGAAACCAGTCATCGAGGAATCTGTCGTTGAAAAGACCAACCTTTTTCATCTCCTCGCGCTCTCACTCCGCGGATCTGCTCGCCTCCGAGCTGGTCCTTACCATTTGCGATCAGTTTCCCAAGACGGAAATCGTTGGCGTGGTTGGCAACTGGACCTCTAAGACTCGGGTTATGGCCCTGGCCGAACTTGATAATATGCAGGATGCCGTGAAAGCTCTTGGATTTGACGAAGGTTTGAATCCTTTGAAAGAAAGTCTCACCGAGAACCTCCCGCTGTTTGCGGTGCTCGTGGGCTACTCGGCGATTCACCATGATCTTGCCGGATATTTCAAAGATAATGAGATCCCTGTTATTCTTTATGAAGTGACTCCGCAGCAAGGCCTCCAGGGCATTGATATGAGTGAAGTGCCGGGCCGAATCAAAACGGCACTGAGCATTCACAAGAGCGGTAGTACGTTTCTTCGCGCTTCGAAAATCCCTTTTCAATACATTGGAACGCCGTTTCGCGATCGTATTTCCAAGGTGCTCGTGAAGATCTCGGACTTTGATTTTCTCAACGACAAACCTTTGATTTCGCTCTTTCCGGGCGGATATGGCGAAGTCTTGGATAAAATGCTCCCACGATTTGGTGAGTTT
Source organism: Bdellovibrionota bacterium (assembly GCA_040385935.1). GTDB lineage: Bacteria > Bdellovibrionota_B > Oligoflexia > Oligoflexales > Oligoflexaceae > Oligoflexus. Next base: position 7,735 of record JAZKGL010000069.1, read on the forward strand.
GCCGAAGGTATCTTGAAAACGCATGATTGTCAGATCGTTGTCTCCCTTCGCGAAGAACGAGACTTTGATAGTCTTGTCGCAAAGATGAAGAGCACGCTTCCTTTGACCAGCAAAGTGAAGTTCGTTCTTGGCATGCATCTGGAACTTTTAAGCCTTTCGCGCCTTGCTATCACAGGCGTTGGTGCGATTACTATGGAAGCCGCTATCGCTGGCGTTCCGACCATCGCAGTTTACGATAAAACGGATGTGGCCGACGAAGCGGGCTATCATTGCCTCGTGAATCAGTCCTTAGGTCAGCCTCTGTTCCTCGAATTCCCGAACAGCCAGGCTATGCCGGGCCTTTTGCAGTCGATTACACAGCTGATTCAGGATTCACCCGAGCGTGCGGACATGCTCCAAAAATTGAGTAAGATTCAAAGTGAATTTCAAGGCTCAGCGACCGATAACGCTGCCGACATCATCATTCACGAGGCCGGTCTGCGAGTAAAGAAAACTCGTAATGCCCCAGTGCCGCCCGCATGAATTCACAGCCGGTGAAATTTCAGCACATTAAATTGCTTCTGCTTGATTCTGTGCTCGAGAAAAAATCGCTGGTGGTGCGAATCGTAGCCTCTCTTGCCCTTTTGTCCTTGGCCCAAGGGTTATTTATCCTGCTTACAGGACCACTGTTTAAAAGCATGCTCGGAGCTGTTCAGGCGACCGAGGTCGCGGCGATCGATCTTGCTCCTAAACAAATGGCGCCTTACCTAGGGTTTCTTGAAGGACTTACAATTCCTCAAGCCGATGTTATTAAACTCGTGCCCGGCGCTTTACTCTTTGTCGGCATACTTTTAGCTTTGGCTGGCTATTCCTATCAGTATAGCCAGCAGGCGCTCACACTCTATGTCGGAAGCCGCTTCCGGGAGAAGCTCTTTGCCGCAGTTTTGAGGCAACCCTTAGAGAAACTTTTGCAGAAAGCCCCTGGCGAATGGATGTCGCTCATCATGAACGATGTCGCCTATCTGCAAAGCCGTCTGTCTGATCTGCTGGTCGGTCTTGTTAAGGATTCGGTCGTCGTGGTTTCCGCTTTAGTCTGGCTGTACTTTATTCACTGGCCTACGGCTTTGCTCCTCACGCTCCTATCGATTCCGCTGATGTTCGGTACTGGTCGCACGGGTAAAAAGATTTCCCACTATGCTGAAGGCTGGCAGAGAAATCTGGCGAAGATGGCCTCATCTCTGCTCGAAATGCGCAAACGCTTCGAATTCATTCGTGCGCAAGGCGGCGAGAAAGCCGAATACGAACGCTTTCAACTATTGAATCAGGCCTATTACTCGAATATCGTGCGTTCCATTTTCATTCGTTCCGCATTTGCTCCAGGCCTAGAGTTTTTAGGCTTTGCAATGTTAGCGGCGGTTATATTCTTTCTGAACCGAGGCTGGATCGGACAAAGTCTCGTGCAGTCCGGCGAGCTTCTTCAGTTCCTGATGACTCTTGGCGTCATCATTCGTCCACTCAAGAGCATCGGTGAGCAGGTCTCACGACTTCAGGAGACGGGTGGAATCATTCGCCGAAGCGTTGCGACATTTTCCAGCGTCGATCAGTTTCATAACAAGTCCTCCGAACCGATACTCGAACCGATTTCAAGAATTGAGATTGATCGATTGCTAGTCCGCTATGGCGAAGGGTTCCAGCTCAAGGCCGAAGATCTTAGGGTCGGAGCCGGTGAGCGCGTCGCGATCATAGGTCCTAGTGGAGGAGGAAAGTCGACACTCCTGAAGTGTTTAGCGGGACTTTATTCGCCGGATGTCTGGGAGGGCCGACCGTCCTGGACTGAAGTCAAAGACAATGCCACGCTTGTAAGTCAAAAGCCGTTTTTGTTTTCTGGATCTATCGCTGAGAATCTTAACTACGGACTTAAAGATCCACGCGAAGTTCCGCAAACTGAGGCGGCTCTCAGTTATGTAGGACTTGATCGGGAGTTGAAGGCCAAAGGTCAGTCGCTCGATAGCGAACTCGACTTTCTGCAAGGATCACTCTCCGGTGGCCAGATGCAAAGGCTCACGATCGCGCGCGGTTTGCTTCGACCACACAGTCTAATCTTAATGGACGAAGTGACGAGCGCAATTGATCCCGCGGCCGAAGAGATGATCACGCAAAAGGTTTTGCAGAGATGTAAGGACGAAGGCCGGATCCTCCTTTATGTGACCCATCGCCTTAGCCAGCTAACTCTATTCGATCAAGTTTGGTTTTGTGAAAGAGGGGCTGTAACTGTTTTTGCAAATCTTAAAGACTGGCAAAACAATCAGCGCATTCAGCGTTTTATCGAAGCTGAAACCAATCATTAACCTTCCGTGTTTTCCCTTCAAATTCTCGACATCGCTGTGAAATCTTGCCCCGATTCTTGCCAGCCGCATCGAGAGGCTCTAGAATAATCATAAAAGGGCACAAAGCGCTTTATGCAGACTACGATGCTGCCATTACAAGCCGCCGCCGGGATTTCAAGGAGACATGGATGAGCGACAATAATCAGGATCCTAATTCAAATGCAGCGTTTAGTCAGACTGGTGCCCAGTCCAATCCGTTCACGAGTGAACTGAAAGGCGAGTTTACCAGCGACTTTGGAACCAACACCAATGCCGTCTCTCAGATTTTTAAGGGCGGTGGGTTTGCTTCCGAGAACAAAAGCCGTGTGATACTCCTCGGTGTCTTTGTAGTTCTTCTCGGCGTTGCCGGGTACTTCTACATGTCTGACTCCTCGAGTGAAGGCGAAGAAGCGGCTCCGGAAGAAGAAGTTGCAGAAGGCGATGACGCCGCGAAAACGGAAGAAGAAGCCAAAGACGCAGCAGCTACCGATGCAGCGAAACCTGCTGACGCTGCCGCGACCGATGCAGCTGCCACGACTGAAGCTGCTCCAGCAGCCGACGCTGCAGCCGCTGCCTCCACAGGTGCGATCGCTATCCTTACACCGGCCAGCGGTGCTTCCCAGTCTTATGATGAGACTCAAGGCGTATCCGAATTCACTTGGGAAGGCCCGGCCGACGAGATCGTTTTCTCTCGCTCGCAGTCCATGACTCCTGTCGTTAAATCTGTGAAGTTGAACGGCGCAAGCAAATTCAACTTTGAAAACCCTTATCCAGGCACATGGTACTGGCAAGTAAAAAATGCAAGCGGCGCCTCGAGCGTTTCTTCCTTCACTATCTCAGCGCCTGAAGCGCGCAACTTCCCAATCTCTGCTCCTACGCCCGGCGGCCAGATATCTGGTAACGGTGGTGTCGTCTCTTGGCAAGCTGCCGAAAAAGTCGCTCGTTATTCTGTTGAACTTACGCCAGCTGGCTCGTCTTTCGCTAACCCATCTTTCCGCTTTGGAACATCGGGTACCTCGGTTTCGCTACAGGGCGTATCAGCAGGCGCCTATGACGTTCGCGTCGGTGCCTTCTCTGAAGTCGCTGGTCGCTGGGAATGGCAAGTGATTCAAAACGTATCGGTTCAATAATACTTGTCTTACTAAAAGAAATTCCGTAAACGCTTCCCATACCCTGGGGGGCGTTTTTTTTATTTATTCGATGTGAGATAAAGCATTATGAACACCGATAAGAAATCTCTTCGCGAAAAGCTCATGAAAGATCGCCTAGCGATTTCATCGAGTGACTGGCAAATGCGCAGCTTAAAAATCTGTGAACGGATCGCTCCCATCGCTAAGTTTGAGCACATTGCCCTCTACAAGAGTTTTCGAAATGAAGTCGATGTGTCTCCTCTGATTTCTCTCTTGCCAACCAAAGCCTTTTATTTCCCAAAGACGAACCTCGCCGATAGCTCTATGGAATTCATTCGCTACGATGCCAGCAAGCCCTTTGTCAAAAATCGCTGGGGCGTCGAGGAACCTGACACAGGGGAAAGCCTGGTGAGCGGTGCTCAGACTCTAATCATCGTTCCGGCTCTTGCTTATGACAAGAACGGGCATCGCCTAGGCTACGGAAAAGGCTTTTATGATCGTTTTCTCAGCAGTTTTTCCGCAACGACTCTCGGTGTGTGCTTCTCCGAATTTTTTTTCGAATCCCTTCCATCTGAGGCACACGACCGCGTTGTGAATCATGTGGTGACAGAACTCGGTTCGCTTGATGTTACTCGATGAGGTCCGTGTTAAAATTTGAGGTCAGTCTATGAGTAGGAGGCGCAATTGCGGCGAGCGTGGATCTTTCTTTTGCATCTGCCTCTCCTCCTTTGCTTCGGCCATGCCGAAAGTCTTTGGGCTCAATCAGCAGCGCTTCCAAAAGTTTGGAGTGGCGAAATCATTGAGGCCGATCAGGGTCTCGTTAGCCTTCATGCAGTCATCATCGATTCAAAGATGAAGGGGCGGGGAGGCGACTTCAGTTTTCTCATCAGAGGTCGAAAGAATAAAGTCCTCTACAGTTTTGCAGCCAAAACCCAAGATCCTAAGGCGCTTCCTACCCAGTACTGGCGAATTCGCGAAGATACCTATGATCTGCTGGAGGTCTCGCTTGGAGACGATAGAGGCAAGGCGCGTAAGTGGAAAGGTCCTTATTCCAAACCCTTCGTTGTCTCACCCAAGAATCTTTCGTCCATGGGCGTCTTGTACCTGCTCGCCTCCAAAGATGATCCTATAAAGGTTCTACAAAAGCCCAACCATCAAAAGTTTCCTCTGGATCGCTGGAAGGGGAGCGTTCAGGCCGTGACAGATGCGATATCCGGTGAGGTTTGGCAAAGGTATCAGCCCGTGGCCGTTCCCGCAGCTCAGAACCCGAGCATACGGCGCGTTTTGCGAGGCACCCGTTCGATACAGATGATTTATAAGCTCGATCTGTTTCGATTTAATGCCTTCGCGCAGGACATGGCGAAGGTTCTGCAGGCCAATGACCCTGATATTCGAAGCTGTTACACCGACCTCTTGGACAAATCGAGCGAAGCCAAAGGAAATTTAATCTATTCTTTTGTTTATTCCGGAATAGACCAGGGTATAAAATCATTAAAGATCAAACAGAGCACTCTCAAAGACCCTGAGTTTCAGGAGTGTCTCTACTTTAAATTGCGAGGCTTGACCTTTCCGCTGCAAAAGTCGGTTGCGGGCGAGCTGAACTTCCAATTCAATCTTGTCGAAGGGAAAGAGTAAAGTATGTTTGGATTCCGAGTGAAGAAACGTCGCTTGTCCAATCTTCTGATTCAGCCGCTCCTTCAGACTCAGATTGGTCT
>JAZKGL010000070.1:0-10202 GCA_040385935.1 Bdellovibrionota bacterium
TTTATGCGCGAAAACCATACAAATGTCGAGTAGTCTCTCGCCAAAAAGGCTCTATGCGTTGCTCTGACAGATGTTGAAAGACCTCAGGTTCCTATACTGTGAAGTTTTCCTGGGAGGGGCTCCGCCGATGTCATTTGATCTTGTCACTCTCATCGACTACGAAGCTCAGCTCGCCCGAGACGGAACGGCGGCTGTCGATACCTTGCGCAAACGGGAAGGGGAAATCCACTCACGCATACCTTCAAAGCTTTCGGACAAGAAAACGGCGCTGCTCGCATGGATTCGGGAACTCAAGCTTCGCGAGGGACCTTGGCCTGGGGTTTCGCTGGTTCGCGGTTATGAGTCTTTCGTATTTGTTTTATTTCTCTTGGGTTTTTTCTCTGGGGTTGGATCGATACAGGTTTTTCTCCGTTATGATGGAACAGAACCGGTCAACGTGATTCCCATCATCGCGTTTTATGGATTCTTACAGATACTGCTCGTGCTCTGGTATCTTTTGAAATCGAGCGTCGCCCGCCTGTTTCGCAGGTTACCCGGTGGGGCCCTGATCGCACTGCTTCGCGATTTGGGAGCGCGTTTCCTCGCGCGGCGACCGCATCTTTTTTCCACGCAGAATTTCGATAGCCGGATTCAAGCTGTCTTTCTTCAACGGCTGAAGGATGTCCATAGTTCGCTGCTGCTGGCTAAAGCTTGGCAATCGTTTCAAGTCTTTGGTCTTTCATTTCATTTGGCGTCGCTCGGCACTTTTCTTTTGATGATAGCATTTAATGATTATACTTTTGCTTGGCGCACCACGCTTCAGCTAGAAGCGGGATTGTTTCATCAAATCGTCTCGACGCTTTCGCTGCCTTTTGCTTGGCTATCTGAGCTTTTGCATCCTTCGCTTTCACTCATCGAGTCGAGCCAGTTCGATCGCTTTCAGAAAGGATTTATTCGCGGAGAAGCCGTCGCGACTAAGGATTGGTGGCCTTTTCTCGCCGCCTTGATCGCCGTCTACGGACTCGTGCCGAGGTTTCTTATCTGGTCTTGGTTGAAATCGTATTCTTACCGCTATCTGCGTGCCTATTCGCCCGGTGATTTTCAAAGTGAAGCTCTATGGCAACGCCTGAGCGAAGCGCAGAGTGGATGGACGACGCAGACTCTTGAAGCGCCTAGGGCTGTTCCCGAGCAGGCTCTGGCCGAAGTTGGTCGGAGTGAGGAGAAATCCTGTGTTTTGATCGCCTGGCGGGATATAGATCTACCAAAGGATACGGTTAAAGACTTCTTGAAGAATCGCTTCAATTTTACCGCTCGGGTCTACATGGATGCGAAAGGTTTGGCCAAGGATGACGCCTTGATCCTGGAGCATCTAAAGGCGGGAGATAGTCTGGTGTTCGTCACCGATCCCTTCGAACTTCCGGGTGAAGCTATCGATAAAATCAGGATCTCTATCCGGGCCAAGTATCCCAAAGCACTTTTGCTTTTTGCACCACTGGAAAAGTCGGAGGCGGGGCTTAATTTTAGTGGCGATAAAACAGCTTGGCAGCACGCGCTTAAGATTTATCGTGATCCCTATTTAGGTCTTTTGGAAAACGCATAAGGCGAGTGAGCCAGGGTTAGGAATGAACTATGGAACCGAGTATACCAACATTTGCTGTCGTTGGCCGAACAAACAAAGGCAAATCCAGTCTGGTTGCCACGCTCACCGAGAACGATAGAATCGCCGTCGCTCCCACCCCGCGCACAACCACGTATGCTCAGGATTTTACCTACAAGGTCGATGGCAAAGCGCTCTTTACGATCTACGACACACCCGGGTTCGAGGAAGCTCCGGCGATCCTGGAGTGGCTGAAAAGTGTCCCAGTCGCGGCCCATGAGCGTAAAGATCGAGTGCTCGAATTCTATCGGACTTTCCATGGGAGTGGGCAGTTTCGTTATGAGTGCGAACTGTTGAAGCCGATTTTGGACGGAGCCGCGATTTTGTATGTCGCCGATGGCAGCCATCCGTTTCGCCCTAATTTTGAGTGTGAGTTTGAAATTCTGCAATGGACCGGGCAACCCTCGATCGCACTGCTTAATCAAATTGGCAAAGGCGATTATGAAGATGAGTGGAAGCGCGCTTTGCAGCAGTACTTCAAGGCCGTTCGCGTGTTTAATACCCACACGGCCTGGGTTCATGACCGTATTGCGCTGATCGAAGAATTGACGTTTCTGAGTGAGAGCATGGCCGAAAGTTTGCGTAAGGCTACGGCCGCGATGCGACGTCAGTTGATGAATCGCCTCAAGGATTCGGCCCATGTGGTTGCGGGTTTGCTTTCGGAATCTTTATCCTTTGAGCTGAAGGTGGATCTTAAAGATCCGATGTCCGATGCCGAGGCGAGTCGTAAATTTTTTGATAAACTCCGCGAGAAAGAGTTGAAAGCGCGAAGCGGCATTGGTTTGATCTTTGGATTTCATGATCTGAACATTTTGGATCATCAGGATCTACCGACAGGATTTGATCAGGATCTTTTCAGCAAAGAAACTTGGGAAGTTCTGGGTTTGAATCGCCGAGAACTCATGACGATCGGCACGGCTTCCGGCGCTCTGGCTGGTGGAACGATTGATGCGATGGTTGGCGGCGCATCGTTTATGACGGGAACAGGAATCGGCGGACTGCTCGGTGGATTAAGCTCCGCTTATCTCGCATTTTCTGATCCTGAGATTGCCGGATTAAAGCTTGGGAAAAAGAAGCGAACCATCGGGCCCTATAAGAATCCGAATTTTCCGTGGGTACTGATTGATCGCCAGACGGCTTTCGTTAATGCCCTTATGAAACGAACGCATGCGGATCGCCGCGAGCTTAAATACGCGGCTCACCAAGGCCCGGCTGCACAGATTGGAGCGAAGGATAAGGCGCATCTTGGATTTCTTTTTCAATGTATAAGACTTGGAATTCGGACCCGGCCGTCTTTAGAAACTCTTGAGATTGAGCTGCAGAAGTTTTTTGTGGCGCTGCGAGCCTAGTCGATAGAGACTATGATTTGTGAATCGTTATAATTTAGTTATTAGAATCAAGCTATTATCGGCAGTATTTTGTGCCTAAAAAGCCTGTGCAATTCCCTTCTATTCCATACTTATGTATGGGATACTGGGTAGCTGTCGGAGGGCTTTTGAATGGATATCAAAGAGAAACTCGCCATACTCGCAGATGCTGCAAAATACGATGCTTCATGTGCAAGTAGCGGGAGCAAGCGCGCGGGTGTTAAGGGCGATCTTGGCAATACGCAGGGCATGGGTATCTGTCATAGCTATACGCCGGATGGTCGATGTATTTCTCTGCTTAAAGTTCTCCTCACCAACTTTTGTATCTTTGATTGCTCCTATTGCATCAATCGGATTTCGAGCGATGTCAAGCGCGCGAAGTTCTCGGTGGATGATGTCGTTTGGTTGACGGTTGAATTTTATAAACGCAACTATATCGAAGGTCTTTTTCTTAGTTCTGGCGTGATTCGTTCGCCGGATCATACCATGGAGGAGATGATCGAGGTCGCGCGCAAACTGCGTATCGAGCATAAATTCGGTGGTTATATTCATCTGAAAGCCGTGGCAGGCGCCTCCGAGGAACTCGTGCAAAAAGCGGGGCTTTGGGCTGATCGTCTGAGTGCGAATATCGAGCTTCCAAAACAATCTGATCTCGACACGCTGGCGCCGGCTAAGACTCATGTTCAGATCGAACAAGCGATGGGATCGATACAGGATAAGATTGCAGAAAATAGAGAAGACAAGAAGACTATCAAGAGCACCCCCACATATGCACCGGGTGGCCAGAGTACGCAGATGATTGTGGGTGCGACGCCTTCGAGCGATTTGGATATCCTTGCGACCTCCTCGCGGCTCTATGATGGGTTTGGACTCAAGAGAGTGTATTACTCGGCTTTTAGTCCGATTCCTAAAGGTGATCCTCGACTTCCTCTTCGGCAGGCTCCGCTGCAGCGTGAGCATCGTCTTTATCAGGCTGATTGGCTTTTGCGATTTTATGGGTTTGATTATAAGGAAATTTTGGACCCGAGTGATCCGAACCTTGATTTGAAACTTGATCCTAAAACATCGTGGGCTCTACGCCATCGCTCTTTTTTTCCTGTCGATGTGAATAAGGCCCCGCGTGAGCATCTTCTGCGCATACCAGGATTTGGTGTTCGAACCGTCGATAAGATTATCAAGACTCGCACTCAAAGAAGTTTAACCTTGGCTGATCTTGCAAAGCTGAGAGTTTCGATCGATAAGGCGCGGTATTTTATTGTGACGGCGGATAAGAACTCGAACGTGACTTTACTGGATGATGAGCATTTGAAGGCACGCCTGCAGAAAACCAAGGTTGTGCAGCCGACGCTTTTTGAAATGATGGGTGTGAGCGAAGGATGAAGACAGTTCGTTTTGAAGAAGGATTTAAAGGCTGGCGCGAGGCTGCGCGGACGATGCTTCAGCAGAAGATCGAGCCGAGTGATCTTGAGTGGCATGTGAAGGGGTCGAACGCAGGACTGCTTTGGGGCCTCGATGAGTTTGATTGGAAAGCTTTGATCGGTAAGCCGTCTAAGTCGGTGCTCAATGTCTCACGCAAATTTTTGGAAATGGCGGAGACGGTTTCTTATCATCGCGATCCTGAGAAGTGGCAGCTACTTTATAGTTTGATTTATCGTATGACTTTCGAGAATCCAAAACTTTTGGATTTGAGTATTGACGAGCAGGTCTCGCGATTTTTTGCGATGGAGCATCAGGTTCGTCGTGATGCCCACAAGGCCAAGGCTTTTGTTCGGTTTCGCAAGTTAGAAGGGGAGGGCGGGGATGTTTATGTCGCTTGGCATGAACCTGAGCATCCGATTTTGCCCTATGTCGCGCCGTTTTTTAAAGAGCGGTTTAATGTCTTAGATTGGACGATCCTTACACCGGATGCATCCGTGCGGTGGAATGGTCAGGAGCTTGAATGGGGCCCGGGCTGCGCGCAGGAAAATGGTCCGCAGGGTGATACTCTTGAGGATCTTTGGGGTTGTTATTATAAATCGATATTTAATCCCGCTCGCGTGAAGATTAAAGCGATGAAAGCTGAGATGCCTAAGAAGTATTGGCATTCGATGCCTGAGACGCGGTTGATCGAAGAATTGCTTTTCGAGAGTGATGAGCGTGTGGATGCGATGATTCGTGCGGCGCCGCCGTCTGCGCTTGAATATGTGCCTGAGACGCGCAGTATCTCTGAGTTGAGACAGGCATTGCCGAGCTGTCGGGCTTGCGATTTGTGTTCGAAGGCTACGCACGGGGTCTTTGGTGTTGGTGTTGAGACGTCTCGGCTTATGCTCGTAGGCGAGCAGCCGGGTGATGTTGAGGATCAACAGGGAGTTCCTTTTGTAGGACCGGCGGGTGAAGTCCTTTCGGAGGCGATGCGTCGCGCCGGAGTTTCTCGCGAACAGCTTTATATGACGAATTCTGTGAAAGCATTCAAGCATCGCAAAGAGGGTAAGAGGCGTATTCACGAAAAGCCCACGCCGCGTGAAGTCGGAACGTGTAAGCCCTGGCTTCAGGCGGAGATGGCTTCGGTGAATCCTAATGTTGTATTGTGCTTGGGATTGACCGCGGCGCTCGCTGTTCTTGGGCAAAGTGTGCGGCTTATGGATGTGAAATCGAAGGTGATTGATATCGGTGTGAATCGGAAAGCGATAGTCACGCACCATCCGGCGCATATTCTACGGATACAAGATGAAGAGGAGAAGCGATTGGCGATGGATGATCTGGTTCATGCATTGACACTTGCGGCGGCTCTCGCGGACAAATTCTAAAATAGAGATTTCGCGATCGCAGCAGCTCACCTCTCATGGTAATTTGTTGGCTGAATCTTCACGGTAAGGCCTAATCCTTTGAAATTAATCATCGCGGAAAAACCATCAGTCGCTCGTGACCTCGCTCAGGCGCTTGGTATTAAACCATCGGGTCGTGGTTCGTTTACGGGCCGCGATTATATTGTCACGTGGGCGGTTGGGCATCTCGTCACGCTGGCTGAACCGCATCAGATTACTCCAGTCTGGCAGAAATGGCGCGAGAGTGATTTACCGATTTTACCGACGCACTGGCCACTTTCGGTGCTCGAGGGAACCGCGCAGCAGTTTGAGGAGATTCGTCGGTTGATGCATGCGCCGGAGGTTAGTTCGCTCATTGCGGCGACGGATGCCGGGCGTGAAGGTGAGTTGATCTTTCGTTATATTTACGAGAAGGCGGAGTGTCGAAAACCGGTTGAGCGGCTTTGGCTTTCGTCTCTCACGCCTGAGAGTATACACGATGCGTTTCGGTCGATGAGGCCTTTGTCGGCTTACGATAATCTTGCGAATAATGCGCGTGGTCGTAGTCGATCGGACTGGCTTGTGGGGTTGAATTTTTCGCGGGCTTATTCCCTTAAGCAGAATGATCGCTGGACAGTAGGTCGGGTGCAGACTCCGACACTTGCGATGGTCGTTGAGCGGACGGAGGCGATTCAGAGTTTTGTCGCTGAGCCTTATGTGGAGATTGAAGCTCGGTTTGCGACGGAGCGTTCGGAAGAGTATCGCGGGATTTATTTTGAAGCGAAGACCAAAGATTTGGCTAAGGGTGAGGCGAAGAGGTTTTCGCCAGGTGAGGTGTCGATTGAAGATATTTTATCGCGGGCTAAACGTGGTCAGGCGCGGATTAAAAAGCGGGATGATAAGCAGCAGAAGATTCCGCCTCCTAAGCTTTATGATTTGACGGAATTGCAGAAGGACGCCAACCGATTGTTTGGTTTTCAGGCAAAGTATACTCTTGATTTGTCTCAATCTCTTTACGAGGTGCATAAGCTTTTGACTTATCCGCGTTCGGATTCGCGGTATTTGAGTTCGAGTGTGGCATCTACTTTGCCTGGTATCGTTGAAGTGATTCGGCAGGGTTATCAGGATGTGGATTTGCGGAGTGATACAGGAGTTCGTGCTCTTGGACCGGCTTTTGTCGATGATAAAAAGGTGAGTGATCACCATGCGATTATTCCTACGGGTAAGGACCCGCGATCGGTTCGGATGTCGGGGGATGAGGCTAAGGTTTTTGATTTGGTGGCTAAGCGTTTGCTCATGGCCTGGCAGGATGATTTGATCAAGAGTCAGAGTATTGTCGTCACTGAGATTTTATGTGATGGATTGATTGATACATATAAGTCTTCAGGGATGATCGTTTTGCAAGAAGGGTGGCGTGCGCTTGAGCGTCGCACTCGGGCGGCGGAGGCTTTGGCTTTGCCTTTTGTTCGTGAAGCAGAAAATGTCTCTGTGAAAAAAGTTGAAAGTTTGAAAAAAGAGACTAAGCCGCCGCCGGCTTTTAGTGATGCGACTTTGCTGAATGGTATGGCTTCAGCGGGGAGTCGGCTAGATGATAAGGAATTGGAAGGCATACTTCGTGAAAAGGGTCTCGGCACGCCGGCTACTCGCGCGGCGACTATTGAGACTTTGATTACGCGGAAATATGTTGAGCGGCGGGAGAAACAGCTTTGGGCTACTGAGCTTGGGTGTGCGTTGATTCATGCGGTGCATCCTTCGGTTTGTTCGGCTGCGCTGACGGGTGAGTGGGAGGCGAAGCTTCGTCGGATTGAGGCAGGGGAGCTTACGCTGGATGTGTTTATGCGGGAGATTGAGAGTTATGTTAAGGAGACGGTCGAGATGATTCGTGAGTCTCAGCCGGTGCGATCGGTTGGTCGGAGTAATGCGGAGTCTACGCGGGCCTTGCGGCCGAAGGAATCGTTTGATGCGGTTTCTCGTCGCGGAGGGGATTCGGCGCGCGATGCGGGGGCTTTGTTTGCTTCGCCGGTTTCGTTGTCGACGGGTGATTCTTTCGCTTCGCGTGATGGTCGTGATTTTGTGTCCTCGTCTTCGACTTCGGGTGATTCTGGCGCTTTGCGTCTAGATACACATGCCTCAACAATTCACGTAGACAATGCGCGAGAGCGAGATAACGCCGGGACCGCTCGTGCTATATCCACACATAGCTCAAAAATACGTGAAGGGCTCGGCAACACGATCCCAAATCAAAACACACAACAAAGACAAGGCGCGACAGCGCAATTAACAGCCATATCCCAGTTCACCGGCTCACTCAAAGACGCGCTCTACAAATATTTCAACCACCGCGAATTCCGCGAACACCAAGAGCAAATCTGCCGCGAAATCATCGAAGGCAACGACCTTCTTCTCGTCATGCCGACCGGAGCTGGAAAATCTCTTTGCTACCAACTCCCAGCCATCGTACTCGACGGCTGCACGATCGTAATCTCACCACTGATTGCTCTAATGGACGACCAAGTAGAAAAACTAAAATCCCTAGGCATCGCCGCAGGCGCCCTACACTCAGGCCTAAGCCGCGATCAGTCGCGAGCCCTCTGCGTAGATTATCAAGAAGGGCGTTTAAAACTCCTTTACATCGCTCCCGAGCGCCTAGGTCTCAGTGGCTTTGCAGACTTCCTCGCGCGCACACCACCCTCATTGATCGCAATCGATGAGGCCCACTGCATTTCGCAATGGGGCCACGACTTTCGTCCCGACTATCGAATGCTTGCGCAGCGCCTACTCAAACTCCGACCGGCGCCCATAGTCGCGATGACCGCGACGGCGACACCGCTCGTGCAAAAAGATATCGCTGTTCAACTCGATCTCAGAAATCCAAGCCTCCACATCCACGGCTTTCGGCGGACCAACATCGCCATCGAAATCAGCGAAGTCTCTTTACCCGATCGACCACAGCTCACAGAGCAGCTCCTATCCAAACCCGGCGCGAGACCCGCAATCGTCTACGCCCCAACACGCAAAGACACAGAGTCCGTCAGCCAAAGACTGACCGGACGCGTAGCGGCCTATCACGCAGGCCTAAGCCATGAAACAAGGCAGCAAGTCCAAAGAGATTTTCAAGCTGGCAAACTCGATGTCATCGTCGCCACCATTGCATTCGGCATGGGCATCGATAAGTCCGATATCCGAACCGTCGTCCACATCGCACTCCCCTCAAGCGTAGAAGCCTACTATCAAGAAATCGGTCGAGCGGGTCGCGATGGCAAACCCTCGCGTGCGATCCTCCTCCACTCCTACGCCGATCACCGAACTCGGGAATTCTTCGTCAAAAAGAATTACCCCGATGTCAAAGTCCTCGAAAAGGTCATGGCAAAAATTCCTGCAGCTGGAATCCTACGATCAGGCATCCGTTCCGAACTCGACGCCCAAGCCCTAGACAACGCTCTTGAGAAACTCTGGGTTCACGGCGCCATCGACATCGATATGAACGATGAAGTCAAACCTGTCTCTAAAACCTGGCAAAGAAGCTATCTCAATCAGCAAATCCACAAAGAGGCCGAAGTCGGGCTGATGTCAAACTTCGCGCAGAATCAGCAGCACTGCCGCATGGTTCTCTTCCTCAACCACTTCGGTGATCTCTCCGACAACAGAAAAGGCTGCGGCATCTGCGATTTCTGCGCGCCTATCACATCACTCAGCAAAATCTTTCGCGCGCCAAACGTAGTCGAACAGCGAGCCATGTTCGGCATCCTCGAAGTCCTTAAAGTCGCTCATCGACCACAATCGATCACCAAAGTCTTCCAAGCTCTGGAATCCAACCGTCTCGTCACCGATCGCAAAGTCTTCGACGTCCTAGTCGATTGCCTTACGCGAGCCGGTGCGGTTAACTCCAGCCAAGACAGCTTTGAAAAAGATGGGCAAACCATCAGCTACCGAACGCTTTCGCTAGCAGGCCATGATATGCCAACTCTCGATTGGGATACCCTTCTGATTGTAGAGCCTTCGCAATCTGAAGAAAAAGTTCGTCATCGCCGAGGCAAAGTATCTAAAGTCAAAACCGCGACAAAAACCAAGGAGAAAAAAGAAAAGAAAGTCTACAAAGCCGAAGCCCTGAACGATCCTTTGTCGCAAAAACTTCGAGGCTGGCGACTACAAATGGCGAAAAAGGAACGTGTCCCAGCCTATCGAATATTCAGCGACAAGACCTTAGCTGACATCGCGCATTCCCGCCCGCGATCTCTACTCATGTTGAGTGAAATCGACGGAATTGGTGCCGTTAAACTTGCAAAATATGGCAATGATTTAATAAACATGTTAGGCGAACATTAAGCTTCGAAACTATCAGTACGCGCAGAGCGACCCACGAAGACCGTCGTCCCACCAAGGCGATTGACTAAAAATAAACGTAAAGGGACCGGC
>JAZKGL010000071.1:0-1821 GCA_040385935.1 Bdellovibrionota bacterium
TGTATGCAAAAATCCAAGACCTCATGATGGGCCGAGGCGATGCTATACACTTTGGAAAAGGCGTTATCCCCTTCTCCAAACTGTATCTCTGTATATTGGCCTGGCCTATGCGACCAGAGATCTTTTTGAGGCTTCATCTGTAGGATTGCGTAGCGTTCGCCTAATCTTTCAAACCGAACAAGAGTGGCGGAAATAATGTGGCTCAACCCACTCCTCCTAAACCTTAACTATCGCGAAAAAAAGGCGGTTATCAAACGCGCTTTACACCGACTTTGCATCCGGTCTGAACCGAAGCCATGATGTCTTCGCGCGAAATCAATTCGGTGGGCAGTGTCGCACGGCGAATGTTCGCGCGGTAAAGAATCGCACCGCGAAGCTTGGAATAATCGAGATCGGCGTCTTCAAGGTTTGCGCCTGTGAAGTCTGCGCCTTCGAGGTTAGCACTCCAAAGAGAAGTCCCTCTTAGATCGGCATCGCGAAACAGAGCATCTTTAAGGTTTGCGTAGGAAAGATTCGCTTCCCTAAGGTCACAACCCGAAAAGTCGATCTTCACCAAGTTGGCCTTTCGCATATCGAAGTGCGCGAGTGACTTCGTCTCCGCGAGATGCTCAAGGACCTCTTTACGGGTCAGGGTGACGAGATTTTCGGAATTCTTGCTCATGTCCACCTCAAGAAGGATACTTTTTTCGTTTTCGGACTCAAATGTCTCACAAAAAAAGCAGAGTGTGGAAAAATATTTGGACCCGCCTGAAAGGCGAGCCCAGTCCAGTGATCCCGACATAGCTAGGATCACTGATTTCCTTATTTCGCCATCAAAGCCGCAACGTCGAGCATGCGGTGACTGAATCCTGATTCGTTATCGTACCAAGCAAAAACCTTAACCATTTTACCGCCGACAACCATAGTGCTGTCGCCGTCAACGCTCGACGACGATGGGTTGCCGTTGTAGTCGGAGGAAACCAGCAGTTCGTCGGTGTAAGCCAAGATCCCTTTGAGTGCGCCGTTTGCCGCTTCTTTCAAAGCTGCGTTAACTTCTGCGCGGGTGGTTTCTTTCTTAACCAACACAGTCAAGTCAACGAGCGAAACGTTTGGCGTAGGAACACGAACGGAGATGCCGTCGAGCTTGCCTTTGAGTTCAGGAAGCACGAGACCGATAGCGGCCGCAGCGCCTGTCGACGTAGGAATCATGTTAACAGCGGCAGCGCGTGCGCGGCGAAGATCCGAGTGCGGAAGATCGAGCAATTGCTGATCGTTCGTATAGCTATGGATCGTCGTCATCTGACCGCATTCGATGCCGAACTTGTCATGAAGGACTTTAGCAACCGGAGCCAGACAGTTGGTCGTGCAGCTACCGTTGGAAACGATAGTCATGTCCGATTTGAGTTTGTCGTGGTTAACGCCGTAGACGACTGTAAGGTCTTCGCCTTTGGCTGGAGCCGAGATCAGAACTTTTTTCGCGCCGGCTTTGATGTGCATCTCAGCTTTATCGCGATCGCGGAAGATCCCTGTGGCTTCGAATACGATCTCAACCTTGTTTGCGCCCCAAGGAAGTTCCAGAGGGTTCTTGATAGCCGATACAGTAATCTTCTTACCATTGACGATCAGCGCGCCTTCCTGGGCTTCGACCGTTGCATCGAGCACGCCATGAACTGAGTCGTACTTCAAAAGGTGGGCCAGCGTTTTTGTATCGGTGAGATCGTTGATGTGAACGATTTCGATATCTTTACGTTTCAGTGCAGCCCTCATGACCACGCGACCGATGCGACCAAAACCGTTGATGCCAACTCTAAGTGTCATGGATCTACTCCTAAACGGAACAAA
>JAZKGL010000072.1:0-7314 GCA_040385935.1 Bdellovibrionota bacterium
TCAGACTCACTACCCGATCTTGCAGAACGCGGTCAAAGTAAATCAAAACATTGCGGCAAATAACAAGTTGAGCATCTATAAAGGCTTCGTCGGTAGCTAAATTGTGCGTGCTGAATACGACATTTTTTTTGATCTCGGGATTAAGCGTAGCCGTATCGTCTTTGCACGTATAGTACTCCGAAAAGGGTAACTTCCCGCCGGCAAGTTGATACGCTTTGGTCATCTCCTTGATCTTATTCAAGGGATATTTTGCATCTTTGGCTGTCTGAAGAACAACAGGATTTATGTCGGTGGCGTAAATCGTCGATCGTTCATAGAGGCCTGCTTCCTTTAAAAGGATTGCCAAAGAATAGACCTCATCCCCTGTGCTGCAGCCCGCATGCCAGATGTTGATGCTGGGATAAGTCTGAAGAATAGGCAAAACATCATCGCGCAATGCCGAAAAAAAGAAAGAATCCCGAAACATTTCAGTCGTTCTTACAGTGATCTCATCGAGCGCGCGTTCAAAGAAGTTGTGATCTCTAAGAATGCGATACTGAAGATGCGAAAAGCTTGGCAAACTGCACTTTAGCAGAAAGGCTTCCAGACGTCGGCGAAGCGATGATCTTGCGTAATTACGAAAGTCGTAACCATACTTTTGCCAGATAGCCTCGAGCAAAAGCTCAAACTCAATGTCATCACTCGGAACCGACTTTATCATCAGAATTCACCGGACTGCGGCAGCCAAGCCTTGAGCACCGACAAAAGTCGCTCGAGGTCTATGGGCTTTGGAAGATAATCATTGGCGCCCGCTTCAAGACAACGCTCCTGATCGCCGCGCATGGCTTTCGCCGTAAGGGCAATGATCGGCAGCGATTGCTTTTTAGGATCTTTGCGAATTTCTTTCATGGCTGTGTAGCCATCCATCTCAGGCATCATGATGTCCATGAGAACAAGATCCACACCATCGCCTTCGTTCAGTTTCGCAAGCGCTTCAAAACCATTGCGCGCAACCTGAATCTTGAGACCCTTCGGTTCAAGGGCACTCATAAGCGCAAACGTGTTTCTCAGGTCGTCATCAACCAGCAAAACCTTCTGACCGTTGAACGGTTTGTTCGCCTTACGGCTCTCAAGGATAGCCTGCTGCTGGGTTTCAGGAAGATGCGCTTCAACCCGGTGGAGAAAGAGGCTCACTTCATCTACGAGGCGCTCGGGAGATTTTACACCCTTGATAATAATACTGTCCGAGTAACGACGGAGCTGCATGATCTCATCGCGACTTAATTCTTTCCCTGTATAGACAATAACAGGTGGTCTTATCGTTGTTTTGTCCTGCGCGAGCGCATCGAGGAGTTCTAGACCTGACTTATCGGGCAGTCGTAAATCGAGTATCATACAATCATACGAGTTCTTTCGAATCAGATCCTGTGCTTGAGACGCAAGACCCACTGCGTCCGTCTCCACATCCGATCCTTGAATGAGTCTTGAAATCGCATGACGTTGTTTCTCGTCGTCCTCGACGATAAGAACGCGCCGCACCCGTCGAGAAATCATATCTTCGATCTTTTGGAAAGCACCGCGCAGCTGATCCGAACTCACAGGTTTCATCAAATAACCCAAAGCGCCCATTCGCAAAGCATTCTGTGAGACATCGACGCCAGAAATCACATGGACGGGAATATGTCTGGTCTCGGAGGACGATTTGATCGATTCGATGAGTCCGAGTCCGCTAACGCCTGGAAGCTTCATATCCAACAAAACACCGGATGGCTGATAATTTTTTAAATCGGAGAGCGCTTGCTCACCATCAAGAGCCGAGAGGACTTTGAATCCCATGCGCCGGGCGGCAGTACTGAGAATACTCATAAAAGCTGGATCATCTTCGACAATCAAGACAACTTTATCGTCGCGCTTGATATCGTCGCGATCATCACTTATCCGCTTGGTTTCAACAGCGCTCTCTTCAAGCACTTTTGAATTACTCAGGATTGAAATGGGAGCAACCTCGCGCTGCCGCAACTCCTGCGGCTGAGCTTCTTTTTGCTCAACTGTCACACAAATTTCGGGAATAACGAGCGTGAAAACACTGCCGCGCCCAAATTCACTTTGCAAGATCATCTCGCCTCCCAGGAGGGCGGCAAGCTCGCGACAAATCGTTAATCCAAGACCCGTTCCACCATACTTTCGACTCGTCGAACTATCGGCTTGGCTAAAGGCTTCAAATATCAGTTTCTGTTTTTCTGCAGGGATACCGATGCCTGTATCCGTTACGCTGAAGGCAATCAGACTTTGCCGCTTGTCTTGGTTTCGAACAAGGTTAAGGCTTGGGCTTGGGCGATTCACATCGACCTTAATGCTCCCTCGTTCAGTGAATTTAAAGGCGTTCGATAGGAAGTTTCGAAGAATTTGTTCGAGACGTTTCTGATCGCACTCAATGTCGCGCGGTAGGGCCTCGTTCAAAGTGATCTCAAAATCAAGTTGCTTACTTAGGGCGAGTGGCTGGAAATTCTTTTTGAGCGACTGGGCCATAGACTTCAGGCTAATCGGCTCAATATAAATATCGAGTTTGCCCGCTTCGACCTTTGACAGATCAAGTATGTCGTTGATGAGCGAAAGCAGATCATTGCCTGCAGTATGAATAGTCGATGCGAACGAAATCTGCTCTTCGGAGAGGTTGCCATCGGCGTTTTCGCGAAGGAGCGTCGACAGGATAAGCATACTGTTCAAAGGCGTGCGAAGTTCGTGGGACATGTTTGCCAGAAACTCGGACTTGTAATGGCTCGCCTGCTCAAGAGCTTTTGCCCGGTCCTCAAGAGTAGACTTTGCGTCCTCAAGTTCTGAGGCTTTGACCTCAAGGGCTTCCTGCTGATCGCGAAGGATACGAGCCTGATCTTCGAGTTGATCATTCGTCTGTCTTAGTTCTTCTTGCTGCTGAATCAATTTGTCTTGAGAGAGATTGAGAGCCGTTGCCTGCTCAGTCAGCTCTTCATTAGTCACTCTGAGTTCTTCTTGCTGCGTTTGTAGCTCTTCCGCTTGCGCTTGAGTTTCTTCGAGAAGATTTTGCAGACGGCTTCGATTCTCGGCAGCAGAAAGGTTTCTGGCGATGATTTCCGCACTGCGTTCCATCAGTCGCTCGAGCAGAGGCTCACGTCCCATCAAAAGACCGATTTCCATCACCGCGATGGTTTGATTTTCGACGGTAAGAGGATAGATGGCGATCGACTTAGGCGGAATCGATCCGAGGTCAGATGAAATTCTTAAATAGTTTTTAGGCAGATTATCGAGCCATTGGGGAATTTTGGTCTGAGCGACTTCACCCATCAGCGTATTATCTAGCTCACGATCGCGTGAGCTGTAGAGGAGCGCTTCGTCGAACCCAAACGAAGCTATCCTTTTCATCACCGAACCTTCGATGTGGTAAAGGCTAGAAACGGGAACATTGAGTTCGGTTCCAAAGTGTTGAAGAGTCTTCTTGCCGAGTTCTTCCAGGTCTAGGTCACCGCTTAAAGCAAGAGCAAGTGAAGACAGACGCTCTTGTATCCAGGTCTCTTCGTTGCGGTTCTTTGCGTTACGTTTGAGAATCAGGTATGCCACAAGTGCCAAGATCAAGTTCATAACTAGACTAGCGTAAAGGCTGCGGTCTACAAACCGAGTACTAATGGCATCGTCTTGAAGGCGTAATTCGAGGAGTCTTTTTTCCTCACTTTTCATAGAATCGGCGATGGACCTGAGCTTGTCCATAGCAACTCGGCCTTCGTTCAAGACGAAAGGGTCGTACCTAGTATAGTCTTTGGTATCGAGAAGACGCTGAAGGCCTCCCTCCAAAATGATATGTTTATCATTCATCGTCTCTTTGAGGATGCTGAGATTGGTCACTTGGAAGGCGTTATCTTGGATTAAATATTCAAGCCGAGTGACATCGCGATCGAGACTGGCTTTGGCCTGTTGATAAGGAGCTAAAAATCGACTGTCGCCTCGGGAGAGAAAAAATCCACGAAAGCCCGTTTCCTGATCAACGACTGCTGTTACGACTTTTTCGATCTGCGCGATCACCTCATAGGTATGATCGACCATCCGCTGACCCTCTTTCACTTCCTGAAAGCTCTTTACGAGCCAGGTCGCATTAGCGAGGATTACCAAGCCTAACGCGACAAAAGTGAGACGCAGCTTCGCAAAGTCGGCATTGATCTCTCGGAAGTTTTTGAGCAAAGATCTAGGTGTTAGTGACATAGAATGTGCTTGCCTCACTTGGGAGAACCTAGAAAAAGTGCAATTTTACGATATAGGCTTTTAAATTCTCGTATCGCAATCAACTTTATCTGATATGGCCTTGATTTGTTAATAATACTAAATGGTTATATTTAAATGAGCAAATTTACGGACTCGTGGTATCTGAGTAGTTCGACTACTTAAAACAGCTAAGAGTTACTTATAGACTATACAGATTGCGGATTAGAGCGGATTACCCATTATATGGCTAAATTTACACACTTTTTTATAATTTATTTATCAGAAATCAAGGGACTTGAAGTTTTAAAACGTTTCGTAGATACTCAGGAACTCCTTCAACTCAAATTGCGCCTTTTGAATATCAAGTTATCCACAATACCCTGTGGATAAGTAATGACAGGTTCGAATCCTTTCCGATTCTAAACCCCTAAAATCACAATAATAAAAAAATCCACAGCTTCTTGCGAAAACTGTGGATAAGTCGAAATTTATTCGTGCCCAGAACTAGCGTGCGAGTGAAGTTTTAACCTTCGCGACGATTTCTGAGAAGGCTGCCGGCTGGTTAAGGGCCAAGTCAGCGAGTGCGGAGCGGTCAAGATTAATTTGGAGCTTCTTGAGGCCGAAAATGAACTCCGAATAACGGATGCCAGCTTCGCGCACTGCGGCGTTGATACGTACGATCCAAAGCTTGCGGAACTCACGTTTTTTAACGCGACGGTCACGGTATGCATAGACAAGACTACGGCGGATAACGTGGATCGAGTTACGAAAACGGTTCTTACGCGAACCGCGGAAGCCCTTAGCGAGGGCGAAAAGTTTTTTTCTGCGGCGGCGGGCTTTGAAGCCGCGTTTGGCGCGTGCCATAGTAAATTCCTCTTATATCAGGATCAAATTAGTTAGGAGAGATCAGCGTGTTTCAGCCGTAAGGCAAACAAGCGAGTACGTTCCAACGGTCAGCATGACTAACATACGTGGCGTTCTTAAGCTTGTTCAAGCGTGCGCGTTTCTTCTTAGTCAAGATGTGGCGCTTGCCCGCTTGTCCCCGTTTGATCAAACCTGACGGGAGAACCTTGAAGCGCTTGGATGCGGCGCGTTTTGTCTTCATTTTCGGCATTTGAATAACCCTTTATCACCCTGCAGAGAGTTGAATCTGCAGTAATATTCTGTCGCCTCTATCCTCGCAGCAACGTAACGGGGTGTTGCTTATCGAAAATAATAGAGGTCAGTGTGTAACACTACAATCGGGGCATCGCAATCGAAATCTGGGCGATCGAGAGCTTGAAAAGCCCATCAATTCGTTGAGGATAGGACAAAAGCGACGCGGCCATCAGCCAAAGATTTCGAGGCACGACTTCGCGCCTCTTCCCAAGCTGCTTTATCTACCACAAGCTTGCCGTTTTGAAAGCTGGCTTTCACACGGATAGCCTGATCACCTGCAAAACTTTTGAGTTCTGAGGAGTTCGGGTAAAACCACCGACCTGTCAGAGACTTGCGGTAAGCCTCGGGACTCACGTCCTGAGAGCTGTAGGCCAATTCGCCTGAGCTATCGACGATCTCTTTAATAAGAGTAGGGGAACTTGCGCCACTGACTTCGACCACAACGCTTTGGTTGCCTGAGCCTGATTCACCGCCTTCGACCGCTTTCGGCGTAAAGGGCTTACGACCCGGATCGAGTGCGAGTGCGAGGCTTGACTCAAGCTCGACCCGTACCTTTCCGTTACTAAAGTAGACCGTGTTGTACGCGTAAGACTGCTTCGTCACAGCATTGGCAATATCGCCTGCGTTTTCGACAGGGACACCCTTCTCTGTTCGAATCTTGGGAACATTGGCGAGTGCATAGAGTAAACCTTGATCGGTCGCCTCTTTCTCTGCGAGGTCGAGCGTCTTACCGACCGCCGACTCTCCAAAATAACGTAGCTTCATCGTCGACCAGTTCATCTCGAAGCGATCGAAGGTCTCGATCACTGGCTGCGCGACGAGCTGCTGAGTACTGAACACAAGGACTGCCAAACCGGAAAGACCGAATCGATTCATGCGCCACTTCCTCTACGTTCGAGAAGATCCGAGATAAAACTAACCACTGTGGGTGTTCCGCAGACTATATTACCTTCCTCGATACTATACCTGGGTGAGGAAGACGAAAAGTTCTGTATCGTCGCACCGGCTTCTTCCGCAAGAAGTTTTCCTGCGGCAAGGTCCCAAGGGCCAAGCCCTGATTCCCAATAACCATCGTAAACGCCTTCGGCTACTAGGGCCAAATCGAGCGCAGCCGCGCCATCTCTTCGAATGCTTTGACAAGTCTCAGCGACCGAATGAAAGAATTCTATCCCGCGCCGAAGATTTTCTCCCGAGTGATAAGCAAAGCCTGTGGATAGAAAAGCATCACGCATGGGTCGATCGGCGGTAACCTTAAGACGCTGGCCATTGACGAACGCGCCTTGGCCTTTCTCAGCCACATAGGTCTTATTGCGTGTTGGATCGTGAACCACCCCTGCGACAACATCGAGATGCCCATCGACTCCGAACACCGCGCGGGCTATCGAAACGGCAAAGAATGGATAACGATTGGCGAAGTTGGTTGTCCCATCAAGCGGGTCTATGACCCAGATCGATTGACCGGCAATACGCTGGGTAGAGCTTAATCCAGCCTCTTCGGATAGAATGAGATGGGAGGGATACTCGCGGCCGATGGCCTCAATGATGATCTTTTCCGAGGCTAAATCGGCATCGGTGACGAGCGAATGATCTTTCTTATGACGTATGTTCACGTTCGTGCCAAAACGTTGCATAAGCTCTTGGCCCGCCTTTGAACTCAGCTCATGCAAAAACTTCATCTCTTTCGTATAGTCCACGGCTATGCTCCAAAGCTGAGGCGCGAGATAAACCTTACGCGGCGGTGCAGGTTTTTGTATGATCTTTATTGTGGCACGGTCACTGGAATTCTACGAGCTTTTCATCTCTAAGTCATTGACTATACGCCAAAACCTCAATATTTCGATCGGTAGCGAGACTTTGATTCTCCAAAAGCCGAAAAGACTATAAGTTCTTTGAAAGGTAACACTTCATTATGTCATCGATAGAAACAAGTTATATCGTCACTGCCGT
>JAZKGL010000073.1:0-5600 GCA_040385935.1 Bdellovibrionota bacterium
AAGAAAAACGAAATCAGTGGCCAAGCGATATTGACACGATTTGACCTAGCTGACCTGCCTCAGGACCCGTCGAGCACGATCTCCCCTTCACGCGATAGAGCCTCTGATGCTGATGACCTCCAGGGCAACACTGTCGGTATGAACTTCGTCCTAACAGAGGGTGTGAATTTAGGATTTGCGACTTATGTTCCTTCGGGAAGCTTCGGTCGTGTCAAGGGCCTGTCCTCCTACCAAAGCAGCTACTTACGTTACAGCGAAAACCAAGAAAAGCCGGCCATATATTCGGCGCTTGCTGCCGAACTCCCTTATGGATTCAGCGTGGGTCTCGGTGCGTATTACTCGCTTCGGGCTAAAGGCGTTTTGCAAATCGGCCTGACTAACGAAGAGAGTGAAGGCCGCGTTGATCTCAACATGGAGCCCGTAGTTGCGCCTTACGGCGGTATTGCTTGGCGAGATGCTGAGCTTGGAACGACGGTCGGCGCCTACTATCGTGAAGCGCAGAAAACCGACTCTCAGATTGATGCCTCGCTCGTCTTTACTACCGATAGCTTCGGCGTGCCCTTCAACGCCAGCACGAACATAGTGCCATTTTATGATCCTGCGATCTTTCGTTTTGGTGTTTCGCAAAAAATCGCTCAATACGAAATACTTTTTAGTTTCGAACAAGCTCAGTGGGCTCGCTACAAGGACGCCGTCCTATTTCTCACGGGTAATGACGTCGCATCAATTTCTGCCGAGACACCGGTCACGCGCGTGAATCTTCGTGACACTCAGGCCTATCGCTTAGGCTTCATCGCACCTTTTACGGCTCCTTACGAACAAACGATGGAGCTTCGTCTGGGACTTGAATCACATACGTCTGCAAACCGCCCTGGCACGCGTGGAAACGTGATCGATCCGGCTCGCAATACTTTGGCGGCTGGACTTGTTTGGAAGCTCAAAGCCGACGAAAAGGATCGTCGTCTGTCGATTGAAGTCGCTGGACAGTATAATCGTCTTTCGGAAACGAATCGCGTGAGCACCCGCGGCACTCCGATCTCAGTTGGTTCTGGTCATTCGATTTCGACATTTGTTGGAGGTCTGAACTATGAGCTTTAAGCTTCATAGCGGTTCTCTTGCTTTATGCATCGGGCTACTCGGTCTGAGCGGTTGTTTCGGTAAGAAAAAAGACATCAAAAATGATACTGACTTTGGTTTTTTCAAAACTGAAGAAGCGCAAAAGGCCTGCGTATCGAGCAATATTTCGCAGTGGGAAGCCTCAGGGCCCTTCGTTCACAACTTTCTACGTTGTGCATCTAATCGCAGTGTCGATGGTCAAGAGAAACTCTCGGGGCTAAACGCTCTACTCGATAATTTGGATGATACTAAGATCCAACGTGTTCTTGACTTCGTTTTGAGCGTCGATCCGAACGCGACTACTCATGAAGAGCGTTATCCTTATTTATTGGCCATGACTACTGTACTTGATCGCGGTTTGTTGGATAGTCGCGCTGCCGGTCTCAACCTGACGACTGAGCGTCTCGGTAGTCTGCAAGATTTTTTAGTGACATTGGATGCCACCCGCAGCAAAGAGATTATAAGCACTTGGTCGCGCAGTGGTCAGCTTGAGCAGACTCTGAATGAACTAGGAGCGTTCATTGACTCGATGGATGCCTACAGCGTAGAAGTCTTTGCCCACGAGATACTTTCGGGCAACACTTTGCGCAAAGAGGCGCTCTACGTCTCGCGGCGTATTCTGCGCGAAGACAGTTTATTTCTAGCATTAAATTCTGTTGTCGATGCTCGACCCGTTCAGGTGCTTAATGCCAAAGAACAGACTCAACTCCTTAAGCCATATCGCGAATCGCTGGCTGCTAGTGATAGTCAGACATTTGTCAGTGTTGTGCCGGTTGATAAGATAACCAAGACGCCACTCGTTGTCTTGAGTGATGAGCATAAACAGTTTTCGCTTAAAGAACTCACTGGACTCAAAGACTTCATTCTGAGCTTCTGGAAATCATATCAAGCGCTCGCAACAGCTGAGCGCGATAGTCTTGATTCTCGGATTGCTGAGGCTGTTGATACCGTGATGAACGTTCAAGCTCATCCTATCAAATGGATGCTTGCGCTATTGTCTGACGGAAATCAGCTCAGCGCGAAGGACCTCGACCGCGTTACGTTTGCTGTCGATCAGTTGCTTTTGGAAGGCAATGACCTCTCCCTTGAAGCCATTCGCGCTAAAGCCGGCGCAAGTAAACTTATGAACGATTTGGAGAAGCTCTTAACTCAAGGCGGTAAGATTCCAGGTTGCGCGATCTTTGATTCTGCGCCATTGGCTCTGGGCACCGATGATTTCAACGTATTCTCAGAAAGTTTGGCCAAACTCACGGTTCCTCAGGCGTCGTGCAGTGATCGTGTGCCTTTACTCGCTGCGATTCAACACTTCACAGGTCTTGAACTTGCCGATAATTTCAGCCCCGATCTGTGGAAGGCGAAAGCCGCCGATCCCGCGCTCGTTCGCAAATTGACTCTTGAGACTTTCAAAACACTTTTGGTTGAGAGTCAGACCGATCCATATCGTTTCTACAATCTTCAGCTTGCTGTCGATAGACTGTCGCCAGAGTTTTTGAATGCTTTGTCTCAGCGTCTCGACAAGGCCTCTGATTGGTCTATGGTCGGCATCGCTCGTCTTGATAATGAATTGAATGCGGAATTTGCTGGAGTTCTAGAAGCGGATTTTATCGAAAAACTTCTGACCTACCGCATAGAGCTTTTAGCGGTTCAATCGGAGCAGTTTAAAGACCTTGCCCCGCAAACGGATGCCGAAGTTGATGATACACTTGAGGCGCGTTCGAGCCGAGTTTTTGCGGGACTTTATACGGGCGGTCCACTCGAACAACTGATGGCCACGCGCCATGAAATTTCTCTGTTTCCATTTACGGACAATCAGCAGGATTTGAAGACTTATCTCCTGGCGCATCCAAGCGTTTGGAGCCGGATGATCTTTAAAGCCCGTGAAGCCGAAGGTGCATTTCGAACGCCTGCACTAGGCACACTTGCCGGTGAAACTTCGACTATCTTTTCGGGAGCGGGCAGTTCACTGCGGAGTTATCTTGGTTTCACCGCTACCGATGCAGCTGTCAAACCTGTGATCAATGCTGCGATCGCGGGCCGTATCCTTGAGCCTCACCAGGCTGTTAAATCCTTTGTCGATGATGCCGACGGCCGCAGCGGCTGGGCTCTCTGGTATCAGCATTACGCAAATGGGCCTTTGGTTTCCAAAGATGTTCCAGTTGAGCTTAGCAAAAAGCTTGAGGAGTGGTATCTGACCTCTCTTATTCCTACTCTTTCCGATCCTGCTTTCTGGCCAGAACTTGAGGCGACCGGTACCTTTGCGAGCAGTAGTGCGCTAGCGCCGGATTATTTTGATATTGAGGGCTATTCAACCGAAGAAGCGCGACTTCTCACAAGTTTTTACATCAAGCACTTCCAAAAGCCTTCGCCTCGTTTGCCAGTTGCCGGTGAATTTGTTTTAGGCAAAAGCTCAGTGCCCAAGAATGATCTCACGGCTTTTGCGGACCCTATAAGCGGCTTTTTCAGCGCGTCCTATCTTGTTAAAGATGATTCCGAAGCACAATATTCGGCTTTCGCTAAGAACTTTCCGAAAGTTCTTCGTCAAAGCGCACAGCTTAGTCAGCTGAAGGCTTCGGTCCTCCCAGACTACGCGGGTTTCCAATCGATACAGAACACGTGGACCATGCCTGACTTCGCTCAGGTGAACAGTGTCACAACTTTGAGCTATGATACAGAAACGCCGTTCTCCCTTTTATCGGCGCTTGATCTACTCACGTACTCAAAGCCGGATCGCCGCTTTATTCCACAGCCGATAGTTGGTTTTGCAGGACAGCTCTGTCGCTCCAAAACAAAAGATCCTGTCGATGATAAAATTTGGGTCGATGGCGTTCAGGCCTGTCCGATGGATTTCCAGGGATCATCGCCCGAAGAGGCCTATAACAAATTCAAAGAGTTTGTCTCTCAATCCGCAGTTGATACGTTCTGTCCATATCTTGCAAGCGATACACTTGGGCCGAAGTTTGTATGGGCACAGCGTTTGGGTCTGACTTTGGACAATCCGGCGCTTTGCGCTTCACAGTCTCGCTCAAGTCTAATGGAAGAGTATAGATTCCCCGAGTGGCATTCGGCTCGCGTCTTAAACGATATTTTCGTTATGGGTCGCGCTGCCAAGTTGAAAGCCGGCCTGGCTGAAGTTCCCGCGGCTTTGCGATTCTATAAGATTAAAGCTAAAGGTCTGGAGCCGCAACATGAGGCCGAACAGTTCTTGTCGCTCGCCAAAGGCGTGTGGACGGAAAAGAATGCGATGGATCAACGCCGTCGTGAGTTCTTTGCCGGTAACTTCTGGGTTGGCTCGCCGAATCTACTCAACAGCTATTTCAATCTCGTCGCGCAAAACATTGATCCTTTCACTTGGCGAACGACTCTGATTTCCTACTCGCAGCGAAATGAACAGGGTGAGCAAAAGGATACTCTTCGCGACATTTTGCGAGTGTTTAGTGCGGAGCAGAAGGCTTCAGCAGCGGCAGGTGAATCGGCGATACTCTTTGGTGTGAAAGTTTTTGACAAGATATTTGAGAATCCCGAATATCGCGCGTTCGGCGCGAACTTCGTTTCCGATCTCAACAGTTCTGAAGCCTACGACTTCTATGCGAATGAATTGCCTCTCGCGCTCACCCAACTGTTCCCAATCGACCAAAACCCGTTTGAATGGATGGATCCGGGTTTGTCGTTCAGCAAAAATTTGGGTCAGCATGCGATGCTTCGATCGTGGCAAATAATGTCGGAACAATTTACACCGACAGAGATGAATCGTTTTCTGACTCAAGTTCATCAAGCTCTAAAAGTTCTTCCAGAAATATCGGAACGAGGTACGCTGCTACAAAAGTTTGCAGGAGAAATTCTCAAACTTGGCACGCTTTATACGACCGAGGGTAATGATCACTTGGTAGTCAGTCTTGAAACATTGGGGAAAACTTGGTCGCGTCTCGACTTCGGTCTTGGGATGCAAAAACAATGGACAAGTTTTGTCACGAAGGTAACTAACCCTCTTCAAGGCCTAGATGGTCAGAATAAAATCACGGGTGAAACGGCTTTAGAAAATATTCTTTCCGCCCTGATTATTAAAGGTCCATCTCTAGCGCAGATCCTACAATCGGCGAACCAAGTCGAAGGTTCGGTCTTGAAAACTGAACCCTTATTCTGGCAGAAGTGGTTAGACAATCTTTTGTCTTCTGTCGAAACAAAAGATTCGGGAGCTTATGCATTCGCGGGCTTTATCAGTGAGAAGCGATTTGCGTTTAGCACTGACCAAGGTGGCCTGTGGCTGGATATCCTTCGCCCAGGTGACTTGCAGAATCGTGCAGTTGCTGCAATCGAAGCGGTGGATAGCGTCCCAGAAAATCTGTGGCGTGAAGCTATGCTAGAAATGACAGAACTATCGAGTCGCCTTACGCGGGCCCTTGGTTATCTGAAGTCACATATGATTTGGAACGAAGATCCTGACCATAACGCTTATCGCATCGCCCTCGATCAGCTGTATGAATTGA
>JAZKGL010000074.1:0-2193 GCA_040385935.1 Bdellovibrionota bacterium
TGGTTTCTCAGACAAGCGGGACGCTATCTTCCTGAGTATCGCGCAATTCGTAAAGATATCGACTTTGTGAGCCTGTGCAAAAATCCTCAACTCGCAGCCGAGGTCACGCTCCAGCCGCTGAGACGTTACGATGTGGATGCGGCGATAATCTTTTCTGATATTCTTATTCCCTGCACGGCCATGGGTCAGCATCTCACTTTCGATTCCGGTCATGGTCCGGTTCTCGATCATCCGATTCGCAGCGCCCAGGATCTCTTCAAACTTCGTCATCCGAATGTAGAAAAAGAGTTGGGTTATGTCGGTGATGCCATCGTTGAGACGAAGAAAGGTTTGCGCCCCGATCAAACCATGATTGGTTTTGCCGGCGCTCCGTTTACCGTGGCCAGCTATATGATCGAAGGCTCAGGATCGAAGACTTTTACAGAAGTGAAGAAACTTCGATTCACTCAGCCTAAAGTCTTTGAAGAGTTGATGGAACTTATCGCGGCTGTGACGGTTGAGTATCTGATGATGCAGGTCAAAGCCGGAGCCGATACTCTCATGCTCTTTGATACCTGGGCTAATCAGATGAATGCCGAAGATTATCGCGATCTCGTCTTTCCTCATATGAACAAGATTTTCCAAGCGGTTAAAGATCGCTGGGATGGACCCCTTATTTATTATCCCGGTCAATCCATGGAATGGCTGTTCGAACTCAACGGTTTTAAAGGCGATGTTCTGGCTATCGATTGGCGCTCGCGCCTCGCCCGAAGCATTGCCATGATAGAGAACTTAGGTCTCAACGTCAGCGTTCAAGGTAACCTCGATCCGCAGACTTTCCTCGCTCCCGAATCCCATCTTCGCCGCAGCGTAAGAACGATTTTGGAAGCGGGTCAGAAAGCCCGCGGACACATCTTTAATGTCGGTCACGGTCTATTGCCTCATACGCCGCCCGAAGCTTTGTTGATTGCGATCGATGAAGTCCGGGCCTTTGATAGAGACCGCGCCGCTCAGCGTTAAAAAAGAAAGCCCTATGGCCGAGCATTTATACACGTATGTTGATCCGGTTTCCGAGCGCGATATGAAAAAAGCTATCGCCGTTCTGGAAAACGATGGAATTTTAGCTTACCCTCTCGATAGCAACTGGGCCTTTGGCTGCGATGCCAGCAGCGTTAAGGCGCTCGAT
Source organism: Bdellovibrionota bacterium (assembly GCA_040385935.1). Classification (GTDB taxonomy): domain Bacteria; phylum Bdellovibrionota_B; class Oligoflexia; order Oligoflexales; family Oligoflexaceae; genus Oligoflexus. The sequence goes on from JAZKGL010000074.1 coordinate 1,166, forward strand.
AAGATTCGTCGCCTCAAACCCACGCATCCTAAAGATCAGCCGTTTAGTTTGATTTGTGCGGATATGGCGATGGCCGCTTCGATTGGAAATGTCGATAACAATCATTATCGCATTCTGAAAAAGGCCTGGCCTGGCCCTTACACGGTGATACTCACGCGACATAAATCTTTGGCTCGTCAGATCAAAGATAAGCGGCCTGTCGTCGGGATCAAAGTTCCCGAAAGCCGTTTGATTTGTGAGCTGGTTACGCGTCTTGGAAAGCCGATCGCAACGACTTCGGTGCCGCGACGAAGTGAAGGCGAACCCTTTAAGATGGGTTATGAGATCGCCGAAGAGTTTGGCCACGGGTTGGATTTGATTTTGGATCTTGGCGAGGAATTGCCGGGTCTTGATTCCACTATCATTGATTTTACGGATGTTGAGCCCGTTCTTGTTCGAGCCGGAGTCGGTGATCCTAAACTATTCGGAGTCAGTGCCTCATGATTTCCCCTTTGCCGGTCCCTTCTTCGCTCGCCAAACAAGAGTTAAAGCGCACCTGTGAACTCGCGACGCAAAGCGCTAATCGTCAATGGCATCCGGCAACGGGTGGTAATTTTTCGGTGCGGGATAAAGGTGATCTCTGCTGGGTCAGTCCAAGCGGAAAACACAAAGGCATGCTCGACTGGAAGGATTTTCTGCCTGTCGATTTTCAAACAGCTGCCCTTGTCGAGCCTTGTTATGTAAAGCCTTCGGATGAAACAGCTCTTCATTGCGCCGTCTATCGCGCCGATCCTTCCGCGCGAGCTGTAATGCATGTTCATCCTCCACACGCGACAGCTCTTATCGGCGAGGACTTTAAGCTCTCGCAAAACGAAATGCTCAAAGCCTTCGGTTATAAAACGCATGAGCTTGAAATCACCGTACCGTCCTTGCCCAACACGCAGGATATGGAAGGTCTTGGACTTCGCGTAGAACTTAATCTGGAACTTAAAATATTGGTTTTGCAGGGACACGGTGTTTACGCTTGGGGCCGCACACCCGACGAAGCT
>JAZKGL010000075.1:0-4369 GCA_040385935.1 Bdellovibrionota bacterium
AATGAGCGGGGCCCTATGAGCGAAAGCATCAAAAAAGAAGCGGTTACTCCTGGAGTTCCTCCGGCGAAACCCATTCTTTGTCCCGATGACGAGTACAAAGCTCTGCTGGCTAGCCTCGACACGTACATGCCGACAGCTGACCGCGAAATCATAAAAGAAGCTTACGTCTACGCAGCGGAATGCCACATCCTGCAAAAGCGTAATTCCGGCGAACCCTATATCTGTCACCCACTCGCTGTCGCTATCATCGTCTCCACTCTAAAACTCGATACACCTTCGGTTGTCGCCGCGATTCTTCACGATACGGTCGAAGACACGCCCGCTACGCTTGAAGATATAGAGAAACGATTTGGTTTTGAAGTGCGCGAGCTGGTCGATGGTCTGACTAAGATCAACAAGATTCAATTCCGCTCGAATGAAGAGAAGCTTGCCGAAAACTTCCGCAAGATGATCATTGCGATGGCCAAAGATTTGCGCGTTATCCTTATCAAGCTCTGCGATCGTTTGCATAATATGCGAACGATGGACGACATGCCGATGGATAAACGCAAACGCATCGCGCAGGAAACTCTCGATATCTATGCGCCGCTTGCCAACCGCCTGGGTATCAACGGAATCAAAAGCGAACTCGAAGATCTATGTCTTCGCGTTCTCAAACACGAAGTTTATCAAGAGCTGAGGCGCAAGATCGCGGCGAAGAAGTCCGAGCGCCTCGCCTATATCAGCGATGTTAAAACGGTTTTGGAAGCGGAGATGACCAAATACGGGTTCTCCGATATTCAGGTCTACGGTCGACCGAAACACTTTTTCTCGATCTATAAAAAGATGATCGAACGACACTTGGAATTCGAAGATATTCACGATCTCTTTGCATTCCGGATTATCGTCAAATCGATCAAAGACTGCTACGAAGCCCTCGGTATGGTTCACGCGATGTGGAAGCCGATGCCGGGTCGATTCAAAGACTATATCGCGATGCCCAAAGCCAACCTCTATCAGTCTTTGCACACAACCGTGGTGAGACCGAACGGGGAAACGGCTGAGATTCAAATACGTACGCGTGAAATGCATGAGACTTGTGAGTACGGTGTGGCCGCTCACTGGACCTACAAAGAACGCGATCGCACAGCGCAGCCCTCGGACGCGCAGAAGTTCTCCTGGCTTCGGCAAATCATGCAGTGGCAGAACGAACTCACGGATCCCGATGAATTTTTGGAAGCTGTGAAAGTTGATCTCTTTGAAGAAGAGCTGTTCGTCTTTACACCGAAAGGCGATGTCTTCAGCCTTCCTCAAAACGCAACGGCTTTGGACTTTGCTTTTAGTGTGCATACTAACGTCGGTCTGAAGTGTATCGGCGTGAAAATCAACGGTCAGATGTCGCCGATCAAAAAGAAGCTCAACTCAGGCGATATGGTCGAGGTTTTGACTTCGCCGCATCAAAAGCCGAGCAAAGACTGGCTGAACTTTGTCATCACCTCGAAGGCGCGCAACAAGATCCGTTCGTTTCTGCGCAGCGAGCAGCGCGAGAAGAGTCGCAAACTCGGTCGCGAACTCCTGGCGCAAGAGTGTGAAAAACGCCATCTTCGTCTGGATGATCTCGAGAAGAGTGGCGATGCCGCTAAGCTCGTGAAGCTCGCTCGCGAAAGCACCTTTGAAGATGTCCTCGTCGCGATCGGATATGGTCGCGTAAACGCGCATGAACTCTTAGCGAAGACCTTTCCTTTGCCCGAGCCGAAGGAAACGATACAGGAGCAAATTCAACGGCAAGGCTTGGACCAGGCGAAACCCGATAAGAAATCGAGTCATTCTCATATTCTGGTTTCAGGCTACGGCGATGTCTTGGTGAATCTAGGCAAGTGCTGTCTTCCTCTTCCTGGCGAAGCTATCGTAGGGTTCATCACGCGAGGTCGTGGTGTGACGGTTCACCGAAATACTTGTCCCCGCGCTCTCGATACCGATCCGGCTCGCAAAATTCCTGTGGAATGGGCGAAACTCCAGATCGATGAGAACTATCATCGCTGCGCAATCAGTCTAAAGACGCAGGAGAAATCGGGCGTCCTCGCTGAAGTGACAACGCTGCTGTCAAACAACGGCGTGAACGTACATAAAGCCGAAGCTAAGATCGAAGCCGGACTCACCGGACTACTCGACTTTGAAATCGGCGTGAAAAATCTGTCTCATTTAGAAACCGTAATCACTCGGCTCGAATCTTTGCCATCGGTGATTTCTGTTCAACGTAAAAACTTGGTTAAACAGCGTCGCCTGCGGCGTGGGCGATACTCGGGTGCTATAGGTTAAGGGAAATTAAAGGAGCCTTTGAATGACATTTGTCAAAACGAAATTATTTGCGCTATCGGCCATCAGCTTTGCTCTACTCACAGGATTTGGTGCTCCTAAGCATTCAAGCGTTGAACCCAAGACGAAAGTTGTCGGCGATCAACTTGAGATCGAACTTCTGGTCAAACCGAACCCTGGCATGAAGCTGACTCCCGAAGGTCCCTGGTCGGTGACCTTCACCCAGGCTCCCGGCCTCAAGCTTGATATGAAGGATGGCAAATTTGTCGATAAATCCTTTGACGAGAAGATCCCGGGCTTTAAGATCTCAGCGCCTATCGATGGCAAAGCGACTGCAGGCAAAATCGATTACGACCTGAGAGCCTTCGTCTGCACCGAAGACAAAAAGCAGTGTTTTCCGCAGCAGCATAAGGGTTCGTTCGACTGGAAGAAATCCTGATTGTCCTTGCGATCTGGTTAAAAAGACGGTACTTAGGCCTCGTTTCATACGAGGCCTTTTTTTGGTTTAAACCCTCCTCATGACATAGGAAAATGCCATGCAAGACACCGTTACCGGACTCCCCTTCGAACAGGGTTTTACCATGCCGGCAGAATGGGCCCCCCATAAAGCCACCTGGATGAGCTGGCCCTTCGACGAAGAGATGTGGCACGGAAACCTGACGAAAGTTCGGCAGGAGTATGCGGAGTTTGTCAAAACGATCGCGCGGTTTGAGCCTGTGCATGTCCTCCTGCGTGATAGCGAAGCGCGCAAAACCGCTGAGCTGGCATTAGGCAATGTCAAAGACGTGACCTTTCACGATGTGCCTTTGGATGATGTCTGGCTTCGTGATAACGGTCCTATCTTCGTCAAAGATGATGCGGGCGAGATTCGCGCGACCAACTGGGAATTCAACTCCTGGGGGCAAAAATATGAGTGGCACCTCGATAACCTTGTTCCGCCGGTAATTACTCGTTATGTAAACGTTCCGCGTTATGATCTGTCCGTGGTGATGGAAGGCGGATCTTTGGAAGTGAATGGCGAAGGCGTGTGTATCACGACTGAGCAATGCCTTCAGACGCCCACGCGCAACCCGGCACTCGGCCGAGCCGAAATCGAAAAGGTTCTGCGTGATAATCTCGGCTTCACGCAGTTTATCTGGTTACACCTTGGCCTTGAGGGCGATCACACCGATGGTCACGTCGATACCATCACGCGATTTGCCGATGAGAAGACTATCCTGACTTCGATGACGTCGGATAAAGACGATATCAACTACGAACGCATGAAAAATAATCGTGAGATACTCAAAGCAGCGAAGAATGCCAAAGGCGAAGCGTTCCGCGTTGTCGAACTGCCTTTGCCGGCTGAACGCATGTATCTGGAAGATGGCCTGCGCTTGCCAGCGACCTATGCAAACTTCTATATTTGCAACGGTGCGGTAATCGTTCCGACCTACGGTGATGTGAATGACCAGAAAGCGCTTGATGTTATTAAAGGCTGTTTTCCAAGACACGAAGTCATTGGCCTAGCCTCTCGTTATATCATCACGGGCGGCGGGAGCTTTCATTGTCTTACGCAGCAGCAGCCTAGCTGATCTTTGCGCGATTTAGGAGTGAAGAGTATGACAGTTTCTTTGGGTCTCGTTCAGATGCAAATCGGCAAAAACGTTATGGAGAACATAACGAAAGCCGAAGCTTTGGTGCGCGAAGCCGCGGCCAAGGGTGCAAAGATTATTCTATTGCCTGAGCTGTTTGAAAATTACTATTTCTGTCAGCTCGAACGCGAAGAGTATTTCTCTTGGGCGAATCCCGTCGAAGGTCATCCCTTCCTTAGCCGCTTTCAAAAACTTGCGGCTGAACTTTCGGTAGTCTTGCCGGTTTCATTCTTTGAGACCGCAGGTCAAGCCTACTATAACAGTCTGATGATGGTGGATGCCGATGGCAAGGCCCTCGGCGTCTATCGCAAATCCCACATTCCCGATGGTCCTGGTTACGAGGAAAAGTATTACTTCAACAGCGGCGACAGTGGTTTTAAAACGTGGTCGACGCGTTATGGAAAAATCGGTGTCGGGATCTGCTGGGATCAGTGGTTTCC
>JAZKGL010000076.1:0-3785 GCA_040385935.1 Bdellovibrionota bacterium
AAGAGGCCAAGGCCTAAGAGGACTTTGCCCGTCAATTGTCTCGGTTTTGATGTCATTCTTTTATCCAAAGGTCACGATAGTGCAAGTTGCCTTCCTAGATCATTATGACAGCTTCAGTTTTAACCTGATAGACCGCTTGTTCTCTGACGCTGCGATCGAGCTGGTCTACGTGCCGTTTGATGATAGGGATGCCGTGCAGAAGTTGATGCGAAACCCCTTACCGCTGGTGGTTTCGCCAGGACCCAAACGTCCGGAAGTCTTGCCCGATACACTTTCTCTTATGCGAATCCTTCTCGGAAAGGCGCCGATCCTGGGCATCTGCCTTGGTCATCAATGTCTTGGACATGTCCTAGGAGGTAAGATAACAAAGGCGCTCAGCCCGTTTCACGGTTCGACTCAACTCGTTCATACGACCGGCAAAAATGATTTTATTCACAGGTTTTCCACAAGCTTTCGTGTCGCTCATTATAATTCGCTCGTGGTGGAGCGCGGAACCGTTCCCAATGATTGGATCTGGGCCTTGAGCGAGTCAGGCGAGATAGAGGGCATTTCATGGAATGAGGGGCAATGGCCGGCGATTGGGGTGCAATACCATCCCGAATCCTTTTTGTCCGAAGGTCAGGAGCCGCTCTGGCAACTATGGATAGAACTCGTTCAAGACTATTACGATTCGCTTCCAAAATGAAAAAAGCGCGAAGTCCATGAGGGCTTCGCGCTTTGATATACGGTAGTAATCTCTAAATTTCTGCGATCGCGCCTTTGCCGATCCCTTCAAAACACTTCACACGAATCGGTCCATCCATCTCAATTCCTTCGCGGGCGATTAGCTTAGCGAGTTCAGTGGCGATGGATTCGATACTGGTTTCTTCTTCGGTAATAAACACGCGGTTGGCAGGAACCGTCGCTTCGTAGTGACCCAAACTTCCTTTGTAGGAAATCGTGATCGGATGGTTGTTCTCCGCTCGCGCGCCGGCCCGAATATCGGCCGGTGGATTCACAAGTTGTTTCAAAGATGCAACGTGAACGACCGAGCCCAAGACTTCGTGGGCAAGCCACTGCTCGAGATCGTGACGACGTTCATCGGCGACCTGAACTTCGATCAAGCTGCGATGGCCGTGAAATAGGCGCTGACAAAGGCCTTGATGACCTGAGATGCCGTGGCTGTAGCGAAAGAACGCCTGGCCGCTGACAACATCTTCTTTGCGCAAATGAACTTCGACCGAAGTGATTTCTTCAGGAAGACGGTGGCGAATGAGTCGCGAACATTCCGCTTCGATCAGCTCACGCGTGACGTTGATTGCGCGCATCGGATAAACAGCGCCTTTTGGACAAAGATAGGTCCAATCCGAGTTGACTCCGGTCAAACGGCTTTTGGCTTGGAGGCGCCAGAGTTCGCCGCGATCGGTTTCTTGATAGTGAACAAGCTTTGACTGAACGGGAATCACAAGCGTGTGATCGATCGTCGATTTCAAGACTTGTTTCACAAGCGATTTGAGATGGCTAAAATCATAGACGAAGCCATTGGAATCGAGGCTACCAGCGATGGTGATGTCCACAGTCCACGACTGGCCGACGACACCGACCGATGGATCGAAAATCGCGCAATCGATCTTGTCGATATCGTTGATAAAGAGCCGGCTAGTGCGTTCTTTGTCGTCGATCGTAGCTTTGTCATCCATTTTTGTGCACCGCCAGAGTTTTGATAATTGTAAACGGAATACAGGCTGGGAGAATCGATGTTGCGGACTTCAATTCTCCCCTCTATAACAGTTGCTTCAAGCTTCCTTGACGCGGGAGCATCATGTATAAAGAACTTCCCGCGGAAATACAAGATTCACTAAAGGAAATTTCCCATGAGTCGTGAGGTCCGAGTTCGTATCGCCCCATCCCCCACCGGTGATCCGCATGTCGGGACTGCCTACACTGCCCTTTTTAACTATGTTTTCGCAAAGAAAAACAAGGGTAAGTTCATTCTACGTATCGAAGACACCGACCAGTCGCGGGCCAAATCTTCTAGTGAATCGATGATCCTCTCCAGTCTTAAATGGCTCGGCCTGAGTTGGGATGAAGGTCCTGATAACGGTGGAAAATTCGGACCTTATCGTCAGTCGGAGCGCCTTCCTATCTATAAGGAATACTCCGAGAAGCTGACTGCGAACGGAACGGCCTACCACTGTTTTTGTACGGCTGAACGTCTCGACGAACTTCGCGCGAAGCAAAAGGCCGAAGGATTAACGACTCGTTATGATGGTCACTGCCGCGAGCTTTCCCGTGAAACCGTGAACGCGAAAATCAAGGCTGGTGAGAAGAATGTCGTGCGCTTGAAGGTCCCGACGACAGGCATCGTTAAGTTTAACGACATGCTTCGTGGTGAGTTAGAATTTGACGTCGATCGTATCGATGATCAGGTTTTGATGAAGACCGATGGCTTCCCGACCTATCACCTTGCAAACGTGGTCGATGATTATTTGATGCAGATTTCGCACGTGATTCGCGCGGAAGAATGGATTTCCTCCACGCCGAAACATGTTTTGCTTTATAGAGCCTTTGGCTGGGAAGCACCTGAGTTTTGCCATTTGCCACTGCTTCGTAACGCCGACAAATCAAAGATCTCCAAGCGTAAGAACCCCGTGTCGCTCTCCTATTACAAACGCGCGGGTATATTACCGACCACGCTTTTGAATTATCTTGGGATGATGGGCTTTAGTTTTGGTGACGACAAAGAAATCTTTACTGTCGAAGAAATGACCGAGGTTTTTGATCTAAAGAAAATCTCGCTGGGCGGACCGGTTTTTGATTTGGCGAAACTCACTTGGCTTAATCAGCACTATATTCACAAGCTGCCGGCTGATGAATTTGTGAACTACATCCGTGACGAGATCTTCAGCAAAGATTATCTTTTGGCTCTCAGGCCTTTGCTCCAGGATCGCATGACACGATTTGAGCAATTCGTCGATAATTTCAGCTTCTTCTTCAACGGTGCTTTGCACTACGAAGGGCTCGATATCGTGCCTAAGGGCAAGGACGCGCAGGCGCTTCGCCTCATGCTCAACGAACTCGTCGAACTCTTGGACGAACTTTATGATTGGAATCATACGGCGATCCACGACCTGATGAACGCCCACAGAGAGCGCATCGGTTGGAAGCCCAAAGATTATTTCATGACGGTTCGCATGATCACGACAGGCCGCAAAGATTCTCCAGGTTTGGCAGAATCTTTGGAGCAGATCGGTCGTGAAATGGTGAGATTTAGAATACGAAATTATCTCGACGTTGGCCTCAAAGGCTAAAGGCGAGATGCCTTGAACTTACTGAAGCAGCTCGATGAGCTGACTGCGGGAGAAGGCCTTGAAGACCTCTTCATCGCGATCCATGAACTTCTCAAAGAGTTGTTGTTTGGAGCTGATGAGGAGGTCGATTTTTTCCTCCAGAGTTCCGCGCGTGACCATCTTCAATACCTGAACATTCTTGTTCTGGCCGATACGATAGACACGGTCGGTTGCTTGGTTTTCTTTACTGGCGTTCCACCAGCGATCGTAATGAATCACGACAGATGCTGCGGTCAAGTCGATACCGACACCACCGGCAAGCAGGGATGCGATAAAGATTTTACATTCAGGATTGGTCTGAAATTTATCGATTACTTTCCCGCGATTCTTGGTCTGGCCGGTGAGAACCTCGTGGCCAATCCCTTCTTCCTTGAGATAATTCGCGATGATCTGAATCATGCCCACATATTGGCTGTAGATCACGACCTTGTGTCCTGATTCCAGCGCTTCGGCGAG
>JAZKGL010000077.1:0-19453 GCA_040385935.1 Bdellovibrionota bacterium
ATTCTATGAAGTTTGGAAATATCGTTGGTCTTACACCTTTCGAAACTCCTGATGCGGGCTTAGTTGAAGCCTTTCAGAAGGCAGGTTCACTCGGTATTCTCGACCTCGGGCGGCAGTCGCAAACCGGACTGGCCGCACTCGATCAGCTCTGTACCAGAGGCCTTAGAGGATTCGGTGTTCGCATTCCTGAACTCAATCTTTATCCAAATTTAACTCTTCCTTCCAACGTCACCTATGTCGTGCTCGATGCTGAGGACCTTAAAAATTCGACGGTTTCGCTGGAGATATTTGCTGAGCAACAAGTTTGGGTCCAAGTTTGCTCGATGAAAGAAGCGCGTGAAACCGTGTCGACGTTTCGCCCGTACGGCTTGATAGCCAAAGGCTCTGAGAGCGGTGGGCGAATCGGTTCGGCGGCGAGCTTTATCCTCCTTCAAGAGATTGCAACATTGTCATTGCCGTTTTGGGTTCAAGGCGGGATTGGTGTGCATTCGGCAGCAGCCGCTCTTTTTGCTGGCGCAGCGGCTGTGGTGTTGGATTCGCAGCTTATGCTTTTTCCTGAGTGCAGCATCATGGACGAGGTGAAACAGGCTCTTTCGCACATGGAAGGAACCGAGACGCGCATCGTTCATTCCCATCAGGTTTTCACACGGCCTGATCTTAAAATCCCACACGAAAGCGATATCGGAAGAACCGCCTTCGCCGAAAAACTCGGTGCCGGCAGTTTGAAAAATCATTTCATTCCCGCAGGGCAAGATCTAAGTTTTGCAAAAGGCCTTGCCGAAAAATATCGGAATATTCGAACTCTCGTCCAAGCCATGACACGATCGAGTCAAGGACACCTTCGTCAAGCCAAGGCTCATCTGGCCTTTGCTCCCGGAGCTGCGCTTGCCGTCGCCAACGGCACCCGCTACCCCGTTGCGCAAGGGCCGATGACCCGCGTGAGCGATAAAGCCGAATTTATCGAGGCGGTTTCTACGAACGGTGCATTGCCGTTCTTAGCCCTTTCGCTCATGGGCAAAAACGCATCGCGAGCGATACTTCAAGAAACGGCGGAAAAGCTCGGAAATAAACCTTGGGGCGTAGGTATCCTTGGTTTTGCGCCCGATGTACTTCATCAGCAGCAACTTGAGGTCCTCGAGGACTTTGCTCCCACCGCTGTTCTCATCGCGGGTGGTCGGCCGTCTCAAGCCGAGGCCTTTGAAAAACGCGGGATAAAGACCTATTTGCATGTGCCATCGCCTGGTTTGTTGAAACAATTTCTAAAAGACGGTGCACGGAAATTTGTGTTCGAAGGCCGCGAGTGCGGTGGGCACGTCGGACCTCGCAGCAGCTTTGTGCTCTGGGAAACTCAGATTGAGATTCTGCTCGCCTCCGATTGCGTTCATGAAATCGAAGTCTATTTTGCTGGCGGAATTCACGACGCGAAGTCCTCGGCGCTCGTTGCGGCGCTGTCGGCGCCTTTGTCGGCTCGCGGAGCCAAAGTCGGTGTTTTGATCGGAACCGCATATCTCTTTACGGAAGAGGCCGTCGAGAGCGGAGCCATACTCAAACGTTTCCAGAATGAAGCCTTGAATTGCTCCGAGACAGCCTTACTCGAAACCGCCCCCGGTCATGCCACGCGCTGTGCGCAGACGCCGTTTGTTCAAGCCTTTGAAGCGAAAAAAGACGAGCTGCGTATCGCCGGTATGGAAGCCAAAACCATTTGGGCTGAACTCGAAGGCCTTAACGTCGGCAAACTCCGTCTGGCTTCGAAGGGGCTGGAACGCGTGGGCTCTGAACTTGTTGCAGTAGCGGACGAGCGGCAAGAGACCGAAGGCCTTTATATGCTCGGCCAAGTGGCGGAAATGCGTCATGCCGTTTGCACGATGCGTGAACTTCATGAAGATATAACAAGCGGCTCAACTCGATTACTGAGTGAAACGCAGCTCAAGACCGAGCCGGCACGCGCACTGAGCGACGTCGCGATCGTGGGTATGGCCTGCATATTCCCAGGCGCCAAGGACGTTCAGTCCTACTGGAAGAATATACTTACCGGTGAAGATCTGATCACAGAGGTTCCCGACTCGCGTTGGAATAAAGAAACGTACTATTCAAAGAAACTCGGCGAAGCGAATAAATCCATATCCAAATGGGGCGGATTCATCGAAGACATCGAATTTGATCCTTTGGAATTTGGCATCCCGCCGAACTCAATGGCTGCCATCGAACCCACTCAACTATTGAGCCTTAAAGTCGCAAAACAGGCTCTGGCGGATGCAGGTTATGCGAGTAAATCGTTTGATCGCGAAAGAACTTCGGTCATCTTCGGAGCCGAAGCTGGCACCGATCTTGCTTCGGCTTACGGATTTCGTGCGCACTTTCCGATGTTTGCCGGCGAGATTCCCGAAGGCCTCGACAACTTTTTGCCTTCGCTCACCGAAGATTCATTCCCTGGAGTCCTTGCAAACGTAATCTCCGGTCGAATCGCCAACCGCCTCGACCTTGGTGGCTCTAATTATACTGTGGATGCCGCGTGCGCATCTTCGCTCGCCGCGCTCGATCTCGCCGTCAAAGAATTATCCGGCGGCGAAAGCGATATGGTCTTATGCGGTGGCGCCGATCTTCATAACAGCGTGAACGACTATCTCATGTTTTCCAGCGTGAAAGCCTTGTCGCCGAGCGGCAAGTCGCGACCGTTCTCAGCGAATGCCGATGGAATCGTGCTCGCTGAGGGTGTGGCTGTCATCGTTTTGAAACGACTTGATGATGCAATCCGCGACCAAGACAAAGTTTATTCGGTCATCAAAGGCATAGGTTCAAGCAGTGATGGAAAAAGCCTTGGTCTAACAGCTCCGCGTAAAGAAGGGCAAATGCGTGCGCTTTATCGCGCGTATGAACGCGCCGGTGTAAGTCCTTCCGATATTGAACTCGTCGAAGCCCATGGTACAGGGACTGTTGTAGGGGATAGAACAGAGCTTCAAACTTTGAGTGAGGTCTATTCCGAGGCCGGTGCCCTTACGAACTCGTGTGCTTTGGGTTCGGTAAAATCGCAAATTGGTCATTCCAAGTGCGCAGCAGGGCTTGCAGGTGTCATCAAAACCAGTTTAGCGATCTATCACGGCATCATTCCCCCGACCTTGCATGCCGACGAACCAAATCCCTATTACAAACGTCCCTCAAGCCCGTTCTACTTTAGCCCGATCGCTCGACCGTGGACGAGCCACGTGCGTAAAGCGGCGGTGAGTGCCTTTGGATTCGGCGGGACCAATTTCCATACCGTTCTATCCTCCCATGAGCTACCGACTCTGCCGAAGGTTTCCGGCGCACCGGCCGAACTTTTCCTCTTTTCCTCGCGCGACGAACTGAAACAAATGAAGACTGTGCTTACGAAGCATTCGTCTTTGAGTCTTGCCCGACTCGCGCGAACTGTTACTGAGAAAGTAAAAGGTGTTGAGACGGCTCTCGTCGCACGATCTGTAAGCGAGTTGGAAGAGAAAATTGACCTCGCGCTCGTCAGCTCGCAAAATAACGCTGACAAAAGCATTTTCCACGCACATGGCTCAAACAAGATCAAAGGCAAGATCGCGGTTTTGTTCTCAGGGCAGGGCAGTCAGAGCGTGAATATGGGCGCTGAAATTTTCAACAGCTTTCCTGAATTGCGTCAGCATCTGACCCTAGGCTCGAAGTGGATTCAGAAAATATTCACTAGCGGGATCGATGCGCGGGGTGAGGAGACTCTAAAACAAACCAGAAACACTCAGCCTGCCCTTGGGATAGTGGATTTAGCGTTTTACGATCTCCTTAAAGCTCTTGGTATCGAAGCCGATATGCTCGGTGGTCATAGTTATGGCGAACTCGTCGCTCTGGCGGCTGCGGGTGGAATCACTGCTGGCGATTTACTTCCACTCAGTGAGGCTCGCGCGTTCGCAATCGAGACAGCCGCCGAAGGCCAATCCGGATCAATGGCGGCTGTAAGCGCGACGATTGAGGCGCTAGAGCCGCTCCTGCAAAACTTAAATGTCACCATCGCAAATCACAACGCGCCCACTCAAGTCGTCATCACGGGCGAAAGTGCAGCAATCAACAGAGCGATAGACGAATTGAAGAAAGCTGGCCTGAGCGCTAAAAAAATCCCTGTGTCAGCCGCGTTCCATTCACCGATGCTTGCCAAAGCCGAAGAGTATTTTGCTGAGGCTCTCAATAAGATATCGATGTATTCTTTGCAAAAACCTGTTTACAGCAATACAACTGCCAAATGTCACGAGAACAATTCAACAGCTATTCGATTGGCCTATGCGAAACAAATCGTGAGTCCTGTGAAGTGGGTCGACCAAGTGCGAGCGATGCACGACGACGGCGCGCGTTTGTTCGTCGAAGTTGGCCCCGGTGCTGTTCTCAAAGGATTGGTGGATCGCATACTCGATGGACGAGAGTTCGTCTCGCGTAGTCTAGGCAAATCCGGCAACACCCTCGAGCAATTTCTCTCTCTCATCGCTGAGCTAACAACGCTCGGCGTAGCGATTCATCCCGAGATCCTTTATTCCGGTAGAGATCTGGAAATCTATGATCTACAAAAGCTCGCGCAGTATGTGCCGAGCCAAACGCTTTGGTTAGTGAATGGACATTTGTCGGCGCCGAAGTTCGGGTCGATTCCTAAAGGTGGTCTCAAACCAGGAGAATTCAAAGTGGATATGTCGAACATGGGATCGTCCAACGAAACCCGCGAAGGGGTGGTCAAGGACTACCTTCAGGCGATGCGCCTGATGGTCGAAAGTCAAAAACAAGTGATGCTTCAATATCTCGGTAGCGAAGTCACCCATGTCATTACAACGACATCAACACCCGTTCTCACACAGCAAATTGCTGCAAAACCGCGGGTTCAGGGCGCGAGTTCTGCACCGCGCGAGGAGCGATCGATTGATGTTTCCGCGGCTTCGCTGGTTGCCCAAAAGACAGTTGCGCTCGATCTGCCCGCTACAGTTTTGAGTGTCGTTAGTGCAAAAACCGGGTATCCCACCGATATGCTCGACCTCGATCAAGATTTGGAAGCGGATCTCAGTATTGATTCGATCAAACGATTTGAGATCCTGGCCGAACTCTCCGAGCGTCTAGGCGATCAATTGAATACCAAAGGCGGAAACCTAGAAAAGCTTGGTGGCATCAAAACCTTGCGCCAGCTCATCGCCGCACTCGAAGCGCTCCTCGTCAAACCCGAAAGCCGAGTGACTGAGACCGAAAGCCCAAAGCTGCAAGCCGTTGAAACGCAGAGCGAGGCTCACGTGAGCCAGTACCTCTTTCGAATGGAAGAGGCACCTCTTTCAACGGCTAAAGGTTCTATCGATCTAGAAGGTCGTTCGTTCACACTGCTCGAAGACAAACTCGGAGTCGCCCGCGCGCTCGCCAAACGTCTGATCGATGCCAAGGCCGAGGTCAAACTCCTGCCTATCGGTCAAACGATTTCGTCTGATGAAAAAGCCGATGGTCTGATCATGCTTTCACTGCTCGATGATTCGTTTGGATCAAAGCCGACAGAGATTTTCACGACTTTGAAATATGCATGCCAAACCAATGTTCACGCCATACTCGGCGTGACTACGCGAGGCGGAAATTTCGGCGATTCGGGTCAGGATTTAAATCGGGGAATCTCGGGTCTATTCAAGAGTCTCGCGAAAGAGTTCGAAGGCAAACAAGTCAAAATCATCGATTTGGATGTCAAGGAGGATGCGAGTCGTCTCGCGGGTTATCTCTTTGAGGAACTGATTTCGGGCGATCCGCTGGTCGAAGTCGGTTATGCCGCTGGTGTCCGGCGACAGATGGTAGCCGTGCCTTTAATCACCGACTTTGGCAAAGAAAAGTTTTCACTCAAGCAGGATTCGGTAGTCCTTATGCTAGGCGGCGCTCGTGGTATAGCTGCGCAGATCGCTATGAAACTCGCTCAGCAGTACAGCTGTAAATTTGAAATCGTCGGCCGTTCTCCGATCGCTGATCGTGAAGACGACTCGACCGTCTCCATCAAAGACTTTGCCGGGCTTCGCAAACATTTCATTGCGGCTAAGATCTTTAAAAAGCCTTCGGAAATCGAAGCCGAGTGCCGCCGCATCTTGAACGACCGGGAAATGCGTGACACCTTCGCGCAGCTTGAAAGTCTTGGTTCGCGCACGCGTTATCACTGCTTCGATGTTCGAAGCAAAGAGAAGCTCTCAAAGCTTATCGATGATCTTTATCTTGAAGGCCGAATCGATGGCGTGATTCACGCGGCGGGCGTTCTTCGTGATTCGTTGATCCTCGAAAAATCGGCGGAATCCTTCGCCCTGGTTTTTGAGACCAAGGTGAATCCGGCCGAAGTGCTGGAAGCCAAACTGCAAAGCGATGTTAAGTTTGTCGCCTTGTTTAGTAGCGTCGCTGGGTGTTTCGGCAACCGTGGCCAAACCGATTATGCGGCGGCGAACAACGCGCTTGACCTCGTCGCTCGAAGCCTTGGGAAAAAGGTTCAAGGGCGAACGCTATCGATCAACTGGGGGCCATGGGGCGGCACCGGTATGGTCACGCCTGAGCTGGAAAACGAATACAAGCGCCGCGGTATCGGACTCATACCTCCGCATGTCGGCAGTCAGAAATTCCTCGACGAGTTGCGTTTTGGCGAACAAAGCACACGTCAGGTCGTGATCATGAGTGGATCGCCAGAAAGTTTTGGTCAAGCATGAAAGGCAATGGATTCGAACCGGCCCTCCTTATCGCAACAGGCACGCAAAAAGCTTTACTCAGCGCGTTGCGGGCCGAAGAATCGCGGATGGAAGAAGGGGCTGTCTTTCGTCTCGCAATGATAAATCCCACGCCTGAGCGTATCGCCCGGGCCGAGAAAATTATTGCCAAAGGCAAGTCGGTTCACGGGTTGCAGGATATCTGGTACAGTCAGGACGCTTTGCTGCAAAACGGTGGAAAGCTCGCTTTTATGTACCCTGGTATCGACTCACTTCTGAAGCCGGAGGTCGTGCCGGTCGCTGAATACTTTGGAATCCCTTACCGCGCGATCGAAAGCGCAGACAGTCTCGAAAGTCGAGGCGCTGAGGTCTTTCATATCTCCGATGTTTACACGCGTATCCTTCGCAAGCTGCGTCTTCAGCCTGATCTTATGTTCGGTCATAGTCTTGGTGAATGGAGCGGAATCGTTGCTAGTGGACTCACCGTTTCCGATACGGTGGATTCGGTATTGGAAACGCTCGGGCCTGGAATGCTTCCTGTCCCGGGTGTTGTGTTCGCAGCGCTTGGCTGTAGCTATGAAACCGCTTTAGACGCTATCCAAAATTTGCCCCGTATCGAGCTTAGTCACGACAATTGCCCCCATCAAAGCATAATCTGCGGCGATGAAGCCAGTGTCGATGCGGCGATCGCTATCTTAAGCATCAAAAAAATCATGGCGCAAAAGCTCGATTTCAAGTCCGGTTTTCATACGTCTTTGTTTAAAGATTACATCGGACCCCTACAAAAAAATATTCAGGCTATGATTTTTAGCGAGCCGCGCGTTCCGCTTTGGTCCGCTACGACTTGTGCCCCATACCCGAGCGATGAGACGGCGCTTCGTCACCTGCTCGTCCAACATTTGCTTGAGCCGGTGCGTTTTCGTGAGCTGACTAAGACTTTATATGAACAAGGTGTTCGCGTCTTTCTTCAAGTAGGGGCGGGCAGTCTGCCAGGCTTCATCAACGATACCCTGCGCGGCACGCCTCATCTTTGCCTAAGTATGGCGACTCCGAATCGCTCGGGGCTCTCAGTTCTTCAGAAATCCTGTCTCGCTCTCTTTGTTGAAGGCGCAATCTTTGATTGGGAGCGAATTCTACCTGAGGCTTTGCAGCCAGAGCCCGAACCAAACTTTGTGTTCAGTGCCGCAGAAACTGAAGTCGTGCCTATGCGCGCCGAAACAGTTGGACTCGATTTGCTGGCTGAACTTGAGGCTTGCTTTGCCGACATCCAGCTGTCCACACGCGAAGTGCTAGCCGCGATGGAGCAGGTAAGGCCGTTTGCCAAGAGCTATCAAAAAACTTTGACTCTGCGTGATCGTCCCGAACTAATGGACCATTGTTTCTATAAGCAGAAAAAGGGTTGGAAGAATATATCCGATCTATTTCCTGTCATGCCGATGACCGCGACGATCGATCTGATAATAAAATTAGGAGGCGATCTGTTTCCCGATCGGAAAGTTATCGCTGTCGAGAGCATTTCGGCAACCAAGTGGCTCTCGGTCGAGGAACCCAAATCCATCGAACTTAAGGTGGACTATGATGGCAAGGGTAGACTTAAGGTCGAGATTAGCGGGCACTTTGCTTTGACAGTGGTCCTTGGGGCCGCCTATTCCCACTCGCCTGAATCCCAGTTCGAAACTCTGATAAATCCTCGCATGACAAGTATCGATCCTAAGACTGTCTACGAAGAAGGATATCTCTTCCACGGCCCACGTTATCAAGGTGTCGAAGATCTGCCGAGGGTAGGCGATGATGGAATTCAAGGAATCATCCAAGTTAAGTCTGTCCCCGGGGCGCTGCTCGACAACGTCGGGCAGATTGCAGGTCTATGGATCATGCAGGCTCTAAGCGAAGACAAGTATGCGATGCCGATTCGAATCAAACGGATCGACTTCTACGGTGCCGAGCCTAAAAGTGGGCTTGTAACCTGTAATGTTCGCACGGTTCGTGTTCGAGCGCGCGACATCATGTTTAAGATGGAGCTGGTTCACGAAGGGCGCATCTGGGCAACAATAAGCGGCTGGGAAAAATGGCGATTTGAGTGCGACGACACGCTCTGGAGCTTTCTGCTCAAACCGGGCATTTCGGTTCTCTCAAGTCACAAAGAAGGCTTTAGCTTCTTTGAACGCGAATACTTCAGCGATACGATAGCCGACGATCTCGCAAAGCGTTATCTGCGCGAAGCGGAGCGCAAGGTTTATTCGAAGCTTGGCCGCCACAAACAATCGTGGATCTGTGGCCGTGTCGCGGCCAAGGATGCTGTGAGACAGTATCTTTGGACAAATGGTCATAAAGGACCTATCTATCCCGCCGAAATCTGGATCGAAAATGATGCGAACGGAAAGCCCTACATAAGCGAGCTTCCCGGCGACTTCATGCTCAACGTTACGATTTCGCATAAACCGGGTATGGGTGTGGCCAGTGTAAGTCCAATGCCAGGCATCGGCATCGATATTGAAAAGATCGAGACGCGCGAAAGAGGTTTTGCCACGACCGTCTTCACTCCTAGCGAAATGGATATGATTCCTAGCGAAAATTCTTCGGAATGGATCACCCGTTTTTGGGGAGCGAAAGAGGCTTTTGCCAAATCCACAGGTCTAGGTCTGCAAGGCGATCCTCGGCAGTTTCCTATTGAAAGCGTCAGCCCGAGCGGGATACAGGTTAAAGGCAGCCTAATCCGCAGCACTAAGGTCGGCGCCTATATAATCAGTCAGAAAGAAGGATGAATCCTCATGCAAACAGAAACCAGTGCAGCTCTCAAAAGCGATACCGATATATTGTCTGAAGTCCGTAACCTCATCGAAGAGATTATAGGCCAGTCCGTGGATATGAACGACGAGGAGATCTCGCTTGAGACCTCGTTCAGTCGTGATCTAGAGATGGAAAGCATAGAGTTTGTCGTGCTGTCTGAGAAGCTTCAACAATCCTTTGGCTCAGACCTCGACTTTGCGTCGTGGCTCGCAAGCAAAGAATTAGGCGAAATCATAAACCTTAAGGTTTCCGATATCGTGGGCTTTGTAAAACAATGCCAAGCTTAAATCTAAAGGACGCTGATCTTTATTATCACTGTCTTGGGGCCGAGGGAAGCAACCGCTCTCCTGTGATCATGATACATGGTCTGCTGCTCGGAAATAGTGCAACGTGGTATTTCGGTGCGGCCAGTGCCTTAGCGAAGTCCCATAGAGTCGTTGTCTATGACCTGCGTGGTCATGGAATGAGTGCTAAGGCGAGTCAGGGTTACGATTTAAAGACGATGGTGAGTGATCTTAAGGCTTTGTTCGAAAGTCAGGGCTTTTCTCGTGTTTCTCTCGTTGGTCATAGTTATGGGGCTCTTATAGCCCTTCACTTCGCGAAAGAATTCCCTGACCTCGTCGACAAACTCGTGATAGTCGAAGGCCCTTTGCCGCCCGGTCGAGGGCTGCAAATCGACGAATTTTTAGGACTCAGCGCTGACGATCAGGCGGCAGCTCTCCCGAAAGACATTCAGGATCAGATTGCTAAAGGCAGTCGTCAGGCCAAAAAATTGATAGACCGCCTAAGTTTTCTTGTGACACAGACTGAGCTTATTGAAAACCTTAAACAAGAATCGGACATCGATGATGCCGATCTGCGTGATCTTAATTTACCGGTGCAGCTTATTTACGGAACCGAGTCTCAACTAGTCGATGTCGCTCAAAGACTCGATCGGACTTTACCCAAGAGTCATCTGAGTTGGCTTGCGGGCGGACATTATTTGCCCTCGGAACGTCCGCATGACCTTGCTGCGATAATTGGAGGATTTTTTCCATGAGCTTTCTCAAGGTCGGTTCGACAAACCTCCATTATCAACTCCTCGAGAATAGAACCCATACGGGGAATTCGGCGGTCGTCGTTTTCTTGCATGGTTTAATTATGGATAACCTCTCCAGCTGGTTCTTCACTCTCGCAAATCCCGTGGCTCAGAATTACGATGTTTTACTGTACGACATGCGCGGTCATGGATTTAGCGATCGACCGAGATCTGGTTATGCGATCGAGGATCATCGCGAAGATCTTCGTACGCTCCTCGATCATATCGTGCCCCATAAAAAGGTGATACTGGTCGGCAACAGCTTTGGTGGTTTGCTCGCCCTTAACTTCGCTAAGACGTATGCTGATCGTGTGCAAGGCTTAGTTCTCGTCGATGCCCAGGTGAATAATACTGAGTGGCGTGAAATGATGCTCAATTCCTTTAGTCTCGAAGGCAGTGAGCGCGATCAGGTGATTACCCAGAATTTTCAAAACTGGCTTGGCCGAAGCAGCAAAAGAAAAAGTAGCAAGCTCGCGATGAATGCTGAGGACTTGCTCTATAAGACAACGCTACTCGATGATGTAAGATCAGCGACGCTGATGACCGACGAGGATATCCGATCGATCGCCGCACCCACGCACGCAATTTACGGCGGGGAATCTGATATCCTCACGACAGCCATGGCTTTGAGTCGACTCATGCCTCAGTGCAATCTTCGCGTCGTTGAAGACGCGAGCCACTCGGTGCTGTGGGAAAAGACCGACCTAGTGAAAGAGTGGATCATTCAGGCCATTGAGAGTCTTCAGGAACTCACGGCAGCTACCGTCGTCCTTCCTTATCGCAAGTCACCCAGTTTCACGCGAGAGCTACAATGACGAAGATACTGTTTGTCGTTCCTCCCTTGGCTGGTCATGTAAATCCCACTTTAGCCATTGGCCGATCTCTTCGGGATCAAGGCCATGAAGTGGCTTGGGTTGGTTGTGGTACTCGTGTGAAAGCTCTTCTTCCCTCCGATCTTCCTTTGATCCCTTTATATAATCTTGGAATTGAAAGCATAAATGAAGCCTGGATGCAAAAAGCGCAGCGCGTGTCTGGTCTTGAATCGTTTCAATTCTTTTATCAAGATTTTCTGATTCCCTTGGCCGAAGCTATGCTCGCGGGTGTGCAAGACGCTATTTCCACTTTCAAACCGGATGTCATTCTCTGCGACCAGCAAGCACTCGCAGGTGCTCTCGCTGCAAGGCGGATGAATATTCCCTGGGCGACACTTGCAACGACGCCGGCCGCAGTCTTTAATCCCATCGCGCAGTTTCCTAAAGTTAAAGAGTGGATGGTGGAGATACTTGGGCAGATTCAAGATAAATACGGCCTCGATCGTTGGGAAAGACCAGATTTGTCGCCGGATATGGTCCTTATCCTTTCGACTCACGAGCTGGTGGGCGAGGATAAAGAAGTTCCCGAATCTTTCCAATTTATCGGACCATCCCTTCGCAATGAGTGCGATATCGCGCCTATTGCATTCCCTTGGGACGATCTCAAAGACGATACGAAGAAAATCTATCTTTCGCTCGGCACGGTTAACGCCGATCGGTCGCAGAAATTTTATACCAAAGTCAAAGAGGCTTTCGCCGATAAACCAGTTCAAGTGATCGTATCGGCGCCGCCTGAGATGTTAGGCGATATCCCCGATAACTTCATTGTTCGAAGAGTTATTCCTCAGCTTGAAATCCTTCCGTTAGTGGATGCCGTGATTTTCCATGGCGGGCACAATACCTTCACTGAGGCCCTCTTTCATGGAGTGCCTGCCGTTGTTGCTCCGATCAAGGATGATCAACCGGTTATTGCTGAACAGCTTGTCCGTTCAGGTGCTGGACTACGCGTTCACTTTGAACGGGTGAAAAGTGTTGACCTTTGGAAGACGACTGAGAGAGTGCTCTTCGAACCCGAGTTTCGCAATGCGGCCCGGCGGATTGCGAAAACACTTAAAAACTGCGGCGGTAGTCCTCTCGCCGCCAAACATCTGCTGGCCATGGCGGCTCTGGATAAGAAAGCGACCGCGCCCGCCCATGCTAATCGCGTGGTGGACATTCACATCGCATAAAATCCTTATTTTACGCAGATAATCTTTGCTACCCGTCGGTGGGAAAAGTGCTATTATTCGTTTACGGATTAGAAACTGAATAGGAGTTTCTAAGAAGCAGAGCGAGGCTATATGCACCGAAACCTATTGATCAACATTGATGTCGAAGATCTGGTGATTGCAGAGGAATTCTATAAGAATGCTTTTGCCATGACCTCCAAACGCCGATTCGGAACGAGCGGCCTGGAGATGGATCATCAGGGATTTACCGTATATCTCCTTGAAAAAGAAGCGGGCAGTAAACCTTTTCCTGACGCCGACTATGATGGTCTAAGGCATTATGATCGCCACTGGACGCCAATACATCTCGACTTCGTCGTCGACGATCTCGAAAAGGCCTTGAAGAAAGCCGAGAAAGCCGGCGCCATTCGTATGAAGGGTAGCGTTATTCGCGAGCATAAATGGGGAAGGATCGTTGCACTCTCCGACCCGTTTGGAAACGGATTTTGTATCCTACAATTCGTCGGTCGCGGTTATGACGAGATCGGAGGGTAAACTAAGGTTTGATTTTTTTCGTCCCACCCGTAAACTTTTTGATTTTGCCGATTTCATAATGAATGACCAGCTTAGGATTGAATTCATTCGCCTTATCGTCAATCGCGCGTGGTGAGATGATAGTCAGCTCACGAATGTTATTCAAACCTGTTTCCTTCACGCCCGACCAACCAGCAGGAATATCTTCAAATGATAAGTCTCCGATTTGGCCCACGGAGTGGAGGCTGAACTGGAAAATAGCGAGGTTACGACCGGTGTGGTTATAGACCTCGATAAAAGCTTTTCCTGGGCCTTTAGGCAAGTGCAGGACGAGCAGAACCTGAGGGGTTCCATCAGTCTTGTAAATCTGTTTTAGATCGTGGAACTCTTTCATGGGCGGAACCGCAATGGATTCCCCCGCCAAGGCTGAAGAACTGAAAAAAGCCAAAATGCAACTCAAGATTATGCTTCTCATCGATCACACCTCCAACCGACTACCTACCATAAGCTAAGGGCATGCGGTTGATCGGATGATCGCGATTTCGATCATCAACGATTTCGTTAAGCATGTAGTAGTCGTAGAGATATCCTACACCGAAAAGGCCAAAAGTAAGTAGATAGATTAGACCCGTCCAGACTTTACCGAGATAGAATCTATGCACACCAAACATTCCAAAGAAGGTCTGCAGCACCCAAGCGACGTTATAATCATAGGCACCTTCGCGGTAGCGTCGTTCAGCCTGACGATCCATAGATGGGATCAAAAACAGATCGATCAACCAGCCCACACCGAGTAGACCTAGGGTGAGAAACCAGATCGTGCCTGTAATCTTTTTCCCGTAATAGAATCGATGGGCGCCGAGAAAACCAAAAATCCAAAGTACGTAACCTAAAATAACCGAGTGTGTGTTTTTGCTCGAATTCATCTTTCCCAGGCCTCCTTTGGTCGGTAATTAACATTTATAATTCATCGAACTTAGGGAAAAGTTAAGAAATCGAGTAGCGAAGGTGTGTGTCATGTTGGCTAAATATACAAAAAATGGTTTTATTCGCTGCGAAATTCTGAGACTAGATAGTTTCTCTAATTAGGCCACTCATGCGTAAGTTATTATTGTTTCTGATAAGCTGGATAGGGTTTGGTGCACTCTCCAGTTATTCTCAAGCCAGCTTCGGAGCGACTCTCGTATTCGACGGTCAAGCTCTTGACGTTCAAAATAACTTTAAGATTTTAGAAGATAGGTCCCAAAAGCTAACGGCTGAGAAGGTATTCGCACGTCTATCGGAGTTTAGAAGGCCCCGTGATGGCGAACTCGCCAAGGGTTATTCGAACGCCGCATACTGGATTTACCTGGAGATAGAAAATAAGAGTTTGGTGTCAGATGTAACTCTGACGGCTGTCTACCCTGTTGTCGAACTGCAGACTTATCGAATCGATCCGTTCCCTCATGAGCTGCAGGAGACAGATGGGAGACGCTCAGGGGCCATGCTTAGTCAGGCGCCACGTTCGGTAGGCAGGTACCTCGTTCGCGCCACCTCGAGTCAGTTTCTCAATCTGCAGTTGTTATTAAAAAGGAATGTCGATCTCGTCGAAGAGGAAAATTCGGAGAATATGCTGCTCTCGCTCATATTCGGAGTTTTCATGACGGCGTTTCTAACCAACTTTTTGATGTTCCTTCTCATCCGGCAAAGAGGATACCTCTATTACCTCCTCTTTTCCGTGGTGAACTGCCACCTAGCCTTTATCGCGATAAAGTTCCCGGCTTCGATAGCCGAGTGGGGCGGCCTCGATTGGAATTTGATTGGCTCCCCCTACAGTACGGTTGGGGTCTTCACGACTTTTCTTTTCGTAAGAAATTTTCTGAACACGAAAAAAGAATTTCCAAGGCTCGATCGCGCGATGTTGTTCTATATGTTCGGCGTCGCGGTGATTGGCATCCGGGAAATCATTTCGTTTACACCTGGACAAGCAGCCTTTGCCGATCAGTACTACCAAATCGGAGTCATCCTTCTCGTGACGGCGGGCGTGAAAAGTTTTAGACGCGGGTTCTATCCGTCTCGTTTTTATTTGTTGGCTCTGCTTTTCTTTTTAATAGGCATCGTGATTTTCCTCAGTCTTCCTTCGGGCTTTCTGAAATTAAATGCCTTTACCCTGAATGCCTTACTCATTGGTCAGACCTGTGAGATGGTGCTTATGTCGATCGCTTTAAGTTCGAAGCTCAAAATTATGGAAAGAGAAGCCGCTCAATCTCTCTTCAAAACCCAAGTCCTCAGACAGATTTCCCATGATCTCATGAACTCCATTGCGATCATCAAAATGTCTACCGACTACGCTCATACCATCGGAATCGATAAAAGTCGGGGGCAAGTGCTCCGCGCAGCAGGGTCTATCGAGGACATCGTCAAACAGGTGCATGATCGAAGCCTCATCCAAATCGCAGGCGATGAGAAGGAGGTGCTTACGACCATAGACGAGGTCTTCAGCGACCTGAGCTTTGCGTATGAAGAGAGAGCCCGACAAAAGAAAATCAGAATTTGTTTTCGAGTGCTTAGCTCTGATTTAAAAATAAATATGAACCGCTCAACTCTCAGTCAGCAGATCTTAGGTAACATTCTCTCCAACGCGATCAAATTTTCAGAACCGGGCACAGATATCTCAGTGACAGCCGACGCACGTGGGTCTAGGCACGTGCAGATCAGTGTTCGCGATCGAGGCCAGGGCATACCCAGCCCTCGAATTCTGGAGATGCTGCGTGAGGATGGCCAGATCCCTTCTCACATTGGAACCGCTGGTGAGAAAGGGCTCGGCATTGGGCTTTCGATCGTAAAGAACTGTCTGAGGGACTACCGTGGGACGCTCCAGATCCGAAGTGTGATGAAAGAGGAATCAGTCTCGAATCATGGAACGACATTCACGGTCGTGATTCGACGTAATGAAAAATTATGGGTCTCCATTTTACTTGCTATTCGTCAGAGTGCCCACAGACTCAAGGCTGTGCTTCGTCAGGCAAGAGTCTAATTTTTTAAAAAATTGCCGCTGCGACTTTTTATCTAGAATTACTCTTTGAGTTGCGTTTATACTTTTTGAAAGTATCAGCCACTCAACTCCTGGAGATTCGCATGTCTAAAGCAGAATTCGCATCGCTATCCTTCAGTCCAGCTCAGTCCGCTCAACTTTCATCTAGTTCCGACGCCGCTCTTGTTTGTTTTAGTCCAGAAGCCGCTCAGGTCTGTTTCAGCCCTGAAGCCGCTCAAGTTTGTTTCAGCCCTGAGGCTGCGCAGCTTTCCTTCTGATGAACAAGAGAGCCCACACGGGCTCTCCTTAGTCCGGAGATGATTGGAAAATGAACATTGCGGAAAGTGTAAAGCGAAAAACCGAAGACTACTCTCATTATCTCAAGACAGAACCTTTCAATGCTCAGCTGCAAGCGGGAAAGTTAACGGCCGAAAGTTATGCCAACTTTCTATTCAGTATCGAATATCTTATCAAACACACTCCGATCCACCTTCGCCTCGCTATCGAAACGTCGATCGAGCATCCTGAGCTGGCTGAATACTTTCGTCATAAATTTGATGAAGAGCAAGGCCATGATCAATGGGCTATCGACGATAGGGCAAAGCTCGAACCGCTCATAAATCCGCCTGAGCGTGTAAGTGGTCAAGAATCTATGAGGTTCTATCCTCAAGTCTCGCTCGAGATGTGGGACTACGTGCGTGAGATAGAGCGTATGATCAGAGCCGACCCTCGAATCTATATCTCCTACATCTATTACACCGAATACCTTACCGTTCTCGTCGCTGATAAAATGAAAGCTGGATTAAGCCGATGCGGCTTTGGGGATGAGCCGGTCGAAGTCTTGACTAAACACGCCGAACTCGATGTTCATCATACCTCGGAAGGTATCGAGGCCATTGAACAGTTTTTGCCTGAAACGACTGATATGCGCGCAGCGGTTGAGAAACAAATCGATGCTTTTATCAAGCTGCATATCGCAATGTTCAAAGCCTGTTTGGTGTAGGTAGAAACGATGCAAAAAGACAGTTCGGTGGATGAGAATCCACGATGGGCACTGGCTGGTCGAATCGATTCGCGGGTTAGTCTGGGTAAGGCTCAGATTAAGATCGATGCGATTCGTTACACTCACCCCAAGTTGGGTGCAGTCATGGGTTCTTCATCCAGTCTTGACGACTCAGAGCCTAAGGCGCGGTATGAGTTGTTAGAACGCATCTGGCTTGTTGAACATCTGCTCAAGGTTCCACTCAAATCGTACAAAGTTCGTTTGCCCGACTCGGGGAAAGAAGTGTCTTCGCTCGATCGATCCCAGGTTTTTGCTGCGAGCCGTCCTGGATTTCGCGTCGTTGAATCGAATGGTGTCGCTTTGCATGAAAGCTGGAGCGCGGCCTGTCGGGCCGCGGCTCTCGAGCTGCTGGAGCGGCATCTCGTTCTCGAATCGTTTCGCGGACGCATAAAGCCTCAGCTTGTTGATCCTTCGATGAGTTTATTTCCCCAATTGAGCTTTGAGGATATCTACCAAAGCTCGACTTACAGTCTCGGCTCGCAGATGACCGATTCGTTTAGAGATCCGATGTACGTTGCGGCGGCTTTTTTAGAGCCGAAGGACCCGGACAAGGTTCATCAGATTTGTGCATTCGGCGCGGGATTCACTCTGAAGGATGCGGTTTTCAAGGCGGAGTGCGAGGCTCTTCAGCGCTATGCATTTTTATGCGAATCGCCGATTCCAAGCGAAGCCACCTATGAAGCTAGTGCATCGTTTCATCAGGCCTATCATCTGGTTCCTGCCAATCACTGGGTTATCAAAAGCTGGTTGGATGGAAAGCTCTTCAATGGCTTAAGTTATGTGCCAACGTGTATACGGCTGAAATTTATCGACCTCACCTTAGTTTCCGATCTTGATTATTTTCTCGCGAAAGCGATAAGTGAAGATATCAAACCTCTGGAATGGGGTGCCGAACGGCTTGACGAGATCACAAATCCCCTCGTTCATCCTATTCCCTGATCCGAAAAAGGCCTTTCATGTCCGCCTTCAAACTCAGCATCGGGCCCGAACACCTTCGGCGTGTCGGCAAGGCCATTCTTTCTGTTTATCCTCAGTTCTCTCTCAAATCCTTTGTGGCTGTTCAAAAAGATTTGGAGCCTCTTGAGCTTAAAGCTCGCGTGCAGCGTGTGAGGTCCGCTCTTCGGGATCTCTTGCCTAAGGATTACGAGAGAGCCGTTGCTATCCTTCTTCATTCAGTAAAGGACGAGACGATTCGGGGTTTTGATCTTTGGCCTTATACTGACTTTGTGCAAACCTATGGGCTTGATCAAGTCAAGTTCTCCCTGGATGCGCTGAGTGTTTTCACGCGACTTTTTACCTCCGAGTTTGCGGTTAGACCATTTCTCATTCAATCGCCTAAAGAAACTCTAGCCTATCTTTTGCAATGCGCCGCCTCAGAGGACGTTCACCTCAGGCGTTGGGCCTGCGAAGGCTCGCGGCCTCGACTCCCCTGGGGTGAGCGATTGAGTGAGCTGGTTAAAGATCCTTCGCCAACACGCCCTATTTTGAATGCGTTGAAGTTCGATCCAGAACTCTATGTTCGTAAGAGTGTGGCCAATCATCTCAACGATATTGCCAAAGATCATCCCGACTATGTGATCAAAGTTCTGCGCAGCTGGCAGAAAGAGGCCGAGACTACTGAAGAGAAAGCTCGCCTTCTTTGGATCACCAAACATTCGCTTAGATCATTGATCAAGGCCGGGCACGCCGGGGCTCTCACAGCCATAGGCGTGAATACCGCCGCGAAAGTGAAGGTCACTGGGTTTAAATTGAGTGAAAAAATTTTGGAGCTAGGTGAGAGGATGGATTTTAGCATCGAGCTGACGTCGGAGAGTTCGAAAAAGCAAAAGATCGTTTTGGATTATGCGATCCACTATCAAAAAGCCAACGGTAAAATGAGTCCGAAGGTGTTTAAATGGAAAACCTTTGATTTAGGTCCTGGGGAAAAAGTCAGACTGACCAAGTCCCACGTACTTAAGGCTGTCACGACACGCGTTCATTATGAAGGCGCGCATGTTTTGGCTATTCATTTGAACGGCGTACCGATCAAAACTGCGAAATGGAATCTTACGCTTTGATTTTCCTTCGTTCCTATGTCTGTTTAGGCGAATATTTTTCGGAGCATGTTATCGCGATTTTCATGCATCCTTCCGTATGAATTTGGAGAATCTGCTTTCTGCGCTTTGGTTTCTCGTAGGTTTTGCCCACGGCACGGTCTGTGCACTTCCTTGATTGGGCATTGTGAGAGACCCTAATAAGGACTCGACGAGATCATGCTTGAGATGCGCTTTCCAAG
>JAZKGL010000078.1:0-2674 GCA_040385935.1 Bdellovibrionota bacterium
ATCTACTTCCTAAATGGGCTTATTCCACCGTAACCGACTTGGCAAGGTTACGGGGCTGGTCAACATCGGTCCCGCGTCTCACAGCGATGTGATACGAAAGGAACTGAACGCCGACAGTCGATAGAATCGCTTGGAACACAGGATTTTTCACCTGTGGACAAGGAATCACCTGAATACAGATTTCTTTGAGACGAGCGTCGCGCTCATCTCCGATACCATAGACCTGACCTTCGCGCGCACAGACTTCTTCAACGTTCGACAGGGTCTTCTCATAGTAGTGGTCATGAGGAAGTATCGCGACTATAGGAATCTGCTTGTCCACGAGGGCGATGGGGCCGTGTTTGAGTTCGCCTGCGGCATAACCCTCGGCGTGAATATACGAGATTTCTTTGAGCTTCAACGCGCCTTCAAGGGCAATGACGTTACTCATGCCACGGCCGATGAACAAAAAGTTCGGATATTGATAGAGCTTGCCGGCCAGCTCGGCGATTTGTTCTTCCGTATTCAAAGCTTGATCGAGATAAAGAGGCAAAGCTTTGAGGTCTTGAATAATGGACGCAAGCTCATCGGATGAGATCTTGCCAAGTTTGACCGCAGCGCCAAGTGCCCAAAGATAGGCGCAAAGGACCTGCGAAGTAAACGCTTTGGTCGAGGCCACACCGATTTCGGGACCGGCATGCATGAGCAAAGCCGAATCGCTTTCGCGATGAATGCTGGAGTAGGCTACGTTGCAGATACTGAAGATCTGACAGCCCCTTTCCTTCGCGTGTTTGATCGACGCTAGAGTATCCGCCGTCTCACCGGACTGCGAGATGGCCATAACCATCGTTTCGCCGTTCGGCATCAAATAAGGATTTCGGTAACGGAACTCACTCGCGAGTTCGACATTCACTGAGATTCCGAGGAGCGGCTCAAGGAAATATTTGGCAGCCATGCCCGCGTAATAAGCTGTGCCACAAGCCACGATATGAAGCGATTTAAGCTTTTTCAGATCGATCTTTTCAAGACCAAGTGCCTCAAGATTCAGTGAGTTGCCGGTGACAAAAGCCTGGGTCGTGGCCGAAACCACGCGAGGCTGCTCATGAATTTCTTTAAGCATGTAGTGGCGAAAGCCTTGCTTGTCGGCGCTGCCAGGTGACCATTGAACGTACGTGACCTTGGGAGGGACCTCTGCTCCGGTCTTATCCCAGAGTTTGATTCCACTCGCGCTGATCTGAGCAATATCACCATCGTGTAGAAAGACGGCTTTTTGCGTAAAGTTAACGAAGGCCGTGATGTCGCTACCGAAGAAGATTTCCTTGTCGCCCAGACCAACCACCAAAGGGGAACCCTGTTTCGCCACGAATATCTGATCAGGAATGGAATCAACGACAAAGGCTAAAGAGAAGGCTCCTTCAAGGCGCTCTATCACTTTTTTCAAAGCATCGATCGGCGAAGGGATGGTTTTGAGCTGTTCCGAAACAAGGTGTGCGACGACTTCGGTATCGGTCTCCGAGCGAAAGTGAATCCCCTTATTGAGAAGTTCTTGCTTAAGCTCTTTATAATTTTCGATGATACCGTTATGAATTAAAGCGAGCTTTTCCGCTTGGTGAGGATGCGCGTTTTCTTTCGTCGGCAGACCATGAGTCGCCCAACGTGTATGGCCGATGCCTACTTGGGCATCCTGAGGAAGTTTTGCAATCGAGGCCTTAAGGTTGTCGATCTTGCCCGCTTCTTTGCTCAGAGCAATTTCGCCCTTATGCAAAACCGCAATTCCAGCTGAATCGTAGCCGCGATACTCGAGCTTCTTCAAACCGTCGAAAATAATGTTGATACAGGGGCGATGACCGATATAACCAACGATTCCACACATTGCATCTTACCCTTCGCTTAATGGATTCGCACTGTACCCGAGGCAACACATTCGCCATCGGAAATATTTACATCTTTCAGAGCGACATGACTACCAATCTCGCAGCCCTTTCCTATCGAAGTCCGGCCCATCAAACTTGCATGTGGACCGATGCGGGTGTCCGACCCAATCGTCACATCCGCTTCGATGTATGTGCTGGATGCAAGGATAAAGGTCGCGCCCTCAGCCATCCATCGCTGGCGGATTTTCGCTGCGACTCGCTCTTCGAGTTTGGCCAACTGAATGCGATCATTGACGCCATCGAACGAACCGTAATCGTCTGTCGGCCAAACCAGGGCCGGCTCCCCGCGTGAAAGCGATAAGGCAAAACAATCGGTTAAGTAATATTCTTTTTGCACATTGCCCTGAGTCAAAGATCCAAGAATGCTAAAGAGGTGCTGGGTTTCTGCGAATATAACCCCGGAATTGCAGAGCTTCACACGGCGCTCGGTCTCGGACGCGTCTTTCTCCTCGACGATGCGAAGAAGCTGCTGTTTATCGTCTGTGATAAGCCTACCGTAGCCTTTAGGATCGGGATGATTCATGCCCAGAACAGCAAGCTTTACCTGTTTGTTCAGGCAAGTCTGGACGAATTCGGAGATGATCTGTGGATCCATCGCAGGGGTATCACCGGCGCAAATCAGAACATATCGAGCGTTTAATTTAGGCCCCGCGAGCAACGAGCCACTTGCATAAGGCGGAGGGTTAATCCCGTCTAGACCAAATCCGGCACACGCTACCGCCTCACCCGTGCCAAGACGGTCGCGCTGAAGAGTATAGGTG
>JAZKGL010000079.1:0-6425 GCA_040385935.1 Bdellovibrionota bacterium
AAGATTTCAGACCGCCTTTTTCAAGGAGTATTCATCCTATGAAACGTGATCTATCCCTGCGCCTATGGGTTTCGACGCTAACGCTCCTCGTGCTTTCGACAGCTTGTGATGTTCGACTGAGAGATCTCGATGAAGATGCCGAACGCGATGTGGTGCAGATGGAGAGCTGGTCGAGTGGTCCGGGATCTTCGACTTACACCTTTGCCAAATGCTCGACCGGTAAAAACACGAGTGCCTCCTCGCTCAATAATGTGTGCGGGACTCGGCCCGGCAGTGAATCCACAGGCCTCACCTACAATTGGCAAACCAATTGCGCAGCCAACTCCTGCGGCACGGTTTCAGTCTTTGCCCATTACATGCTGAATGAAAATCTTGGACCTCAGAAGACCTTGCGCATGGAAGCCTTCACCAACCCGCAGTTCACAGGCAGCCCAGTAGCCTCCCTTGAAATCCAAGGTTTTGATGCCTCGAAGCCGACGAGCAGCGGACTCGAAGAAATTTTTCTCGCGCCAGGTGAATATTACTTTCGGGCCTATCTTTCACCCGAAGGATCGACGGCGGTGCCGTATTCTTTGCAAGGCATGGAGCTAGTCAGCGATACGCCAGTGGGAGTCCTTGGAGCCTTGTCGGGTGCTCAGCGCGTTTTGGTCAAGAGCCCACAAGCCCCGGCCGAAGCCGTTCATATTTACATCAATCAGCTCTTCAAAAAGCCGGTGCAGGCTGAGGAGAGTTTTGCCAAGATTCGTCTGGACCTCAGCCTAAGCGAGGATCAGAAGGCTAAGACGGAGAAGTATCGCGATGTGCATGTTCTTTTGCTGAAGGAAGCGGATCTTGAACTCAAACCGAACTATGACTTTACTCTCAGCACCACGGCATTGATAACTGAGACGCCATCGACGAGTTTTGTCAGTCCAAGTGTTGAGCCTGGTAGTTACTATGTATTTACCTTTATCGACGCGAACTCGAATCGTTACTTCGATGAGACAGAGATCGGCTCTTACATTTCGAACGCGGATGGCAAGCCCGAGCTTGTTACCCTTGAGAAGGATCGAACGAAAGGTTTGAAGTTAGGTCTTAAATGATTGGTCATGGGCGCTATGGATTCGGGGAAATTTCCGAGTGAAGTCTTTCCTGTTTTATCTATATATTCAGTTTAAGGAGTGCTTAAGCTGATTTGAGTTAAATAATGGTTAGTATGCTCGCCACCCGTTCCAGCGCCGAACGTAACAAACTTTTTGGTAATGATCCAATTCGATCCATGGGTGTAATCAAGAGCGGGCGAAGTTGAACCAAAGAGATACACGCGCACGCGATTGAGTGTCACCTCGATTTTCACATGACGATCAGTGTTTAAATTATCTTTCAGCGGTGCATCAACCGACGCAAGATCGCTGTTGTCAGAGAGCCGTACAAGTTTAACACGAGGCGTGTTCCCGCCTCCGGAATAGGTCTGTAAAAGAATTCCATATCCGCTGGCAGAAGGCTTACTTGATAGACCGACGCTGCTTCCCGCGAGTGGCTCGAAGGATTCATATTCGGTAATGTCTTTACCCCAGGAAAAGTGGAAACCATCGCCCGCATTGGTCTGTATTCTGTAGTCAAAATCTGCGGTGAACGGCGGTTCAATGAGTCGAAGTGGTGACATCATAACCGCCTGATTCGGTATGGATCCTGTCATCCAAACCGACGAACTAAAGTTGCTCGAGGGCTCAGGAAATCCAGGATAGGTCGATGCTGAGCGGCGAGAGATCCAGAGTTCTTCGCCATAGTAAAAAGTTGAGAAGGTATTGCCCGGCAAGGTAAGAGTTGACTCCGAACTTGGATCGACAGAATACGAATGGTCGGCATCAAAGGCCCAGGCTTTATAAAAGTACAGGCGCGCAGGAGATAGACCTCCGTCTGTCACAGCATTGATTGCCGAGGCTGCGACGATTGTATGTCCTGCGGCCACTGTAGAGCCTAGAGTGTAGCTCATCCCGTTTGTAGGGCTCCAGCTTACTGCGCTGTCAAGGCTTCTCACGATGAGTGAGCCCGTGGATTCGCAGCAAATAGGTTTGACCACCAAACCAAGCTGGTCACTTCTTTGCAACTTCATCTGGAGTGCAGGCGATCTAAGGTAGGGCATAGTTCCTTGAACACCCGCGATGGTCACACCTGATTTGATGAACCCAGCGCTGAGATCAGACTTAATAATGGTTGGGAACAAAGATGTACTCACACAGTCCTGATCATTGTCAGCGCTGCAGTCTCTCAGCAGTCCAGCTTGATTGTTTACCGTATCTTGGGAACGAACGTTTAGCCGGGCAGGGAAGTTGGGAGTGTATAATCCAGTTACACCAGCAATGGATTGACCCAGAAGGATTTTCGACTGAGCACCAATCTTAATGGCCGCCGCCATGAGCGGTCCGCTCACAAGACAACCCATATCACCATCATCCGAGCAATCTTGAAGAGTGCCGTCAACGCCCGCGATTTTTGAGGAGGAGTGCAAATAGCGAGCATTGGCTTTCACCGCATTGATATCGACCGATGGAAAAGCAGGGTTTGCAACGCAACTGGTTTCACCATCGCGTTCGCAGCGTGTAAAATCTTTCAGACATATTCGCGAACCATTTTTTATGCGTCCGTTCGGATCTTGGTATGTGACATCGGAGCAGATAAAAAGAGGATCAACATCCATAAGAGGAATTTTTGATTCCGCAGAACTCACGATGAGAGCAAAATATCCCGCGGAGTTGGCGGATGAATCAGTGAATAAGGCCCCAATAGACGCCTCGGACGGGACGTCAGGCATCACGAATGAAGCGGAGCTACTGGACTCAACTTTGAGACCGAACGAACGACCTCCAATCTCAACCTTCATCCCTTTACCGAAGCCACGCCCCGAAATTTGCACTGTCTCCCCAGGTGCAGCTACTCTTTTATCTAAAGAATAAACTTCGGTTTTGTTTGACTTGGGAGGGTTGAGCCCAAAATAGATTTGGTCTGCCTTACAGCCTGTAAGAATGATGAGTGCAAGCAGTAGAACGCGGTGCATGAGATCAACCCTATGAGTAGGAAAAAACAGAAAGTCACTTCTCTGTTAGTCACTCCCTTATCGGTTATTTCTCAATATAATTGAACATTGATCGCCTGAACGGCAGTTAGATCGACCCTTAGCAAAATCAATCCTTACCTTGGGCCATAATCGAATTCTAGAATTTTCAACGACCTAAAAGGCGCTCCTAAGCCGGAGCGCCCTAAGCAATCACAATCTTTTCACTCGAATCAATAATCAAACCACCTCATTACCATGACCCGGAAATTGCCCTGGGCTCTGACGAGATGTGTAGAGGTGGCTAACGGCCATGCCGATTTTCAAGGCCGCGATTAGGCCTTTGTAAGGATTTTCTTTCAAATCACTTTTTAAAGTCGAAACCTGATTAGTCGAATAGCTGGTGATAGTCTTCCAATTAGCGGTCAATAACTGCGAGCCTTGACGGAGCAATTCTTCCAGTTCATCCTGCTCGGCGCTCTGGAGGTTCAATTTGATCCTTTCGATCAATTCCTGAACGACCGCAAGGGTTCCTTGCAAATCCATAACGGATTGAGGGACACCAGTATCAGCTTCCTTGTCAACCTTAGGAGCGTTGATGAAATTGTCCGAGGTACTTGCTTCGGGCATTTGAAAACGGGCACCGAAGTTTTCGGTGTTCTCTAAATTTGTCATTCCGACATCCTGATCGCCATTGGGCCCGGAAAGGCTGCTAGGGCTTTGGTTTGGGTAAATGGGATCACGGGGCAGACCAGGCGTGTTCTCGCTGCTGGAGAAGTTTGACTTCACGCGATCATCTTGCAAAGACGAGCGAGATTTTTTTTCTTGAGGGCCACCAGCAAGCTGAGCGTCCATTGCGTACTCCGTAGTTTAAGTGTGAGTTAGGCGTCTAAACCGCCTCGGGTCAAAGCTAACACGCTGACAATGGAGCACAAGCAGTCAGTTGCTGGTCTTCGTAAAAATAAATTATAAATTCAGAGGTTTAGAGAAACTAGGCTTTCTCGGGAACCAGCCTGATTCCATTATTATCGACCAATTCGTCCGCCGAGGGTTTCTCAAAGGCGCTCTCCAGTTTCAAAAACATTTCGCGCGTGATCTTCTCGCGATTATGCGAGACCTCATCGTTGCGCCGCGCAACGCGTTTCCATCGAACCTCGCGGGGCACATCGAGGAAATGCAGTTTAAACGCGACGCCGTTGGTTCGCGCCCATTTATAGAATCGTTCGCGCTGAGCCTCGGTGGTTAATCCGAAGTCCATGATCACGACTTGACGGTTGGTTAGCGCTTGCTCGGCAAGGCGCTTGCCGAGAGTTTCGCAGCGTAGAATTCTTTCGGTGAGCCAGTCGGCGCTTTTCTTGGACGGTTCTTCGACGGGATAGAGCGTGAAGAGCCAGTCTTCCAGAGAGAAGCGAAAAGCCAACAGAGTCTCGGCGAGATGCTGCGCGTAGGATGTTTTCCCGGCGGCAGTTCCACCTGTGATGAAATGAAGTGTGGCCACGACGGACTCGCTATGAAAGTGAGCGATACACTCTGAGTATTGCTCATTTTCACGAGGCGTCAACTACCAACGTAGAAGGCTCGGACCGATGAACCAAAAGAGGCCCCCAAAGATAAAGGCTGGGCCTCCGTGGCCGATTACGAGATGAAGCGCGGTATCGTTGCCGCAGCTCAGCGGAAGAAAGGCGGCCGCTGCTGCCGTCATCGCCACGCCGACGATGGCGAGGGTTTGTTTGGGTTCGGTGGTTGCACCTCGACGAATCAGAAGATAGAGCACGAGTCCTGGCAGAGCCGAGAGTCCGACTATGCTCGCCATACAGTGAAGTGCGAGTTTAAGGCTGAAGGGTTCGGTGACGTGCATCGAGTACGAATGAAAGAGTAAGCTTGCCATCCAAATCGAAACCGCGAAGCCTAGAACTTTCTGCGGAGCCTTCGCTCCAGGGATGCGCAAATGAAGAGCTGTTCCCGCGGCGAGGATGCCAACGCTTAGGGCGGAAAAGAGTTCGAAATTAAAGCTTAGGGTCTCAAGCATCTGATTGACGTCTGGTCTGATTTTAACCATCAGGAGTCCAGAGACGAGGACGGCAAAGGTCACGAGCATCCACAAAAGCAGAGCTTTCTGGGATGAGACAAGTGGGTCTTTGGCCTCGAGGTCTTTGGTCAGACTGAGGATGAAGTCTTCGTCACGCATCGTTTCCTCCTCGGCTCGTGAGGAATCCACGCATAGCCTTGTAGGCTCTGTGGGCATTCACTTTGAGGGCGGATTCTGTCATTCCGGTAGCTTGCGCCGCTTCCTTTACACTGAGTCCATCGAGTTTTAGCATTTTAACCACCATTCTCTGCTTCTCGGGGAGGCTGTCCAGAGCGTGGATCAGGGCTCCGTCTATCTCTTCATTCGTTTGCACGTCAGAAAAGGTTTCACCATAAGTCGAATTGAGGTCCAAATCCTCGAACTTTCGACCGGCGTAAATCTTCCTAAGCTGATCTGTCAATCGAAACCGGAGGATAGCGTGAAGCCAAGGTACGAAGGGCCGCGAGGAGTCGTAGGTGTGGCGAGCCTTATGAATGGCTAAGAGGATGTCTTGAGTCACGTCATCGGCGCGAGCGGGGTCGTCGAGCTTTTTGCGGACGATGGCTTTAACGTAGGCACTGATCTCACGAAGAAGCTTGCCGTAGGCCGTCTCGTCGCCCGCTTGCGCGAGGGTCATGAGTCGGGCCCAGTTGTCTTCTTTACTGATCGTCTTCCTTTGTGACACCTTGCCCCCGGGCTGCACGTATTTAGGAATTTTGTTCCCATCAGTGTTAGCGGAGTTGGTTTGTGGGGGCAAGGTGTTTGCGGGGGTTTAGGGGTCGATGCGGTAGACAGCTCCGGGGCTGAAGGTTGCTAGGAAGATTCTTTCGTCGTCGCTGAAAATATTGCAGTTAAAAATTACTGAACAAATCAACAGTCTATACTCCATCCTTTGAACCATAGATAAGCGTGTGTTTTGCAGAAGTTTGTTCACATGAATTCACTGTGGTATTCAAAAAATCAATTCCGAATAATTCGACTTTTCGATTTCCTCAGAGTTCGCGGAGGATAAAATATTCTTGCGGCAAACCCTTTCTCCATTGATCACGATCTCGTTGTTTCAATAGACCTTAAATCCTACGTTTCCATACGGAGTCCAGTCTTTCTACACGTCAGTGCAAAGCGCTGGCCAAACAGGAAAGTGCTGCGCACCTTAGACTTTAGGATCCGGTGTCGTTGGGAGGCTGTCTTTTTTCATCGGATTGGTTATAGTCTGGGACTTAAAAGTGAGTTTAAGAACTGAAAAAGGATACCGAATGACCACCCCTCCACCACGCCGTAAAAAAGGCTGGATGAATCTCAAGGTCACACGCATTGAAGATG
>JAZKGL010000080.1:0-8773 GCA_040385935.1 Bdellovibrionota bacterium
GCTTACCGCGCGCGTCCCTGGGAGGATGATTTATGACTTTAACTTCCGTTCAGACTGAATCCTCAGACTCTACTTCGACCGCTCATCTTACTCCGATGCTCAGACAGTTTTATGAGCTGAAGAGCCGGGCACAGGACGCGATCCTGTTCTTTCGCATGGGCGATTTCTACGAGATCTTTGGGGATGACGCTGAGGAAGTTGCACCACTGCTGGACCTGATGATGACGAGTCGGGAGCGTGGCGATAAGAATCGCATTCCGTTCTGTGGCGTACCACATCATTCAGCGAAGGGTTACTGGCTCAAGCTCCTTAAGATGGGATATAGCGTTGCGATCGCTGATCAGGTCGAAGATCCCGCGACAGCTAAGGGGCTTGTAAAGCGAGATATTACGCAGATTATGACGCCGGGCTGTATCGATGATCCTGAGGCGCTGGATTCGGATCGGCCGAATCATTTGCTTGCGATTTATGAAGAGCCTAAAAAGAAAACTTGGTCTCTACTCGTTGTGGATACATCGACGGGAGAACTCAAACTTGGCAATATCGAGCGCTCGGAACTTGATACTTGGGTGCAGATTTATCAGCCTAAAGAGATTTTAGCACGTAAGTTTATGCACGATGAACTTCGTGAAGTGGCGCGAAAGGTGACGGATAAAGTTAGCCTTGCGACTTTACCCGAAGCGGTTCTGCGCGATGATGCGGCTCAGCTTAAATTTTTGATCGAACAGTTTGCGGTTAAAGAATTAAAGGCGCTGCCTTGTGGTGCGGTCACAGGTGGGCTTGAGCTTTTATCGGCTAGCTTTCAGTATCTGCTTGGCCTTAAGGCTTCGGTCGCCCAATTTTTATCGGTGAAATCGCTTCGTGAAGATGATCGAATGGTTTTGGACGAGACGGTTAGGCGCGATCTTGAACTTTTTGAAACGCTTCGCCGCCGCGATGCCGAAGGTTCGCTATTTCGTGAGATCAATCAGACTCGCACGCCTATGGGTGCACGACTTTTGCGTTATGATCTAGCGCGACCCTTTCTTTCCGAAGCTCCTATAAAGGAACGTCAGGATGCGGTCGCCGAACTTTTGCAGCAGCCTGAAGAGTGGCTGCAAGACCTTCGGGTTCGGCTCAAAGCGTCCGCTGACCTTGATCGTTTAACGACGCGCGTTTTGTCGGGTAAGGCCTTAGCAGGTGATCTTCATAATATCCGGCAAAGCCTCGCCGTGTCTTTGCAGCTTGAGGATTTCCTTCGGCAGATCAATCCTAGCTCCCGACTGCTTAAAAGTGTGACCGAGAAACTTCGCCTCGCGGAAGAGGTTTATCACCTGCTCAATTCCGCACTCTCGGAACAACCGGGCGCTCTCGGTAGTCTCGAAGTTTTTGTGCAGGGGTATGACACCGGCTTTGACGAACTCTGCGGTCTCTCACGTGACGGCGCTGCAAAAATTGATGAGTACGAGCAGAGCCTTCGGGCCTCGACTGGAATCTCCAGTCTGAAGATTCGCGAACATAAGACCTATGGTCTTTTGATCGAAGTCACTAAGCCTAATTTGTCGAAAGTTCCGCCGAACTTTATTCGCCGTCAGACGATGGTGAACAACGAACGATTTATGACGATCGAACTCGAAGAGCTTGATTCGGTTTTGTCGTCGGCTTCGGAGAATGCCCATGCCCGTGAGCTTGAGTTATTCCTAGCGCTTATGAATAGGGTGATGCCCCATCAGGAAGTGCTTCGTGCGGTGTCGGCGGAAATTGCCAATCTTGATCTTATCCAATCGTTTGCGGCTAAAGCGCGTTCCGATCATTATGTACGTCCTGTGCACACCGAAAGTGGTCAGCTTAAGCTTTTGGGCGCGCGGCATCCAGTGGTTGAACGTTGGGTGGGTCGCGCGGCCTTTATGCCGAACGATCTGGAACTGACACGCAAACAATCTCAGATGGTGATCACCGGCCCGAATATGGCTGGTAAATCGACTGTTATGAGGCAGACAGCCATTGCTGCCATTCTTCATCAAATCGGTTCTTATGTCCCTGCACGTGAAGCTCATCTGCCGATCTTTGATAGAGTCTTCACTCGCGTGGGAGCCGCCGATGACCTGTCACGCGGACAGTCAACGTTCATGGTGGAGATGGCAGAGGCGGCATCTATACTTCGTCAGGCGACCGGAAAGAGTCTGGTCATACTTGACGAAGTGGGCCGAGGAACATCGACCGAAGATGGTCTGGCTATCGCTTCGGCGATCCTTGAATACATTGCCAAATCTGTAAAATCCTACACACTCTTTGCCACGCATTATCACGAACTCGTGGGCTTTTGTGGTGAACTCGCCAGCGTGAAACTCGCTCAGGTTGAAGTCCTCGAATCTTCATCTGGCATCAGTTTTACCCATCGATTAATTGAAGGCGCGAGCGGGAGTTCGTTCGGTCTTGAGGTTGCGAAACTGGCCGGTGTACCGGAAGCAGTGATCGAAAGTGCAAAAGTTCACATGGCTAGCCACGCCTCAGAGGCACGCCGGGGGCCGGTTTTGGATTCGACAAAATTAGCTAAAAAAGTTTCCCCTCCACCTCTAGAGCTAAGTTTTGCTTTGGAAAATGATCGCTTTTCGAATGCGTTGCCCAGAGCGCTTTTGACGATTCAGGAGCGACTCGATCGTGTGAACGTGTTAAAAACCACACCGCTTCAAGCTTTAGCTATCTTGGATGAGTTAAAGTCAGTCTTGGAGCTGCGTGATCAAATGGGCCTTTTTAGCGAGCTTCAGCCTCTGAGCTAATAGCTTGAATTTCAGATTCAAAGAAATTAGTATCTGAAATTACGAAATGACTCTGTAGATCACCCTACGTCTTTACTGAACAGCCATAAAGGACAACGCGAATGGCCGGTCAAGATCCCTTAGACAATCACGAGTTCCTGACGAGGGAAGAGCTTGAGCGTTTCCGCGAGCTGCTTTTCGAAGAGAAAGATAAATTGCTCTATAAGTCGGCTCAGCTTGTAAAAGCGGGCAACATTGAACTCGATAAAAACGAGATGCTCGACGAAGTGGATTTAGCTTCGGCGACGACTGAGCAGAATCTTACCTTCAAGCTTCTCGATCGCGATCGCAAGCTTCTGCAGGAAATCGAACACGCGCTTGAGAAGATCAAGTCAGGCGAGTACGGTTTTTGCGAAGGAACCGGCGAGCCGATTCCTAAACGCCGTTTAGAAGTTCGTCCTTGGTGCCGTCACAGTGTGAAGTACAAAGAGCAGCTTGAGCGTATGAAGAAGTCAGGCCGCGGTGTGGGCGACGAAGACGAAATTTAGTCGTGCGTCTCTTAACGTGAAGTAAACTTTGATTCCAAAAACCTGCTGCTGCCCATGGGAAGCCGCAGGTTTTTTCATGTCTTTTGTCCTGTTATGGATTTGGAGATATTTCTTCAGATAGTATGGGAAGGTCGCGAAATCCTGCCGTTTGCTGATCGTTTCTCGCTTTTTTACAGAACCTTTAAATCATTTGATGGTTGTCGCTTATAGACGGTTTGCGCTTAGCTCGAAAGTACAGCTCGCCGCAATGCAGCAGTGAGTGTGGAGGAACCAAGCATGAGACGACACCAGTGGCTACTTTCGCTTTCTTTGGCGACGATGACGGCATTTAGTTTTGGTTGTGATGACGATGATGATAATGATGTTGTCGTCGAAACAGCGCCACCTAGTCCTAGCTCTCCTACACCTACTTTGACCACACCTGCGGTTAAGGCTACTTTACCCGGCAATACTTTTGAAAGTACATGTTTGGAAACACGTCTACTCGATATGATGTCTACGACTAGGCGCATGGTCTTTGGGGCAGCGGGTGAATTGTCTAAAACTGAGACCTTCTTTCTTGGTGATGACTGTGGATCTGATCCCTATCTCGTTTACGAATCGAGTGGTTCTTACTCTGATCTAGGTCCGAATTCGGATTTGGTCGGAACGAATAACCTCGACTTTGCTATTCAATCAACTTCACTGACTCCGTTGACCGAACTCTTGGTCGTCTCGTTTAATACCCGTGGCTACTGCGGAAAAACGGATTGGGCTGTGGATAAGAAGGTTGATGTCACTGGCTTGAGTTGTGAAGGCCTGTCGCTGAACACAGCGACTCAAGTTTCCGACATCTATGTTGTTGAGGACGACATTCTTTATCTTGGATCGACGTTTAACTATGATTCGGCAAAAGACGCGGTGCGCCCGACATCGGTAGATCGCGACGTCACTTACCGAATTCCTTCGATTCAATAATTAATCTTTTTTCTTCTTACGACTGACGTGCATCTCGATATCTGCGGCCGATACGATCTCTTCGTTTTTATCGTAAACATCGACATGCACGACCATCGACCCCGAATCAGGCCACTGATCGAGGGGGAAAGTGGTTCGCGCGACGAGATCAGTCTCGGCTTTTTTGAGATATTGGATGTTCATTCCCTTAGGTATCCAGCGGTGAGTATCGGGAAGTGAAACTTCAAGGCCAACGCCGCCGACAAACTCACAAAGGTTGGCCATGGCTATCGCGTGGACAGTGCCGATATGATTTCTATGCGCACGTTTGTTTTTGATTGTGGCTTCTGCATGACCGGCAGTGAGTACAGTAAACACGGGTGAAATGCTTCCGAAGTAGGGCGCCTTCAAACATATAGCCTTGGAGAAAACTTGTAAGCCGAAGGGAACGGCTTTTAACTTTTTCAGAAGAAATTGTGTTTGGTTCATTGGGTTGAGTCCTAGTTTTATTTGAATTTCGAATGAGTTGTTTTAGACCTTTTTCACTATTTTGACGATTAATAAAAAAGCCAGTTGCGATGAGCAACTGGCTTTTTTGCTTTGATCTGAATGTAACCTAGGGAGTGAAAACCCTAGCGCAAGTACTATCGTTATAATTCGTAACGTCGCACGTAGTCGGGGCGGCAGCGGTCGCGTTCATATTCCGGTAGACGCAGCAGGCCTGGGTTTTATTTTCAGGACTTAAGGTTTGAAATTCTGTTGATTCAATTTTACTCTCAAGCTGAGTCGCCACCCCTTTAGTTAAACTGTTTTTTAATGCTTCATTTTGCGCACTGGCTGCAGATGCTTGTGTTGTGGTGGCTGTGATCTGATCGATTTTTGCCTGAAGATCTGTGATCGATTTTTGTACCGAATCACCAACTTCATCCGGGATACCAGGAATCGAAGCTAAGGCGGTTGACGTCGTCTTGAGATCAGCAAAGAGGGCGTTTAGCATAGAGTCAGCAGCAGCCGTGGGATCGGTAGGGAAAATTGCATTCAGGGCATTGTTAAGACTATTCAGGGTTCTGATAAATGTTTCCGCATTTGCCAGTGTAATGTTACCCGTGGGAATCGCCGCCTGAAGGTTAGGAATGCCGTTTCCATCCGAATCGTAGAGAACCACTGAATAAAAGCTGATGGCTTCGCCCAGGTGAGCCAGAGCCCATGCGAAGTTCGAGCGACCCCTTGGACCTTCAATGTATGGGTTCTTGGTACAAGCATGACGAGTGTCAAGGTCACCCTCGGGGTTAGATGTCGATGGAACGAGTGGACAAAGAGTCTTCACGGCCTCGTTAATATAGTCAAGTGTAGTACTTCCGCCTTCGCGCGCGAGCGTTGCCGACTTAGGAAAGTAAATAGCTTCGCCACCGATCGCATCTTTGATTCCCATCGCGTTGTAATCGGTATCCGTCAAGTTCAGGATAGTCTTTAGGATATTGAAGTTGTCGGTGGTCGTATCACCTGTTTTAGGTGTAGTCGTGGTTACTGTTTTGCCAGCGCTAGAGTCATTCGCATCGATCAATTTCTTGGAGAGATTGATCGCGTCCAATCCCGCTTTGCTCAAGTAAACATAAGACTTAAGAATAGACGGGGACGTGGCGTTGGGACTGATATCGAGCGCTTGGTTTGTCAGGCCTAGAGCGTTATCATAACGGCCCTTATCGTATTCGTACTGGGCCTCCTGCATAAGCTCATCGATGGATTCTTGCTGGGCTTTACTCACGAACATTTCGTTGAAGTTAAAGCCATTCGCACCACACGACGTGAGGAAAGAGACGAGACCCAGTGCCGCTGCCGATCGAAGAGAACGCGAAAATAAAATCTTCATAACCGCTCCTTGGCTACTCTCACCATCAGAAAATCCCACTCTATTCACAGACCAAATCACTCAGCAAAGAAAATGATCTTCTCATTGCCATCAGTCACGTGGTACTTGTCCCTTAGAACTTTGCGAGCGTAGTCCGGCGAACCCTTGATTCGGCGAATCTCGTCACTTAGATCTTCGTTGCTTGACTTCAATTTGTCGACTGTTGCCTCAAG
This sequence comes from Bdellovibrionota bacterium, assembly GCA_040385935.1. Taxonomy (GTDB): domain Bacteria; phylum Bdellovibrionota_B; class Oligoflexia; order Oligoflexales; family Oligoflexaceae; genus Oligoflexus. The sequence continues at coordinate 6,305 of JAZKGL010000080.1, forward strand.
CACATCCGAACTTTTTCTGAGCTTGAAGAAATCGAATATCGAATTTTCACCACGCAATGTCCCGATCAAAAGCACGCCCACCGCAAGGCAGTATACTAGCCGAACACCCATTCAGGGCCTCACAGAAAAAAGTTTTGCTTTATTCTATCATAGGCGCGGCAAGGCGAAAACCTAAGGGGCATAGATGAATCTACGCCCCTGTATTCGCTATAATCGATTTGATTTGAAGGGCTTTTGAACGAAATTTAGTCGTTAATCAAGTGCGTAGCCGCGCAGCTGCAGTTGACTCGTCCTTATCTTGCGGTAGCCGAAATCACGGAAATTGACGACGGCCTTTCGGGCTCCAAGGTGCACATCAAAGCCATGGACTGTGCCCTTGCCATAGGTGGGGTGGAAAACCTGAGATCCTTCTTCGATAGTGCCTTCAAGACCTTCGTCATACTCATAACTAACCATGACTGGCGTCTTCTCAGGCTGGAGGGCTTCTTGAGCCTTGAAGCTGAGAGCCATAAGCTCCGCAGGGATCTCCTGAAAAAAGCGCGAGGGAGGATGAGCCATCTCGTTGTTGAAATTTCGCCGACGTTTGGCACAGGTCAAAGTAATCTTGGACTTGGCGCGAGTGATACCCACATAGAGCAGACGTCGCTCCTCCTCGACCGCGGCCATATCCTCGACACTGTTTTTATGGGGCAATAGTCCGTCTTCGACGCCCGCAATAAACACACGTGGAAACTCAAGACCCTTGGCCATGTGAAGGGTCATCATGGAAACGCCTTTAGTCTCCTGACCCTTTGCGTCTTCACGCACAAGTGAGACCGTTTCTATCCAATCGGCGAGGCTTGCACCCTCGTTCTTGGCTTCGTATTCGATGATACCGGCCGCGAGTTCTTGGATGTTATCCATTTTATCCGCGTACTGATCCGGGTATTTCTTCTTTAGGTACGCCGGGTACTCAGTGGCCTCTAAAACTGTCTTCACCGCTTCGTTAATCGGATTCTCCAAAATCTCGGTTCGCATCGCCTTCAACAGATCGACGAGATAACGAAGTTTGGGCGAACCCTTAAGCGTAGGATTGGTCACGGACAGCTCCGCTGCCTTCCAAAGGGAAAGACCCTGGCTACTCGCAAATACCTGAAGAGTCTCCAGTGCTTTATCGCCAAGTCCACGGGTAGGGACATTGTAAATACGAAGAAAGGAAACATCGTCTGAAGGATTGGCAAAGAGTCTTAGGTAAGCGAGGATATCCTTGATCTCAAGACGTTCGTAGAATTCGAGCGAACCGTAAAGTGTATAAGGAATACGGCGGCGAAGGAGGGCTTCTTCGAGCGAGCGAGACTGTGAGTTGGTTCTATAGAAGATCGCGACATCTTCAAAATCATAGGTGTTACGAGCCGTATAGATCTCCTCTGCGATCCAATAAGCCTCCATTTCCCCATCGACCTCCAGATGCACTTCAATCAATTCCCCAGCCGGGGCGTTGGTAAAAAGAGTCTTTGCGGCCCGCTTTTTGTTGTAGGAAACGAGTTTACTCGCTGCGGCAACGATATTGCCGGTACAGCGATAGTTTTCTTCCAAGGCTATGCGGGTTGCGCCGGGATATGTGCGGTCAAAGTCGATAATGTTCGAAGGGGTCGCCCCGCGCCAGCTGTAAATCGACTGATCGTCGTCGCCGACGACCATAAGGTTTTGGTGGCGCTCAGCTAAGTGTTGAATAATTTCGAACTGCGTGCGGTTGGTATCTTGAAACTCATCGACCATGATGAATTGGTAGCGATTGCTCAAAATCGATTTTACGCGCTCGTTTTTGCGAAGCAAAAGCAAAACGTTCAAAAGAAGATCATTAAAATCCATAGCATTGGATTGCGCGAGAAATTCTTGATAGGCCCGGTAAATCTGCACGCCACCCGTGGGAACGTGCGCGGGATACTGCTGGGCGTAAGCTTCGATTTCACTCACAAAAACACCAGCCGTCTTCACGTGATGCAAAAAGTGCTTCATGTCCGCGACGATAGCTGGAATCTCGCCTTTGGGCATAAGTTGTTTGACAATATGCTTAAGAGCGCGAGTCACATCCTGGTCATCGTAGATCGAATAATTGGGCTCGTAGCCTAGTTCGCCTGCGAATTCGCGAAGCCACCTTGCACTTGCTGAGTGAAAGGTCGTGATCATCGTTCGTTTGGTCTCGGGCGCCATGTGCAGCGCCCGCTCGCGCATCTCGCCTGCCGCCTTATTGGTAAAAGTCACAGCGAGTATTTCCCAGGGCAATACTCCCGTTTCGATCAAGTAGGCAATACGCGTGGTGATGATGCGGGTCTTACCACTCCCCGCACCGGCAAACACAACTACCGGACCGTTTCTATGCAAAACAGCCTGGCGTTGGACATCATTCAAATTTTGGAGAAGTTCACTCACGCATCTACTTCCTAAATGGGCTTATTCCACCGTAACCGACTTGGCAAGGTTACGGGG
>JAZKGL010000081.1:0-1436 GCA_040385935.1 Bdellovibrionota bacterium
ACTTCATAGTCGATCCGAGGTGACGATCAACGCCCTGGAATTTGATGAGATCCCAGCGCGGAAACTTGATGGTGATGTAATCCAAAGCAGGTTCGAAGAACGCGCAGGTGATGCCTGTCACCGGGTTCTTAAGTTCCAACAAATCATAACCAAGGACAACCTTAGCTGCGATATAAGCGATCGGGTAACCCGACGCCTTGGAGGCCAAGGCCGAACTTCGCGAAAGACGCGCATTCACTTCGATAATATAGAACTGCATAGAATGAGGATCGAGCGCATACTGAACGTTACACTCACCCACGATGCCGAGTGAGCTAACGATCTTGATCGCTGCATTCCGAAGCATCTGATACTCATCATCGGAGAGAGACTGACTCGGACACACAACGATAGAATCACCTGTGTGAATCCCGAGCGGATCAAAGTTCTCCATATTGCAAATCGTGATAACGTTGCCTTCGCTATCACGCATCACTTCATATTCAACTTCTTTCCAGCCCTTAAGCGATTTCTCCACCAAGACTTGAGGAGACGAAGCCAGTGCTGGAATAACGAGAGCCTTAAGCTCAGCATCGTTATTCGCAAAACCCGATCCAAGACCACCTAATGCAAACGCCGCGCGCACAATCACCGGATAAGAAATCTTATTGGCAGCGGTAAGCGCCTGCTCCCAAGTCTCGCACGCAAAACTTGAAGGGACCGGCATATCGATGATTCGCATATGCTGGGCGAATTCATCGCGGTCTTCCGTAAGGCGAAGCACCGAAGCCGGTGTTCCGAGGTTACGAACTTTATGCTTTGCAAGTATACCTTGCTCATCGAGCTTGATCAGACAGTTAAGGGCTGTTTGACCGCCGAAACCTGCGATGATCGCATCCGGGCGTTCCGCAGCAATAACCTTTTCTACCCAATCCACTTCTACCGGATAGAGATAAACCTTTACACCGGGCACAGGGTTAGTCTGTACGGTAGCGATGTTGGGATTGACGACCACAACATCGATTTTTTCTTCGACCAAGGCTTTGATCGCCTGCGTTCCTGAATAATCAAATTCTCCAGCCTGACCAATGCTCAGTCCGCCCGAGCCTAGAATCAAGACTTTCGGTGTGCGACCTAGATTTGCGAGTTGAGGAAGCATAGGCATATTATTTTTTCACCTCGCTGAGAATTTGTTCGAAGATCCAAGAGGTATCACGCGGTCCGCCCGAAGCCTCTGGGTGGAACTGAACCGAACGGAAGGGCTTCGTCTTGTGACGAATGCCTTCGATCGTCTGATCGTTGACATTACGAAACCAAGGTTCCCAATCAGATGGTAGCGAGGCGTCCTCGACGACATAACTATGGTTTTGGCTCGTGATATAACCTTTGCGCGTTCCGATTTCGTACACGGGCTGGTTATGGCTTCGGTGACCGTAAGGCATTCTTCGCGTCGTCGC
>JAZKGL010000081.1:1536-3478 GCA_040385935.1 Bdellovibrionota bacterium
ATCAAGGGATAGGTGAAACAAAGGATTTGACCGAAGTACGAAGGATCGGTGATCGCTTCACTGTAGCCAACCATTCCGGTCGTGAAAACAAGCTCACCACTTGCTCTCAAAGGTGCTCCAATGAGCTCTCCCGTAAAGCTGCTGCCATCGGACAGTACAAGTTTGCACTTTTGGCGCATAATTGATCACCCCATGCATATAGATTGAATGCCGCGCGGGTCGGACTTAAAGTTGCCCGGAACATATATGAACTCTCACGATTAAGCTAGGCCTTAGTGAAGCCCATTAAAATACTCATTTAAAGAGAATATAGGCCCGATTCCATCAAATATGGAGTGCATAAATGTGCATATAAACGATGCTTATGCGATTATAATCAACAAATGTCACAGCAATCCGTTTCGAATGGCTTTGACAAGCCTCTGAAGAGTTGGTTTTCTGGTGAGTTCTCAATTCCAGTCATGCATCTAAGACTCACCGTGAGTCCGACTATAGCGAAAGTGCAGGAGCCGTAATCCATGAAAACAAATCAGACTGTCATAGCTTATGCGAGCCGAACCGCAGTTGGTAAAATGAACGGAAGCCTTGCCACGACACCAGCTCCGCGGCTTGGTGCAGCGCTCGTGGAAGATGCGCTCAAGAAATTGAATCTCAAAGGTGAGGAGGTCGATGAAATCATCATGGGTCAAGTCCTCACGGCCGGTGTAGGTCAAGCGCCCGCTCGTCAAACAGCCATCTACGGCGGACTTCCCTCGTCGGTTTCGGCCACGACGCTTGGCAAGGTGTGCGGAAGTGGTATGAAGGCTGTGATGCTGGCTGATCAAGCCATTCGTCTCGGCGATGCCCAGATTGTGTTTGCTGGCGGTCAAGAGAACATGAGTCTTGCCCCGCACGTGATGCCGAACTCTCGCACGGGTTATCGATTTGGGTCGTTCGAAGTGAAAGACTCGATGCAGTACGATGGTCTTTGGGACCCTTATAACAATATGCCGATGGGCAGCTGCGGCGAACTCTGCGCGAAAGAATATAACTTCACGCGAGAGCTTCAGGACGAATACACATTCCAAAGTTATACCAAGGCCCGCAAGGCGGTTGAGTCAGGCGTTTTTGGTGATGAGATCGTGGCCTTTGCCGTTCAGGATAAAAAGGGCACCAAAAACTTCGAGATCGATGAAGAGCCCTTTTCCGTCGATCTTGATCGCATAGGAACTCTTCGCCCTGCCTTTGCTAAAGACGGCACGATCACAGCCGCAAATGCTTCGTCTATTAATGACGGTGCTGCTCTCTTGGTTTTGGCATCGGAAGAGGCTGCGCAAAAGAATGGTCTAAGGCCTATCGCCCGTATCCTCGCTCAAGCTTCGCACGCCCAAGATCCTAAGCAGTTCACAACAGCACCTATCGAATGTATTAAGAAGGTTCTGAAAAAGGCTAATCTCAAAGTCTCTGATATCGATCTTTTCGAGATCAACGAGGCCTTTGCGGTCGTGTCGATGGCTGCGATCAAAGATCTATCGCTGAATCCTGAGCGAGTAAACGTCAATGGCGGTGCGGTCGCCATCGGTCACCCGATCGGTGCAAGTGGAGCGCGCATACTCGTGACCTTGATCCATGCTTTAAAGCAACGCAAAGAAAAGCGCGGTCTTGCAGCGATTTGCATCGGCGGCGGTGAAGCGACAGCGGTGATAGTCGAACTCGTTTAATGACAAAAAAAGGAAACCCTTTGATGCAAGATCAAAGGGTTTCTCAAAGGGGGATTCGTCATTTTCTAAACAGATGCATGAGGTGAATCAGCCGCCTGTGGCAGCCGACTTTTGAGCAGTGGACTTGGACTCAAGCCAAGCAGAAACATCGAGAGCGCGTTTGGCATTCGCAGCCTTGATGCGATTAACGAAAATCGAGCAGCAGGCTTTGCAACGAAGCTCAGGGTTCTTTTGTCCGTCAT
>JAZKGL010000082.1:0-2843 GCA_040385935.1 Bdellovibrionota bacterium
CATGTCCTCGACACTGTTTACCGATCGATCCTTGACCGAATAAAGATCGCGTTTGGCCTGCTCCTGAAGATTATCCATTTCCGATTCGTATTCATCGACCTTGGTCTGCTGGGCAGGTAGTGCTTGGTCTACCCGCTCGAAGAACCGCCACCGATGCGAGGTGGAAAGTGTAATCCGCTGATGTTTGACCATCACGTCTTCATCACGCACATCCACATCTTCGGTCGTAAACAATCGGTTTCGATCGCTGGGGAAATAAACCAGCGGCGCTCCGTTTTCATCCGCTAGATCCCCATATGGACCATCACGAACTACGACCGGCCTCTCCGAAAGGGTCAACCCCCAATTCATAATGTGCTGTCCGTAGCGAACCGCCGTAGGATCTTTGCCTTGAAAGAGACTCGGTAGACGCCCAATACCATCAACCGGAAGATTGATGTTGATACCGGTTTTCCACGAGCGAATGGTGCTGTTGTCTACCGTATCCGTGTCGTAGGCCAGAGCGTTGTGTTTGATATAACGAAGTTCGGCGTCTGCAAAATGCGAGATCTTGAGAATACCTTCGGTCATAAGAGGAGTGACGAGACGAAATCCGAGGCGGTTCCAACTGCCTTCGCCCAGAGTCGGTCCCTCGATCTGTCCTTGATCGGTCGTGGCCAGGCGATTATCGGCGATTGAGGTCGTTTGAATTTTAAACTCGCCGTAACTCGGAGTCGACCACCAGCTAGCCGGAAACAAACGAAAGTATCGGCTTTGAAGAGTAATCGCCGAAGGCATTTGCTGACCCGAATACTGCCGGGAGAAAAGTGAGTTATCCCCGAACGAACTTTTCACGCCGAGAAAGAAATCCTTCCCATCAAAGTTGAGTTTGGCTTTCGCGGTGGAGAACGCGTTGGCGTTTGCTGCCGGAGCAAAGGCTGTCACAACTTCTTCAGGCAGATAAAGGTCATCGAGATAACGGTGATCAGAGACGATCTTGCCTTTACTGACAAGCGATAAGCGAGGCGCAAAGTTATAGCGGCCTTCCCAATCCTGTTTGCCTCGCCACGTGTTCGAGGGCGGAGTGAGAATATCTTTGACTTCGGTATCGATACACTGCGAGGGCGTGAGTCCTCGGTCGATACATGTCTGCGGAAGATTCGTCGAAAAGTATTCGATCAAATCGCGGCGATAACCGGACTGCTGGAGCCAAGAACGGTCGCGAATTGTCTCGGCCTGATATCGAAACCCACTTGAAGTCTTGGCTTCATATCGAGTCTCAACACCAAGGCGCGTTCCGCGTTTTTGAAAAAGATCAGCGGTAACTGTGGCATCGGCATTGGGCGCCAAATCCAAAAAGATCGGCTGCGAGTAAACAAAACCATTCTTCACCTGCCCGCTTTGAAAGCTCGGCATGAGAAATCCCGACTGTCTCTTACTCTTCAAAGGGAGCTTAAGGTAAGGCAGATAGATGAGCGGAATGCCTTTAATCGTAAGGATCGGATGCTTGAGGTTAATGTAACCTTCCTGCTGAGCTACGATCTCATCGGCCTGAAATCCCCAGGCCGGGCTTTCGTCATCGGCGCAAATACAGGGGGTGAAAATCGCATCGCGCGCCGTGTAGGTGTTACCATCACGTCGCTCAAGACTCTCGCCGCGCAGCCGAAAATAAACCGATGCGGGAATAGCATTCTTCGCGGCTTCTTCGCGACCGCGTTCCCAAAAAATGCGGCGGCGTTCGAATCGCGTTCGGCGTTCGCTATCCTGCTGAGCCAGCGAAGGCGCGAGCGACTTCGATGTGATCAGATCCTCTTCGAGAAGGCGCGTGTAGCGCTGCACGGTATCAGCCGAAGGGTCGTCCGCTGGATCACGCCGAAAGTTTTCGAGCAGACCTTCGCGCTCTTTCTGCAGCGATTCTAGTCGGGCTTTCTTTGCTGCTTCGTAAGCTAGCTCTTCTGGAGTCAGACCCAAAATGCTTTGGGAAACCTCTCGAATCTTGGTCGGATCACTCGCCACGAGCATCGCATTTTTGATAACGAAGTCGCTCGTCTCCCACTTGAGTTCGATCGTATCGCCTGAGAAAACTTGATTCTGATGAATGATCAGTACATGCCCGGTCGCATGCATGACCTTATTCACTGTATCCACAGAAATATTGTCAGCAGTGATGACATAGCCTGCGCCGATTAATACGATGTCGCCGTCGAAGGTATAGTTGATGCCCGTTTTATCAAAGCCTATCGACTTAGCGTCGTAGAGTATGGACGTATTGCCGATCTTAAAGGAGTTAGATTGGGCCTGGTCAGCATCGTCCGGCACCGTAAAATCGAGCGCGGCTGGAATCTCAGGTTCTGGCGAGACAGCGCCGCCGGTCGGAACGCCGAGCAACCCCTTTTCTGTCGCAGAGGCTTCGACACCCGCGTTGCCTTGGGCGGGATTCGGCTCGGAGGATTGCGAGGCGCGCGCTTCTTCGGGCGTCGCGGGAGCCTGAGGAATAGAGGGAATATTTTGCGCGAAGAGCGGCCCTACATTAAGACTTGTAAGGAGTATGAGAAGACCAGTCGCCGCTAATAATGCTCGCAAGACTCATTTCCTTTGGTGAAAGCTTCATCGTTTGCAAGGCATAGCCCACAGCCGCTACCGAACCACAAATGGCCCAGGGCTCATCTTTTCTCGCCGTGGACAGCTCAGAAGCAAAGGCTGTCTGTAGACTCGCGCAGAAGGGTAAATCCTGATGCCTTAATGCCAGACTTGCCAGATCCCATGTCCGCTCGCTTTCGATCCCAAAGAGGATGACAGGAGAAAGCACAGAACGCAAGATATCCAAAATGTGATCATAGTCTTTGTCTTTAAGGATAGAAACA
>JAZKGL010000083.1:0-1747 GCA_040385935.1 Bdellovibrionota bacterium
TAGCTTAATCCGCCCTTGGTGAAAAGCATGCTGAAGGAAAATGTGATGAAATCACAACGATTTCGCGTCTGTCTCGCAACACTCTGTGCATCGCTGAGCTTTTCTTTTTCGCATTTGGCCTTGGCCCATGGTGGGGCACACGATCACGATTCTTCAGTGCCACCTCTGACCGAACTCGAGAAAAAAGCCGACGTGCAGGCCAACGCGATGCAGACTATGCACGACGATTACGTGGCGAAGATCGAGCCTATTTTTCGAAGGAAATGTTTTGACTGCCATTCCGATCGCACTAAGTATCCGTGGTACTCCAAGATTCCTGGCGTTCGGCAATGGATAGACAGTGACATTCGCGAGGCACGCGAGCATATCGATATGTCTGGCGGATTTCCTTTTACGTCGAAACATTCCATCGATCATGATCTCGAGGAGATTGCCGAGGAAATAAGCGAGGGTTCAATGCCACCCAAGTCTTACGTTTTCATTCATGCTCAGGCCAAGCTTACGTCTGAGGAGAAACAAGAGATTATGGATTGGGTCACAAAATCACGAAAAGCACTCCAAGTCAGCGTAGCCGTTCCCAAGCATTGACCCCCGAATCCCGGCCGCCGTACAATAAACCCATAGGACTACACTTGCAGAGAAAATACCAATCGCCAATCATCCCTGATTCCGTTGGAGTTAAAGTCATGAACCAGATCAATCAAGGTGCAAGACGAATAATTTTACGTGGAAATTTTGAGTTCTTTAGCCAGGGGGAATCCACGGAATCCCGCCTGCCTATGAAACGACTTGAGGATGATCTCCCACCCGCGCATGCCTACTTTACGACCTTTGCTGCGCGACCTGTTCTGATGACCTATGGCCTTCGCATTTTGATTCCCCTTCGCGATCGCAATCATGGCCGTCGCGGCCTAGTCCACGATCTCCCGCGACCAACGATCGCTAAGCGCCCTTTGTAAAGCGTCAGACTTTCTAAAAAACCCTTCTAAAACGGAGTTTCGCTGTGACCGTCAAACGATCAGCCGAGCGTCGCAGCGAACACCGTCTCAGCTTTCAGGGGAATATCCCCGGCCGTCTTCAGCATAAAAAGGGCGAATTAGAATTTGCTCCCTTCGATATCTCAAAGAAAGGGCTAGGGCTCTATTTGAATCCGTGTCCGAAGGAGGGCGAAGAGGTCTCGCTCGTCTTGAAGGGCGGTGAGGGGGAAACGAATGCGCTGCGATTCACGATCAAACACATCTATGATCACAGCGAAAGACAGGGAATGAAGCGTTGCGGCATCGAACTGAAGACGAACGTCCCCGGGATCGATTTGATCGAACTTCTCAGCCGCTACCTCTAACCATTCAAAGTTAGATCACTGACCGAAATGACGAACGTACTTTACAACGTTATCGATTTCCGCGTCATTGATTGCGCCGCCCCAAGGAGCCATAGTTGGGCTAAGGCCGACTGAAGCGCCACCTTCTTTAATCACTTTATGAATATGAGCGTCATCGACTTTGCCTTGCCAGGCTTTGTCTGTGAAATTACGTGGGCGTGGGTTCATTGCGGTTGCAGCAGGACCATCGGCTTTGCCGTCAGCGCCATGACAGGCTACGCAAAAAGTCTCGAAAGTTTTCTTACCAGGGGCTTCGACCACTGCAGGGGCATCGCCTTTGGCAACGGCTTCGGCCTGAGCCTTCGCGTCGACTTCTTGTTTTTCAACGAAATGCTCGAACTCCGCTTTTGGATGGTAATCCTCTTT
>JAZKGL010000084.1:0-3340 GCA_040385935.1 Bdellovibrionota bacterium
TCGATCCTTTGGATGAGGAAGCCAAGTATAAGGCGATCATTCCTGAGTTTGCCGGCGTGTTTGTCAAAGACGCGGATAAAGACATCATCAAGTCTTTGAAAGACAGCCATCACCTTCTTCGTCACGAGACTTTGGTTCACAGTTATCCGATGTGTGACAGGACAGGTGGGCCCTTGATTTACCGTACAATTCCTTCGTGGTTTGTCGCGGTAGAACAATTCAAGGATAACCTTGTCGCCAACAACGAAGCCATTCACTGGGTGCCTGGCCATCTCAAGCAGGGCCGTATGGGCAACTGGCTCCGCAACGCGCGCGACTGGGCTATCAGCCGCAACCGCTTCTGGGGCACGCCTTTGCCGATCTATATCTGTAACAAGGACGACAACCATCGCCTTTGTATTGGATCGGTCAAAGAACTTGAAGATTTGACGAAGACGAAAATCGATGATCTCCACATTCACAAAATTGATCACCTTTCCTTCGACTGCCCGACATGTAAGGGCACGATGAAGCGTGTTGGCGAAGTGTTCGACTGCTGGTTTGAATCCGGTGCTATGCCTTACGCCCAGCTTCATTACCCGTTTGAAAATAAAGATCGATTTGAAGAGATCTTCCCTGCTGACTTCATCGCGGAAGGTCAGGATCAAACCCGTGGTTGGTTCTACACTCTCCAAGTTTTGGGTGCTGCCCTTCATGGCAAAGCCCCGTTTAAAAACGTCGTCGTCAATGGTTTGATTTTGGCCGCTGATGGCAAAAAGATGTCGAAACGCTGGAAGAACTACACGCCGCCGATCGAACTGATCGATGAGTATGGGGCCGATTCGGTTCGTCTCTACATGATGAACTCGGCTGTCCTTCGCGCTGAAGACTTGAAGTTTACCAACGAAGGCGTGAAAGAAACGACCCGTGCGGTGATTCTTCCTCTTTGGAACGCCTACAGCTTCCTTTCCACTTATGCCGAAGCGGACGGCTGGAAGCCAAGCCCAGAGCTTGCTTCAGGCAAAGCCCCGGCCGTTAAAGGCGAGATGGATCGCTGGATGATTTCGCGTCTTCATACTTTGATGCGCGATGTTCATGCTGAGATGGAAGGTTATCACCTCTACAATGTGGTGCCGCGGGTTCTTGGCTTTATCGAAGATTTGACGAACTGGTATATTCGCCTAAGCCGCCGACGTTTCTGGGCGGGAGAAAAGACGATGAGCGCTGACACCTCGGAGGCTTATCAAACTCTTTATTACGTATTGGTCGAATTCTCCAAGCTTTTTGCCCCCTTGGCTCCGTTCACAGCGGAACGGATCTACCAAGGTCTGACCGAAGGTCTCGCGCAAAAAGGCGTCGCGGAATCGGTTCACTTAAGCGATATGCCAATGCCGATCGAGAAGCTTATCGATCCTGCTCTTGAGCGCCGTATGGAACTCGTGCGAAACGTGACTGAGCTTGGCCGATCGCTTCGTGCCAAACATCAGATCAAAACGCGTCAGGTTTTGGCCGGAATGATGGTGATAGTTCGCAGTGAAACCGATCGCGAACACCTCGAGAAATCGCAGGATATTCTTAAGAGCGAACTCAACCTTAAGCAGGTGAAGTTTGCCACCGACGAAGCAAGTCATGTGAATCTTTCCGTCAAACCTAACCTTAAGTTACTCGGCAAACGCTTAGGCAAAGATTTAAACGGTTTTAAAACAGAACTCGAAACTCTGAATAAAACCCCGGCAAAGGTCGCTGAATTGATCAACACTCTTGAGGCCGGCACCAAAGCCACGATCATGGGTCACGAGATCGATATCGATGACGTCCTCGTCGAACGTGGGCCTAAGGATGATAGTCTAATTGCTACAGCTCAAGGCGCGACCGTTCTTTTGGATACTCATCTGACCGAAGCTCTTATCCAAGAAGGCTTTGCGCGTGAGCTTGTCAACCGTATCCAGAACTTCCGCAAGGACTCTGGCCTTATGGTGGCCGATAAGATTGTGATCGAAATCGAGGCCACGGGCGAGCTGTTGAAAGTCGTTCAGGCCTTTGGTGATTACATCGCTGGTGAAACGCTTGGCGTTTCTCTCAAAGCGGTTGGCAGCGGCGCGGCGAAGGGTGATCACAAAAACGAGTTTGAAGTCGGTGAGGAAAAGCTTACGATAGCGATATCGAAAACTTAAAGTTAATCGCGGCGTTCCATGGACCTACGTTTTCTCATACTTCTCATCCCACTCGTCTGCTCTGGCTGTTATACGCTGGAGCAGGCGTTTCGTTTTAACAATACATTCAATAGTCGTGTTCCTCTGGAATCGATGCTCGATGATCCCACTCTTGCTGAAGATCAACGCAAAAAGTTGCAGCTCGCCGTGGAGGCCCTGCGCTATGCGGCTTTCCAAGGCCTCAATGTCGGCGATGCGTATCAGTATGTGATACCCGATTCCAATAAACCTGTGAGCTACTCCGTGCAAGCCGCCCATCCCGATCGCCTTGAACTTCTTACGTGGTGGTTTCCTTTTGCTGGTTCGGTTCCTTACCTTGGTTATTTCAAGGTAGAGGCTCGCGATGAAAAAGCTGCCGAATTAAGGGCGGAAGGACTCGATGTCAGCGAAGGTACGGTGGGAGCATTCTCTTCGCTAGGCTGGTTTGCCGATCCGCTGTACTTCAGCATGCTGCAAAGGGCTGAGCCTGATACGGTTCAACTGATTCTTCATGAGCTAGTTCATAGAAGCTTTTGGTCGAAAGGATCGGTCACGTTTAACGAAAATCTTGCCGAATATGTTTCCCTTCGTATGACCGAGTCCTACTTAAAGGAACGTGGACGAGACGAAGATTGGCTAAAGCTCTCCGAGAGTCTTCGCAAACAAGCGATCTTCCGCAGCTGGCTCCTTGCCCTCAAAGCTGATCTCACAGTGCTTTACGCGCGAGGTGACATCACACGCGAGGAGAAGATTCAAAAGAAAGCGGAACTCATCAAAAGTTATCAGGACGAAAAGTTTCCGGCTGAAATTGCGAAAGAATACGAGAATGCGCGAAAACGTCCCTGGAACAACGCCAGCATACTCGGTAGCACGCTTTATCTACCCGATATGGAGAAGTTTCGCGAAGCCTGGGATTGCCTCAAACCCGTTAAGGCCGGGGCCTTCCTCTTAGCTCTTAAGGCGTCTGAAAAACGGGCAAAAGATGCTGATGAAGGTTTAGCTAACCTTTGCAAACTCAAGCCCTTGCCGCTTCGCGAGTTGTGAATCTTTGCCTTCACCCTAGCCCTATGCTAAAAACTCGGCTCCTCTGTCGGGAGTAGCGAGCATGTGGATTGATGATCAAGTCTTGGAGCAAAGTCAGAGTGACATCTGCCTCAAAACTTGGGTGC
>JAZKGL010000085.1:0-1992 GCA_040385935.1 Bdellovibrionota bacterium
ATCATAAGAATCGCAGGCAACTTGCCCGAGACCTTCTCAGGCGAAATCAATAGGCCTTCGAAAGTCTCCGATCCTTTTTTGTACTCGATCGCTTTGCTTTTCACAGCGGCTAGACCAGTCGCGCTCATACAAACACCTACAATCGCTACAGCCAGTTTATTCTTGAGCATCATATGAATCTTCTTCCTTGAAAATTATTGAGTAAAAAAGAATGACTCAGCGGAACACACCGTCTTGTCGATTGACGCCAGTTCCAACCATGGAAACAGGGTAACCGATAATTTCTTCGACGCCATCGACATAAGCGCGGGCGTTGGCAGGAAGGGCCGAAATCTTTCCGCCCGATGGCAGAGTTTCTGTCCAGCCTTTAAAGGATTTATAAATTGGTTTGCATTCGGCAAGGATGTCGTGATCCCAAGGGAATTCCTCGATACGGCCATGTTTTGGATGATCGTAGGCTACGCAGACCTTGATTTCATCGAGACCGGTGAGAATATCCATCTTATTGAGAATCAGACCGTCATAGCCTGAGATATCTCCGCTGTATCGCAAAGCCACAGCATCAAGCCAGCCGCAGCGTCGCGCGCGGCCAGTCGTCGCGCCGAACTCTTTGCCGACGGTTGCCATGTGCTCGCCGATTTTATCTTTGAGTTCAGTTGGAAACGATCCCGATCCCACGCGAGTCACATAGGCTTTAGCCACGCCGTAGATTTTATCGATCGATCGGGGCGAGAAGCCAAGGCTTGCAAAGGCTCCGCCCGCAGCTGTTTCGCTTGAGGTGACGTAAGGGTAGGTTCCGTGATTGATATCAAGCAGGGCGCCCTGAGCGCCTTCGAGCAAGGCTCTCTTGCCTGCCGAGATTTCTTTGCGAACCAGATGCTCGGCATCGACGACAAAATCTTTGAGTGCGCTGGCGGATTCATCAAATATCTGCCAATCGCTCTTGTGACTGTCGCGATGCTCGCGAAACGCTGGGTTCTCGCTGAGCTGCTCGTACCAATCTTTGCGTTTGTGATCGTTCACATAATCACCGAGACGGATCCCCGTGCGGTTGGCCTTTTCAGCATAAGTCGGGCCGATGCCGCGTTTGGTCGTACCAATTGGATTTGCGGCTTCCGCTTCGCGTTTGCCGTCGAGATGAATATGCCACGGCGAAATTACGTGGGCGCGTGCTGACAGCCAGAGTCGTTCTGGCGTCAAGACTACGTGGTTTGCAACTTTTTTGATTTCAGCAAGGAGTTGTGATGGATTGACGACAACGCCGGAACAGAGAGCAGAAATTTTGCCCGGCTGAAATATCCCGCTGGGGATCTGATGCAGAACAACCTTTTGACCTTCAACGTAGAGCGTATGCCCTGCATTGTTGCCCCCTTGGAATCGAGCCACGATATCGGTGTCACGCGCGAGGATATCGATCCACTTACCTTTTCCTTCATCGCCCCATTGTGCGCCGACGAGGATGCTGACATTTCCCATGGACTCTTGGCCTTTCCTGAGAGTTTAGAACGCTTTGGCTTTGCATCGGATATTTAGCGCATGAGGCCCTCGGTGTCCACTGGAAGTCCTTACAAATATCGTGATATAGCTTCCTGACTTTTGCATTCCCCTTCCCAGTACTATTAGGAGAGCGGCATTGAATCGATCTGAAACCGATCAGCTCTATTCCCTTTCGGCCATTGACGGGCGATATCGCAGTAAACTCGAATCCCTCTCGCCCATCGTCAGCGAAGCGGGGCTTATTCGCTACCGCATACGCGTCGAGGCTGAATGGCTTTTGCATTTGTCGGAATCGCCGGCTATTGATTTTAAACTCAGCGCCAAGGCTGCTCAGAAGCTCGCCGCAATCGCGCGAGAGGTTTCTTCGGAAGGCCTTCTTCGCGTCAAAGACTTTGAGAAGACGACCAACCACGATGTAAAAGCGGTTGAATACTATTTGCGTGAGGTTTTGGAAGGCGAGGAGGCGCGCACTCATGCCTTCATCCACTTTGCCTG
>JAZKGL010000085.1:2092-4965 GCA_040385935.1 Bdellovibrionota bacterium
AATCTTTTGACCACGCAGATTGAGAATCACGATGCGATGATTATGTACACTGACGCTTTGCGCCGGTTTAATACGATTGCCATCGGGCTTTGTCGCGATATTTGGTCTTACATCTCCATCAATTATTTTAAGCAGCAGGTGAAGGCTGGCGAAGTGGGATCATCGACCATGCCGCACAAAGTCAATCCTATCGACTTTGAAAACGCTGAAGGAAACTTCGGGGTTGCGAACGCTTTGGCGAATCATTTCGCCGATAAACTTTTGATTTCACGCTGGCAGCGTGATCTATCTGATTCCACTGTGCAGCGGGTTCTTGGAACCTACTTTGGTCACACGGTTCTCGCTTTGCAGTCTTTGCAAAAAGGCCTTGGCAAAATCTCGCCCCGTCCTGAGATTATCTCGGCGGATATTGAGGGTGCGGTTGAAGTCCTGGGCGAAGCCATTCAGACAGCGATGAGGCGTTATGGGGTTTTGGATGCCTATGAGCGTTTGAAGTCGGCAACGCGTGGTCAGAGTATTCGCGCCGAAGATCTGAACGCCGTCATCGATCAGTGTCATGAGCTACCTGCTGATGTGAAGGCGAGTTTGAAAAAGCTGACTCCGAGCGCTTATGTGGGGGATGCCGCACGTCTGGTGGATCTCTACTTGGAGAGAGGGCGGCATGCGCATACTTGAGATTATTCAGAAATATTCTTTGCCCGTGCATGCGCCTGGAATCGATTTGGAGTCGGTGACGATCGATTCGGTGGCGTCGATAGAGAAAGCCGGTCCGAATCAAATCGGTTTTTTCACGGCGATGGAATATGCGCCTCTGCTTACTCAATCCAAAGCTTCGGCCTTGATCGTGCGTGAGCCTGTCTCGACCTTTGCCGGCGTGCAGCTCATTCACAAGGACCCACAGTTTATTTTTGCCAAGCTGGCTCTGGAATTTTATAAAGTGGATCATGGACCGCTTGGCATTCATGCGGATGCGTTTATCGATCCCTCGGTTAAAATAGGGCGCGATGTACGAATCCACCGCGGCGTTCATATTGAATCGGGCAGTGAAATCGCAGATGGCGTTGTTCTTTATCCGGGCGTCTATATCGGAAAGAACTGTAAGGTTGGACAGGGTACCGTTCTGCATCCAAACGTCGTTCTCTACTTTGGAACGATCATCGGCCATAGCTGTCTGATTCATGCAGGCAGTGTGATTGGCGCGGATGGTTTCGGATTTAGCGTCAGTGGCGAAGAGATTTGTAAGATTCCACAAACCGGGATTGTTCGCATAGGCAATCATGTGGAGTTCGGAGCCCTTTGCACGGTTGATCGCGCCGCAAATCAGGAAACTGTCGTCCATGATTTTTGTAAGTTTGATGATCACGTTCACATCGCGCATAATTGCGAGATCGGGCAAAGCACGATGTTCTCGGCCCAGGTCGGCATCGCGGGCTCCACGAGTATCGGTGAGTGGACCTTGATCGGTGGGCAGTCAGGTGTCGCGGATCACTTGAAACTTCCGCCGCGCGTTCGGGTCGGCTCCAAGTCGGGTGTAATCACCCAGCTTAAGGAACCCGGAACTTATGCAGGATTTCCTGCCATTCCCGTGAATGAGTGGAAGAGAAATCTCGTCTATGTTCGCCGCATCAAGTCCATGGACGAAACAATCAAAGCTTTAGAAAAACGCCTCGCCAAGCTCGAGGCCAAGAGTTAAAGATACGGTTTTATGAGTGACGATCCAATCATCCACGATGAGCCTCCTCATCCTTCGCTCCTGCAGCGAAAGATCATTCACTTCGATATGGACGCATATTATGCCTCCATCGAAGTGCGCGATGATCCGTCGCTCGCGGGTAAGCCTTTGATCGTGGGTGGATCGCCGACGTCACGCGGCGTGGTGTGTACGGCCAGC
This sequence comes from Bdellovibrionota bacterium, assembly GCA_040385935.1. GTDB lineage: Bacteria > Bdellovibrionota_B > Oligoflexia > Oligoflexales > Oligoflexaceae > Oligoflexus. Next base: position 3,984 of record JAZKGL010000085.1, read on the forward strand.
TATGAGGCGCGAAAGTTCGGGGTGCGTTCGGCCATGGCTTGTGCGACCGCTTATCGATTGTGTCCAGAAGCGATTTTTATTCGTCCAAACTTTGATAAATATACCGAGGATTCGCGGGCCATTCGCGAGATTTTTGGTCGTTACACCCATCTTATCGAACCCCTCTCCCTCGACGAGGCTTATCTTGATGTCACGCATAGTCCTATGGGCCTACGAGCGACTCAGATTGCTAAGAAAATTCAGGATGATATTATTCGTGAGCTAAATCTATCGGGATCGGCGGGCGTGGCTCCCAATAAACTGGTGGCGAAGATCGCCTCCGACATCAATAAACCCAAAGGCATCACGGTAGTCATGCCTGAGCAGGTTTTGAAATTTATGGGAACTCTGCCGCTCAGAAAAATTCATGGCATAGGACCAGCCACCGAGAAAAGGCTGGAGAAGAAGGGTTTTCGTAACTGCCGGGATCTATGGCCGCATTCGATTGAAGGGCTCGAAAAAGAGCTGGGCAATCTCGGACCGTGGCTCTACTTACGAACCCGAGGCATAGACGAGCGTCCGGTTCGCACGCATCGCGAACGCAAATCGCTCGGAAAAGAAGATACCTTCGCGACTGATCTAATCGATCTGGAGGCGCTTGATAAAGAGCTGGTCATACTGGTCGAAAAGGTGCAGCGAGGGATGAAGCGAAAAGATATTCAAGGCAAGACGATTACTTTGAAAGTGAAGTATTCCGATTTTACTCTAAACACGCGATCGCACACTCTGCCGTCGGCGGTGAATGAGGCCAAAGATCTATTGGAAGTCACCCGCGAGCTGATGAAGCTGACCGAAGCGGGCCGAAAAAAGATTCGTCTACTCGGCGTCAGCGTCGGCAATTTATCCAAAGTCACATCCCATTTCGCACTGGGCGTGGTCGATGAATCCATAGCCGACGATGATGATGAAAACGACGAAGACGACCTTGATGAGGATTAATCTA
>JAZKGL010000085.1:5065-7084 GCA_040385935.1 Bdellovibrionota bacterium
CTCTACGACAAGTACATGGCCGAGATCTCGCGTCTGGACGGTGATGGTTTGCTGGTGCGAAGAAACAAGGCTTTGTCTTGGGCAAGCATCGCAGGGCAACTGCGAGTCGAACTTGATAAAGCTCAGACTCCGGAAGAGATTGGACGTATCTTTGCGCGTGTGGATGCCGCTTATCCCAATCTCCATGCGCACATCAATCTCAGTCCCAAATATGATTATCGGGGCAAAACCAGAGTCGGGCTACCGATCTCGGTATATCCCGAAGAGATTAAGGAGGATGGAAGCATTCCCACCTTTCGAATCGGTGGCGCGCGCAAAGAATTCTTTTCCACTGATTTGCGGCCTAAAAGTGGCGACGTACTTCTTTCTATCAATGGCCGAACAATCCAAGAGTGGGCAAAGGAAAATATTGAATTTTGTAAATATCCTTTGGCCAGCCAGTGCCACATCGAATTCTTCCGAAACTTCAAAATGGAACTCTTGAGCTGGAATAGATCTCAGAAATTATCGATAGACGTTCTGCGAAAAGGGGAGACGCTCAGTTTCTCTGTGCCTATCACTCTGGATGAGGTCTCAAAAGCACCCCATGACAACACTCAAACCTGCCGCGTGGAAAATGAACGATATCTGAATTTTCAGTTGGCCTATGAGGGACGAAACCTCTGTGCCTACGAATCGAAAAATCACCCAGCTGTTGCAGTTCTACGACTGAACTCGTTCAACTACAGAAAAGACAATCATCCAATTCAATCCATCTCAGAGGATGCGCGTGAGTTTGAGCAAAAGTATTGGCTCAGAAACAAGTCGCGCTTGAAGACGGTAGTTATCGATCTGATCGATAATTATGGAGGCGACAAAAGTCTGGCCTGGTTATCCACGTTTCTGGCTGAACCTTATCAGGAGCAGTGGGTCGAGATTAAAAATATTAAGGAGCTGCAGTCGCCCGACTGGCGAAAAATCAGTTTTTACGGGGAAGCGGCTAAAGAGAAGCATTTTCATAGATTTGCCTCAGCAGAGTTCTTACCACCGATTCCGCAGTTCTGCCCGCCGATCGGCAATTGCTCGGAGCATCTTTGGCCCGTCCGAGAGAAGCCATTCATGGGACAATATATCTTCCTTCTCAATCATGACTGCATTTCTTCGTGCGTGGGATTTGCCTGGACAATGAAAAATTATCTCAAGGAGAGACTGTTCGTCGCCGGCATTCCGGATTCCGGGGATTCCACTTACGCCAGAGCCTATATTCAAGGCGCGCTTCTTGATAAAGCGCCCTTTTATCAAGTCACAACCACTCCGCAGGCCCATGGTTCCCACGCGCGGGCCAACTTCTCGGGAGTCTTTCAGCAGGCGGTTTCTATTAGTATGAGTACGAACGCACGGGGTGAAATCATTTCAGGCCGACCGTTATCCGTGAATCTTTTCTTGGCGCCCACGTGGCAGCAAACTCCCGATGAGTGGGTTTCGTCCCTTCTTGAAAAAGTTTTGGTATCTGTGCCGAGATAGTTGATCAGACTAGTATCTCGTGCTACATTTGCTGAAAATCAAGGAAATCTAAGGATGCTCGACAAGCCATATGTGTTTACGGACGTTCTGTTAAAACTTGCAGCGCGCTGTAATCTGAACTGCACATACTGTTATTGGTTCCGCGATGACACTGTGTTGAGCAAACCCCCTCTTCTCACACGAGAGGCTGAAAAAGCTTTTCTGCAGAAGTTGCGAACCCACGTGACGAAATATCAGCTTGAGTCTTTCACTGTAGTCTTTCACGGGGGAGAACCCCTAATGTTTGGCAAACAAAGGTTTATCGACTTATGTTATGAACTTCGTCAGTTAGAAAAAGAGCTGAGATTCAACCTGGGCCTCGGTATTACGACCAACGGAGTGCTGGTCGATGACGATTGGGCGACCATCCTTGAGTATTACAAAGTTGATGTGACAGTTAGTCTTGACGTTACTCCTGAATCCCACGACAAATTTCGAATCGATAAAAAGAAGCAAGGAAGCTATCAAAGATCGTTA
>JAZKGL010000086.1:0-4671 GCA_040385935.1 Bdellovibrionota bacterium
GCTATGTCTATCTATACTCTTTCGCATAAGAGAGCGTCGCACAGCGCGTTTTTCTCACTCCACGAAAATTCCTCAACCCCTTTAACCCTTCTTCCGAAGAGAGGAATTCCCGTTGTTTTTAAACCTCATTTTATAAGGAGATTAAAAATGTCAGCTTCGAGTCAAATGCAGTCCAACTCCAAGTCCCAGTCTAAGCAAAAGTCCTTTTCTCCCCAGACTCTTACGTCAGGTAAGAATCCGAAATCCCTTTCGCCCCAGATCCTCCAGGCGATCCTCGAGCAGGTTCAACTAGGCGATCGCAATCAGGCAAGGCGTTTCATCAGTCAGACTTTGAATGTCAACGATGTTGTGGCCGAATGCTGCCTTAGACATCTCGAAGAAAAGTTGTCAGGCGAACAGGATTATCGTGAACGTATCCTACGCCAAGTCACGAGTCTGGGAGCCGCAAACATCACAGATCATCAGCAGTTTTTGCGCGACGCCTTTGGTGTTCAAGGGATCGTGTCGAAAGCCATACTCAACCACTGGCGTATAGCAGGTGCCTAATTGAAAATAACTTTTTTGGCGTTTAATCCGGGAAACAACCGACTTTTTCTAAATAAGTTTACGGCAATGTTTCCCGGTTAAACGCCCCTTCTTCTCCGGATGACCTTAGATACACAGATCCTGTGCATTCGCCGCTACATCAAGCTCCTCGTAACTCTTGAAACTCTGACCGCCGCCAAAGGCATCAAATCCATCGAACTTATAAAAGTATTTGTTGGAATCGAGTATATTCGTATTCGCAAACGCTTCAGCATCAGTCTTGGAATTGCCAAACGCATAGACCACATTAAACCCCCGATCCTCAAGACTTTGAAGAACGGCTGCCTTGTAGGCCGCGCCTTTGCTTCCTGAGTAACCTAGAGTGGTTGCCGGGCTCGTCATCACCATTCCATCGGGAAACTTCTTAGTTTTGAGGAAATCGCGGGTGCGTTGAACGAGGTTTGAGGCGCGCGCCGTGAGATAAAGCGGGCGATAGCCTTTGCTTGCTAAGGTCTTAAGAACAGCTGACGAGCCTGAGTGAGCCGGTGCCATCGCCCCAAACACTGAAGCCACACCTTCGATGAGTTCGCTCGTTGTAAGCGTCCCATCCACATCGGAGACAAAGAGTGAAGTGCCGCGTTCAAGAATTTCGAGATAAAGTTCCGTCGCCGATTGATCGCCGCTGACTACGAGACGAATGCGATGACGGCCAAGACCCAGTTTTTTTGATTCCGGAATCTTAAAGAAGACCATACCACCCTCGTCGACATAACCCATAACATCAGGGTGCTGACCCTTTTGAGTTGTCGTCACCGAGCCTAGAGTTTCCCAGCTACCGCCACAGGTTCTAAGGAGTTGAATCTCAACTTTTTCTGCGACGAGTGGACTGCGAAACAGATAGTTCCCGTACTGAAACTTGGCGATGACCCATTGATCATTTGTTTCATTGTAATAGAAGTCTTTTCCAAAATGCCACGCATCGCCCTTAGGCGCAGAGCCTTGGAATCCTTCGGGCTGACCGATAAGAGCCGGTGTATCACAGGTGGGCGTGAGCCCGCAGATGGGACGAGGGGCCGAATCGTTAGCAATCAGAGTCTCACTGTTTTCAGCAGCACCCCCGCACGCTGCGAGTGTAAGGCCGAGGCTTAGACAAAACAGTGCGCGGGAAATCACGCGATGAAATCGCATCAGATGCTCCTTTGATTGTCGGGAAGAAAACTATTTTTACTTCCCTAACATGAAAAAGAACAACTGTACAATTCACTAAATCAAACTTTGAAATTTCGAAAACTGAAAGTGCCGTGTTTCGAGCTTTTCTATCCAGGCACGCGTCTGCGTCTCATCAAGCGCATCCTGCGGCATGATCCAAGTTCCGCTGATACTCCGCACTTGAACGCACTGCGCGAAGAAACTCCAAGTGTCTTCGCTGATCGCACCGGCTACACAAAAACGCATGTGTGGATAAGGGCCTTCTAATGTCTTGAGATAGGCCTCACCAAGAAAGCCGGCAGGAAATAGCTTTGCATTCCAAAAGCCGCGACTACTTAGGAGTTGAATCTCCGAAGGCGTCATGACTCCAGGAAGATAAGCGACTTCCATTTCTTCCGCGCGATCGAGTAACTCCTTAGTCATACCAGGACTCACGACAAAGTCAGCTCCACAATCTTCCGCCCGCTTAAATTCATCCAAACTTAACACGGTTCCTAAACCAACTTTAAGATCGGGGAATTTTTCCTTGAGTTGAAAGATCCCTTTCTCCGCATGAGGCGTGCGCAGCAAAACTTCGACTGCCATGAGCGAAGCCTTCGTTGCAAACTCACCGATCGCCTGCCAGCTGTTCTCCGTTTTTAAAGACACCGAGGGTAGAAAAGGCGAGCGTTTCAATATCGAACCCATAAGATGGCTTGAGGTATTTTCCATGTTTGTACGCATCGTTAATCCCTAAAATAGGTGGCGGCTCCCATGAGTCCAGGCTGTTTGTTGATGATAACATAGCTCCCGATCTCGGCAGCATAGGAGCGATAGCTGCCCTTGGCCTCAAAGCGGGTGCGGAACGCGCTTTGTTCTAAAAAAGGAAGAAAGCGCGGAAGGATTCCTCCGGCAAGATAAACCCCGCCCCTGGCGCCTAGGGTTAAAGCGATATCCCCTGCAAAAGACCCGAGTATCGCGCAAAATGTATGAAGAGTTTGTAAAGCGAGTCCATTCGAATTGGCTAGAGCTTGGCGCGTAATACTCTCGGCTGTTAGACCAAGTTCGAGCGTGAGGGCTCGCGCGCTGAGCGCGCGGTAAATGTTTTCGAGACCTTGCCCGGATAAAACATCTTCGATGCAGACAAAGCCCTTCTCGCGCAAAAGAAAGTCCGCGACGTAAGCTTCTATTTCATCGTGCGGATGAAAAGAGGCATGCCCGCCTTCGGAAGGAAGGGGAATAAAACCATTTTTTGTAGGCACCGCGGCCCCAACGCCTAGCCCGGTTCCGGGCCCTAGAACGGCTCGCGTTTGGCCGATTATGGATGTGCCGTTCGGCCCGATCGGATAAACATCCTCTCCCTTCAGATGAGGGAGACTGCGAGCCATCGCCTCAAAATCATTCATCACATGCAGCTCTTCAAAGCCCAGAACCTGTCTCAAATCGAAAATGGAAAACGACCAACTGTTGTTTGTAAACGATATCGTATCGTCAAGAATAGGTGCTGCCACAGCAAAGCAGGCTTTCCTAGGCGAGGCATAATTTATCTGCGCAGCTAAGTAGAATCGAATCACATCGGCAAGTGTGGGAAAGTCTTTATTGGAGAACTGTTCTATGCAGCAAAGCTCACCTGTTGCTACAGAGAGTAGGCCCAGGCGGGCATTGGTACCGCCGATATCAGCTACAAGATAGTGTTCCATGGTCGTCTCCTCTTGCCACTCATCACCTTTTGCAAAAGGCAAAGCCTAAACATTTTGCGAGACCTCGCCTAGGAAAAACCGGGATTTCGGCTTGAACCGAAGCGCCCTTCGTGATTATTTAGCGCCACTCTAAATCATCGCGAGACCAGGGAAACACCCTTATGAACATTCTTCAGAAAATTCAGAAGACGAAAAGCACTTTGAGCAAGTCGGAAGTCAAAGTAGCCGATGTCGTTCTCGCTGACCCTCAGGTGACGATTCGCTCAAGCATCGCTACCCTCGCTCGCACTGCTGATGTAAGTGAGCCTACAGTCAATCGTTTTTGCCGAAGTCTCGACTGCAAGGGCTTCCCTGACTTCAAACTAAAGGTGGCCCAATGTCTCGCGAGCGGCACGCCGTATGTGAACTCCACCGTTGAACCCTTCGATTCCGTCAAAGAATTTGGTGTGAAAATATTTGACATGACCATGTCAGCTTTGGAGGATGCCAAGAGCAACCTCGACTTTGAAAATTTAGCTCGAGCTATCGATTTGCTCTCTTCAGCACGAAAAATTGAATTTCATGGCTTAGGGGCTTCCTCGTCGGTGGCTTTAGATGCGCAGAACAAATTCTTTCGATTGAACACCCCAGTCGTAGCCTATACCGACGTCGTTATGCAAAGAATGGCGGCGGTCGCAGCCAGCCGAGGCGAAGTCATCGTCATCATTTCCTACACGGGACGTAGCATAGCGAGCATAGAGACAGCCCAGCTAGCCCGCGAAGCCGGCGCCACTGTGATCAGTATTACCAATCCTCAATCGCCATTGGCTCGTGCATCCTCTCTAGTGATCGCCGTGGAAACGAGCGAAGACACCGATATCTATACACCGGCTGTCTCGCGTCTCTTGCACCTTGTTATCCTGGATATCCTGGCCACTGGCGTGAGTTTGAAAAGAGGGCCTGACTTTGCTCAGCATCTAAAAAAGATGAAGGATGCGCTAAAAGCCACCCGTATCGAGAAAACCGAAGTCCCACTCCATTGATTTGGGGTCACACTTCGTTCATGTTATAGATAAAAAAATTGGGGCTTGCGAAGGCAAACCCCAGAAACCAAGAGATCAAACCTCAAACAGAAATTTCCAGTATGAGGGTCCTCATAGACAAAAATTTATGGCCGTCTCGAAGAGACCAGGAATTAAAATTATGAGGACGTGCTATCCATTTAAAGGATCTATCCGCACAAAGTCAATTTAAAATCTCAGCGAATCTCAGGCAAATC
>JAZKGL010000087.1:0-1149 GCA_040385935.1 Bdellovibrionota bacterium
ACCAACGGTAGTGAGCAAACGCTTTGTTCGCTTCAGCCATCTTGTGAACGTCTTCGCGACGTTTGATGGTAGCTCCGCGTTTGTTAGCAGCGTCGAGGAGTTCGCCAGCAAGGCGCTCAACCATCGATTTACCGCTACGTTTACGAGCGAACTCGATCAACCAACGGAGTGCGAGTGCCTGACGGCGCTCTGGGCGGATCTCGATTGGCACTTGGTAGTTGGAACCACCAACGCGGCGAGATTTAACTTCGAGCAACGGCTTAGCGTTGTCGAGAGCGTTACGGAAAGTCTCAACTGGGTCAAGACCTTGGGCTTTGATTTCATTCATAGCGCCGTAGAATGCTTTTTCCGCAGCCGCTTTTTTACCGTCGGTCATCATTGAGTTGATGAACTTGGTAATAACTTGATCCTTGTAAACCGGATCGGGAAGAATCTCTCTCTTTTGTGCACCGTGGCGACGAGCCATGTTTCACTCCAATGAACACCGATGTTAGCACCGGCGATTTAGTTGTTATGCTTTAGGTCTCTTCGCGCCGTACTTCGAACGTGCTTGGCGACGTTTAACAACGCCCGAACAGTCGAGGGATCCGCGAACGATGTGGTAACGCACACCTGGCAAGTCTTTTACTTTTCCACCGCGAACGAGAACAACACTGTGCTCTTGAAGGTTGTGACCTTCGCCGCCGATGTACGAAGTAACTTCGATACCGTTAGTAAGACGAACACGAGCAACCTTACGCAAGGCAGAGTTAGGCTTCTTTGGAGTCGTCGTATAAACGCGAGTACAAACACCGCGTTTTTGAGGAGAACTTTTCAAAGCAGGAGATTTCGTCCTGTTGTACTGAATCGTTCTTCCAGTCGCAATCATCTGATTAATAGTAGGCATGCTGATCTTTCCTTTAGCTTCGCTTGGGCTAGAAAATCATCTTCGGATGCGGGTAGGCAGGTCGCAGCACGTCCCTGGCTAAATCTCGCTATCTTTGGAATAAAAGTAGAATCCAAGCGTAATTACCTAACACGAGGTATGTAGCAGTATCAAGATGGAGGGTAGATTGCAAGCCGATTGTAACGCTTAGCAAGGCTTTGGAGGGTACTCTGGTTTTTGGGTTAAGACTGGCTTCTTTGGGTGATTTCGATTTCCCTCGGGAT
>JAZKGL010000088.1:0-10143 GCA_040385935.1 Bdellovibrionota bacterium
CGTTTACTTATTCGAAGCGTTGGCCGCGTTTTCCACTTCTTTCATAACCAGTGATTCGAGCTTATCCACGCGTTTATCGCTCACCGAGCGATCTTCCATGTGATACACCGCACGAAGATCGGGTTTCAATGAACCGACTTCTGCTAGCTCACTATTCTCATTCAAACCACGAACACCCATGACCGCACTTCGCGCGCGCGATGTCTCGCCGCTTTCGTTTGCAGTCCGTGCTTTCAAAGCCGCGTTGTGAAGCTCCGATTGGATACCACTCTCTTTTCCCGCTTCCCTTTGAACGGCCATAACCGAAACAAAGCCTTCTTTGCCATCGGTAGTCTTGACCTTCCAGAACATGCCCGCTCGATCGCCGGCTTCCAGAATCTCGCCCTTTTTGATTTCCTTCACAACAGCAGCGCCTTTTTTCGGCTCGGCTGTGATCTGGGTTCCATCTTTTTTTGCTGAGACCTGATTACCAAACGCATAAGGCGCGCTTAGGATCAGAGCTGTAAGCAGGATGCGAGACATCTTCATAAAGGTCTTCCTTTCATGGATTAACTCTATGGTCGGCAGTCTGGCCCATAACCTTAACGCATAGGGTTAAACTTAGACCTTAGACTTTCAACTTTAAGACATGAAAGGACTTTTTGCCCTTCTTGACCATGACTCCGTCTGCGCTTTTGAGCCTATCCGTATCGATAGATAAGTTCATCGACTCGACTTTTTCCCCATCCAGACTCAGTCCGCCTTGTTCAATCATTCGACGAACTTCGCTTTTAGAAGGGAAAAGCTTACTTAAAGTAAGAAGATCGACGATGTTTACCGCTGCTCCTTGGATATGCGAGCCATCGATCAAAACCTCAGGCGCACTCGGCGCGGCTCCTCCGCCGGCAAAAAGCGAGATAGCCATAGCTTTGGCTTTGTTCGCTTCCTCTTCTCCATGAATGAGTTTGGTCACCTGCCAAGCCAGCTCGATTTTTGCATCGTTTATCTCTTTGTCTTTAAGTCCGGCCAGTCGTTTGACTTCGCTCACATCAAGGTCGGTGAAATAGAACAAACACTTTTCGACCATATCGTCATCGATATTACGAAAGTATTGGTAGAAGTCGTAAGGCGAGGTCATGGTCGGATCAATCCAAACGGCCCCGTTCTCGGTTTTCCCCATTTTTTTGCCTGCGCTACTGACAAGCAAAGGTACGGTCGCGCAGAACGCTTGTTTGTGTTCTTTGCGGCGAACGAGTTCCATTCCGCCGAGCATATTCGACCACTGATCATCACCACCCAGCTGCACAGCGCAATCTTCGTGTTTGCTCAGATGATAAAAGTCGTAGCTTTGAAGGATCATGTAGTTGAATTCAAGAAAGGATAAACCCTTCTCGTAACGCGCCTTAAAACATTCTGCCGACAGCATGCGATTGACCGAGAAATGAACGCCGATCTCTCTAAGGAGCGGCAGATACATAAGACCTTTGAGCCAATCGCCATTGTTTACGACGATGCCTTTATCGGGCGAAGAAAAATCGATGAAAGGCGACAGCTGCTTTTTCAGTCGCTGGACGCGCTCATCGATAAGCTCTTCGGTCATCATCTGCCGCATTTCGCTTTTGCCTGAGGGATCACCGACCATCGCAGTGCCACCGCCGAGGAGTGCGATCACTCGATGTCCGGCCTTTTGCCAACGACGAAGCGCCATCACGGGCAAAAGGTGGCCCACATGAAGACTGTCGGCGGTTGGATCGAAGCCTACATACGCGGTACGCACACCGGTCGATAGATAGTCACGAAGCTCATCTTCGTGGGTGACCTGTGCCAACATTCCTCGTTCGTGCATGACTTCTAAAAAACCCATGGGTCTTCGCTCTCACCTTTGGGGGTTTATCTTAAGACCTCGCGGCCTGACTCAGGCGCAAAGTGCCCTCAGTCTTACCAATCGGGCAGGCACCATCGCAAGAGGATCTCGCTTTAAGACTCTGCTAAACTCAGTGAGTATACTCCCAAGTGAGGTGGCCGGTGGAAACTTTTGTCTTAGGCGCGGCCCATAGCGGCAAGTCCGAGTGGGCCTTGACGCAGCTTAATCTCGATGCCCCTACGACTGTGATCGGCACGGCGGTGCTCAGCGGTTTGGAAGATCGGATCAACTCGCTCAAAAACGCCCGGCCTAAACACTGGAAACACCTGGAATCGGGCGATCTATTCGATCAGCTGAAGCTAGCCTTTGCCGCGGCTCCTGATCAGATCGTGATCGACTCGCTCAACCAATGGCTGGCCAATTATTTGCTCGATAGCTGGCTTAAATACGATCGAAAGCAGCATGAAGCTCGCATTACTTTAGAACTTGAGCGCCTATTTCACATAATCGATGCCCATCCAAGCACCCACGTTCTGAGCGTGAGCAGCGAAGTCGGAGCCGGCATAACTCCGCCGGATGAACTCTCGCGATTCTTTCGTCAAACACTGGGCCACGTGAATCAAAGGTTCGCGGCGCGCGCAAACACCGTCGTGCAGATCGTTGCGGGCTTACCTATTTTTATGACTAAGGTCCGGTGACACTTTATCTTTCCTTAATTTAGCCTTCACCGAAAATTCATAACTCCAACAGTTTTGCGTACATAGATCCCCGGCGTTCTTTTGTAAGCTTTTATCGCCGACACTTTGCTTTAGCGCCTCTTCAGCTGGTGATAAAAGCGTCTAAGAATAAAGACAACTTATCAATGACCGGGGATGAAAATGCGCCTTTGGACGCTGTTCTATTGCCTATTTTTTGGTCTCACTTCACTATCTCAAGCGAACACGTGGACGCCTAGTACCTCCGATGAAAACGGCAAGGGCTCGCCAGCTGTCTGCGAAAGTTCACTGATCTCAGGTTTAAAATGCACGGGACGATACTGCGACAATGTGAGTCTTCAGTGCAGTGAAAGTCTACAAACCGAAGGTCGAGGTGAATGGAGCCCGAGCTTTTCCGAAGAAAATGGTCCTTTCATCTGCCCCAACGGGGAATTTGTTCAGTCTTTAGCCTGCGAAGGTCGGTACTGTGACTCGGTATCGGTCAAGTGTGCAGGGGCGCCCTCGGTGCAAGAGAACGCCTGCTACTGGCGCGGGCAAATATCCGAGGAAAATGGTGGCGCTTTTGAATTTGGCAAAGGCGTTTATTTAAAGGGTCTAAAGTGCAGCGGACGCTACTGTGATCGCTTGGAATCCTACGTTTGCCAGACGCAAGCTAAGGTCTGTGATTCCGATGAATGCCGAGCTGAGCAGGCGAGACGATTTTCCCCTATCTTAAAATTTGACCAAGAACAGGCCACGAGCCAAAAGTGCTTTCCAGGCAATGCTGCCGACTACTGGGAAGCTCGAAAGAATGGCGACACTCGCATCCTTTGCAACGAATCAGCGGCGAGTCTTGAAGGCGGTCAGATTCCTATCTATTACGAATATCAAGACTGCAGCGGTGATCAGACTGTGATCATGTATTGGTTTTTCTATGGTTATCAAGACACGTGCTCACCAGGTATGGGCAGTCATCATGCGGACTGGGAGCGCGTGGCCGTGAAAATTAAGGATGGCCGACTTGAGCGCGTTCAATACTTTCAACACGGTGGTTCGTACACACGCCAAGGAAATAATTTCGAAAGTGTGGATGGAACTCATCCCATTGCCTACGTTGGAAAAAATAGTCACGGCTCCTACCATGATCGGGGAGGAAGCGGAAGTTGCCTATACTTCGAAGACTATCGAAATCCGAATGAAAGAAATTATATACTTAAAACTGAGCAAAACCTTATTCCACTTCACCGCGGTCCTGATGCCCCTGAGTGGATGACGAGCCATGACTCCAAAAACTTCGATGGTATCCCTGGGCCTCTCGCACGGGGCGAGAATCTCTGCGCTCTCACAGGCTGTCGTGGTGATGACTTCACTATGGGAGCCGCGCTGTGCTTTGGGAATTGTGGCTGTTCAAAAAGTGATATTGGCAACTCACCCTTTTGATTCGAGCTTCGACGAACGCAAATTTATGAAGATTTTTCGTGCCGGATAGAATAAAGCTGTTTGTTTATAGTTATTTTATGCGGGCAACGAAGACGGTTCATGTACGGTTTGCGATTCGTCCTATTCCAGTTGATAGTCTCTTGCGTGTGCCTAACCGGGAACGCAAAAGCTCAGTCGCGTTCGTTGAACAAAAGCAAAGGTCTTGTAAAGATCGCTGCCGTTGATCTAGCGCCCTATGTTTCGACTCAGGCTGAAGATAACGGTTTTCTTTTTCAAATCGTGTGCCATGTGTTTGAAGCAGCGGGTTACGAAGTCGATTTGAAGTTCTATCCGGCCTTGAGAGCTAAAGAACTTGTCGAAAGTGGTGAGCGTGACGTTCTCATGCCCGCATTCGGACCGAAGACGCCCAGCGAAAAGCTCCTTTATTCCTCACCGATCTTTACGAGCGAAATCACAACGATTAAATTTAAAGGCATGCCGTTGGAAAAAGCGCGTCGCAAAGCGGTTGCTCGCGACAGCTTTTTTAAAGGGGTCAACGCGCCCGGTGAAAGTCCTATGGGCGTGGAAGCCGAACGCACCTCGCAACTCATCGATATGCTCAATCTCAAGCGCATCGATCTGGTGATCGCCGATAGCTTAGTGGCGACGGATATCTTGATTCGTGGTCGACCGCATATGCTGTCCGAACTTGAATTCGGCAAGCCTCCGCTAGAAAGACGAGCGATTCATCTCGCATTCTCGCGCAAATGGAAACCGGCCAAAGCGCTTTTACAAAAGTTTGATCAGACTCTGAATCAGTTGAAAGCAAGTCGTGACTATGATGCGATGCTCGCGCGTTATGGATTCGAAGAGCCTAAGGCTCAGCGCCCCTCTGAGCTTCATATCGGAATTCCCGATAACAGGGATATGCGTATCCTTGAGAGCCTAAGGTCTGAGTTTGAAAAGAACAACCTCGGCACAAAGCTTATCTTTCATAGAATGCCGGAAACGTTTCTAAGGCGACGGAATTTAATTAGCTTTGTCCTCGATGATAGACACTTTGATGTTGTGAGTCTTGGCCCGCCGGAGCTGTCGAAGTATGCTAAAAGCGGGTGGATTCAGGCTGTGCGGCCTATGGGTAGCGAGTATGATGTCGCGGATATCCTTCCTCGAGTTAAAGAGAGTCTGACGTTTCAAGATCAACTTTTTGCAATGCCTTTTTACAGTGAAACACTCATGACTTACTACAGAAAGGATTTGTTTAAGAAGCACTCGCTTTGGATGCCGACGAGTCCCACTTACGCACAGATATTATCTTACGCAAAAAAGCTTCACGATCCTAAGAATGGGGTTTATGGAATTTGCCTGCGCGGCAAATCCAGTTCGAAGATGGTTTTAATCGCCACGTTTATCAGCACGTTTGGTGCGCGGTTTTTTGATCAGAAATGGGAACCCCAGTTTACCGATCCCGAGTTTAAAGAAGCGCTTTCTCTCTACATTGAGCTGACCAAGAACTATGGACCTCCGGATGTGGGCGCTAAGACTTACAGCGATAACTTAAAATTATTTGCGCAAGGACATTGCGCAATGTGGATCGATGCGACGGCGGCGGCGTCCTCGGTCTTTGATCCTGTTATGTCCACCGTTCACGATAAGATCGGCTTTGCTGAGGCGCCCATCAAAGATAAATGGGAGGGCTCACGATGGACAAACACTTGGGCTTTCGCGGTGGTGTCGTCCTCGAGTAAAAAAGCTTTGGCTCTCAAGTTTTTGCAATGGTCCACTTCCAAAGAGTATATAAATCTTGTTGCTCAGAAGAAGGGGTGGCTTTCGGTTCCACCGGGAACTCGGCGATCGACTTACAACCAGGCTTATATTAAAGATGCGCCCTTTGGACTCTTTGTACTGGAGAGGATACAGAGCTTTAAGCCATCGCGTCCGACGATTCCTACCATCCCGTATCGAACAGCAAAGCCTGCGAATATACCTGAATGGTCGGCAATTATATCAAATCTGGATAGCCGCATCTCCGATGTGATTTTAGGCAAAGATACTCTGGATAACGCTCTTGGGACCGCTCAACGTGAGACGTGGCAAGTGCTTTACCAGGCTGGCTACTATCGTGAGGTGCCGCGTGGCTGAACTTCCTCCTTGCGAGGAAATATCGGTTTGCCTATAGCTGGGGCCTGGGTCAAATCCTGACACAGCACGCTATTGAGGACCAAATATGACATCAATGAAGAGTTTGATTCTGGGGCTCACGCTCCTCCCCTCTCTCGCCCAAGCCGACACCTCCTGGCCATCTTGGGGTAAGAACTTTGACAACACAAAGTTTGCTTCTGAAGAAACAGTCCTGAGCCCCGAATCCGTTAAGACTCTTAAAGAAGATTGGATTTTTGAAACGCGAAGTTCGGTCTATGCGTTTCCAACGATTCAAGATGATTGGCTCTACGCAACGGATTTTCCTTTGTTTAGTGTCAAAGGAATTATCGATCCGAAGGAGTCGGGCGGCTGGCTTTATGCCATTGATAAGAATACCGGCAAGCTTCGCTGGGAACACAGTATTTATGAATACAGCGGTAGCCGTGCGAATATCGTCTCGCGGAGTAGTCCTGCAATTTACGAAGATAGATTGATTTTTGGTGATGCGTTTAACGTCGCAACGCCCGCCAATTACCTCGGCGATCCCAAAACTTCAGTTTATGCGGTTGATCGTTTGACGGGAAATTTGCTTTGGAAGACTGTGGTTGAAGAGCATAACTTCGCGCAGATTACGCAGTCACCGACCGTTTATAAAGGTGTTGTGTATGTCGGCGTGTCTTCGGGCGAACTCTATGTGCCAACGGCGTTGAGCGTTCTTTATCCTTGCTGTTCGTTTCGAGGCAGCATAGTGGCTTTGGATGCTAAGACGGGTAAAATTCTGTGGCAGACTTATACAGTTCCAAAGGCCGAAGAACAGAAGAAGGCATTCTCGGGCGGCTCGGTTTGGGGAAGTGCTCCATCGATCGATGAGAAGCGCGGTTTGCTTTACGTTGCAACCGGCAATAACTACGATGCACCGGAGGAGTTCAAAAGCTGTCTGAGAGATGCCGACAGTGATCCGGTGAAGGAAGAAGTGTGTTATGAAAAGTATGATCCAAAGGATAATTACTTTGATGCGGTTCTTGCGCTGGATTTGAAGTCGGGCGATGTTCGTTGGTCGAAGAAGGTTATGCGTTACGATGCGTGGAACTTTGCATGTAATTTGAATATCGGACCTTTGCCAAATCCTATTAGCATTGCATGTCCTCGTCCTGCCGGCGGTGATGATGACTTTGCTCAGGCGCCTATGCTTCTTCGCGATGTGAATGTGGGCGGTGTTACGCGAGATCTAGTTGTAGCTGGTCAGAAGACAGGTGTGTTTTGGGCGTTTGACCCGGATAAAAATGGGGAAATCGTCTGGACGAGAAAAGTGGGTCCGGATGGTATTATCGGTGGTCATGAGTTTGGTTCCGCGAGTGATGGAAAACGAATCTATGTTCAGATTACCAATTTGGAACATACGTCCTTTGATTTGACCGCTGGGCAGTTTGCCGGTCAATCGACTAACGGCGGGATTTGGGCGGCTTTGGATATTGCTACGGGCGAAATTGTTTGGCAGACGCCGGTTCCTAATTCGAAAATGTCTTTGACTGGGAATATTTCGAGTCCGAAGTTTGGTGAGGGGCTAGGTCTTGGCTTCTTTGCTCTCGCCCAAGGACCTTTGTCGGTGGGCAATGGCGTTGTTTACGCAGGTTCATTGGATGGAACGATGGTTGCCATGAATGCTGAGACGGGAGAGATTCTTTGGTCGAAGCAGAATGAAGGATCGATCAACTCGGCTCCTTCGATAGTCGATGGCGCTTTGTATTGGGGTGTTGGTTATCCAGTTGGATTTCCGGGTAATAAGATTTACCGATTTAGTCCTAAGTGATCTTTTGCTACTTGGATAAGGTCGTCGAGGCTTGAATCCTGATTCCAGATAAAATCTTTTGGGATTTTTCGGAACAGGGTTTCTTGCCTCTTTGCATACTGCCGGGTTGCGATAGTGATTTTTTCGATGAGGTCTTCTTTTTTGTAGACTTGGTTTATGTATTGAATGACTTCGTGATAGCCGATGCTTTGCATCGGCTTTGCTTTTTCTGAGATGCCTTGTGTGAGGAGATGTTTGACTTCGTCTATGAGGCCTTGGTCCAGCATGATTTGGCTTCGCTGCGCTATGCGTGCGCTTAGCGTTTTTCTATCGATTTGCAGATAGATGACGAAGGACTCCGTGCGTTTGCTGGATGGTGGTGGGAGGTCTTTGATCGAATGGCCGAGCAGGCTTGCGATCTCGACGGCGCGCTGCAGACGGAAACGGTCGTTTCCGTGGATTTCTTTGGATCGTTCGGGATCGAGTTGGTCGAGTTTTTGCCTGAGTTCGTCTGTGTTTAGATCTTTGAGAGTTTCGCGGAGTTCGGAGCTTTTGGGCAGATCGTGAAAGCCGTCTTGCCAGAGGGCTCTTAGGTAGAGGCCGGTGCCTCCTACGACGATTGGCGTTTTGTTACGGCTTCGAATGTCGGCGATTTTTTCTTCGGCGTCTCTTGCAAAGGATCTGGCGTCGTAGTCTTCGTGGCCGCTGAGAATGTCGATGAGATGGTGGGGGATTTCTTGGATTTCGGCTGGGGAGGGCTTGGCTGCGCCGATGTCGAAGCCTTTGTAGATTTGAACGGAGTCGCAGTTAATTAGCTCGCCGTTTAGTGTGCGTGCGAGATTCATGGCGAGGGCGGATTTGCCACTTGCGGTTGGGCCTATGATGGAGATGTATTTTTTCATTGTGTTAGCCTAGGCGATCGAACCAAGCGGCGACTTGATTGGCTTTCCACCATCTGAGTACGCGGCGGCCGTGCGGACAGTTTAGAAAGAAGTCGACGGTTTTGGCCTCGGAGAGGAGCTGCTTGAGTTCGGGTGCTGGCAGGTCCTCGCCAGCTCGGACTGCGGCGTGACAGGCGACTGAGGCTAAGACGTCGTGGAGGACTTCCTGGTGGTTGTTTGAGCCCTGCGCTAGGGATTGGAAGACGCCTTGGATGTCTTTGTTTACTAGGAGCGAGGGGATGGCTTTGACTTCGATCTCCGTTGTGGAGATTTTTTCGAAGTTGAAGCCTAAGGTTTCGTAGTGTTTCTTGCGTTCGTTTAGGTCATTTGTTTCTGAGGCAGTTAGTTCTAGGACCTCGGGCATGAGTAGGGGTTGCGAGCGTTTGAGTAGGTCGGGGTTTTTGAGCAGACGTTCGTAGAGGATGCGCTCGTGGAAGGCGTGTTGGTCTACGACTAGCATTTGGTCTTTGTGTTCGAAGAAGAGGAAGCATTTTTGGAAGGCGCCTATGTAGGTTAGCTCGTCCCAGTTGATTTCTTCTTTGGGGATTGGTTTTACGGCGTTTGGTTTTGTTGGATACTTTGAAGTGTTTTCGCTTTGCTCGTCTGCGGCGCTAAGCCAGCTTCGCGGCTCGCCTGCTTGGCTTCTGTTGGCTTTTTGTTCGCCTTCGGCGTTGGCATTTGTGATTGCGCTTGGATGCTGGTCGCTTTGCGATTTGCTTTGGTGATTTGTGACCGCATGGCTTTGCGGTCCGCTTGTGTCATTTGATATCGGATTGCTTTGCAGTCGGCTTGTGTCATTTGATATCGGATTGCTTTGCAGTCGGCTTGCGTCATTTGTCATCGGACTGCTTTGCTGTCCGCTTGTATCATTTGTAGATGCGACGCTGTGCGATTCGCGTGATCTATCAGTCGATCGATCCCGCGATGGTGCGATCGGTTCGTACGCAGGCTTACTTGCCGTTGCGCGCGACGGCGATTGTCCATGTGAAATCGATGATTGTGTAGCGCGCGACGAGGGCGAAGAATAATTAGATACTGAAGACGACGAAGTCGGAGATGATTGCGACGACGAAGTCGAAGCAGGGTTATTAGAAGCAGACAACGACGAAGTCGGAGATAATTGCGACGACGAAATCGAAGCAGGGTTATTAGAAGTAGATGACGACGAAGTCGAAACCGATGAAGGAGCCCCACCAAAACCAGGATTATCAAACGAATAAGTAGTCCGCCTTACCCCCGCCGACCGATCCCCCAAATCAAGCGCACGGCTTTCAGCCTCACGCTTAAGCAACAAATCAAAATCAATCGGAGCCA
>JAZKGL010000089.1:0-11870 GCA_040385935.1 Bdellovibrionota bacterium
ACAGGGCGGATTCTACTACCATTCTGACTGCCTTTTGACTAGCGAAACTTAGTTTAGCTTTTAAGGACTGCTCTATGGCCTTTCCAATCGATAGTTATCTACCTGATATTGCTAAGGCTTTGACGAACAATCCTGCGGTCCTTCTTAAGGCCGAACCGGGCGCCGGAAAGACGACTCAGGTCCCCCGTTATCTGCTCGATCACTTTAAGAAGATTCTAGTGATAGAGCCGCGCCGTCTGGCAGCAAAGTTGTCTGCCGAATGGGTGGCCGAACAGTGTGGGGATAAGGTTGGTGGTCTCGTGGGCTATCAAATTCGACTCGAGAGTCGAAAGTCGGCGGCCACGCGTTTGGTTTATGTCACCGAAGGTATTCTTACGCGGCTGATTCTTCAGGACAGAACATTGTCCGAATACGATCTGATTATCCTCGATGAATTTCATGAGCGGCATGTGCATAGCGATATCGCACTGACCTTGGTTAAGGGCCTGCAGAAAACGCGCCTTGATCTCAAACTTTTGGTAATGTCGGCAACGCTTGAGCAAACTCTTTTGCAGACCTATTTGGGATCGGTCCCTAGTTTTGATGTGCCGGGGCGAGTTTTCCCTGTGAGTGTTCAGTACAAGCCGTTTCCTCATGAAACACCGATGATGCAACGTGTTTCGGCTGCTGTTCAGGACATGCTGGTTGATCCCGGGTGCCAGGGCAATATCTTGGTTTTTTTAGCAGGAAGTGGACAGATTTCTCAATGTGCGGCTTACCTGGACGGGCGCCTGGGTGATGTCGAGCTTATCTCTTTATCGGCTGATCAAGCGCATAATTATTCAAAGATCGTTTCGAATGCAACTCGCAAAAAAGTGATTTTATCGACTAACGTTGCGGAAACGTCTTTGACGCTACCGAATATTCAAGGCGTCATTGATTACGGGACAGCGCGCATTCTGGCCTTTGCGCCTTGGAGCGGATTGCCGACTCTCGAAGAGAAAAAGGTGAGCCAGGCGTCGTGTATACAGCGGAGCGGGCGCGCAGGACGTGTAGCGGCTGGCATCTGTTATCGATTGTTTTCGGAGAGTGATTTTCATGCGCGAGCCAAGTTTACTGAGCCTGAGATTCAGCGCATAGATCTTTGTCAAATCATGCTCGAACTTGCGAGTATGAGTCCGGGGCGCACATGGGATATTGAGCATTTTGATTGGCTGCAAAGGCCTCGCGAAGCAACGCTTCAGCAAAATCTCGATCTTTTGAAAAATCTCGGCGCGCTTACCGGCGCAGGTCAGTTGACAGCGGATGGCGAGGAGATGGTGAAGATTCCGCTTCACCCGCGCCTGAGTCGTATCTGGCTTGCGGCTAGAACACGGGGGGTATCGGAACTCGGATATCTCGCAGCCCTTTTAATCAATGAAGGCTCTATTCTCGATAAAGATCAGCGGCCGGATGAACATGCGTATTCGGATGTTCTTTATCAGCTTCAAGTTCTCTTGGATTGGATGAAGAAAAAGCCGCGAAGAGTCAATCTCGATAGAGGTGCGGTGGAGCGCATACGGGCCTCTTTCGATCAAGCTGCGCGCGCTCATAGGTTTCGCTCGATGAGTGAGCTAGTCTTCGAGCGCGAAAATGATCTGCTTTTCTGTATATTTCTTGGCTTTGCCGATCGGGTTGGTAAGTACCGGCCTTTGAATGATACGGGGCGACGAAAGGTTCGGCACTACAACTTTGCTTTAGGGCGCGGAGCTGTGCTGCACGAAAACTCGTCCGCGCAAACAGTTGAGTGGCTGGTTGCCGTCGACGCACGCGAAAGTTATGACGATGATTTGGGCCGGATTTTTATTGCCTCGGGTGTTCATCCTGAGTTCTTGGCCGAGGACCCATTCGGACTTTTACAAAGCGTAGATGAAGTGAAGATGGATCCAAAAGCGGGTCGTGCGAGACGGTGTCAGCAGACTCTTTATGGCAAACTTCTGGTCGAGGAAAAGTGGGAAGAGAGCCGTAGTGCTGACAGTCGTGATTTGCTCCTCTCGGAAATTCGTAAGCAGTGGCCTGAGCCCTTTGCCGATAGCGAAGCCTTGCTCGTCTATCACCGAAAGCTTGAGCTTATGGATAAGGCAGGGGTCACGCATGATTTGCCGAGGTTCGAAGGGGAAATGCTTGATCTTTTGATCGATCATGTGAGCGACGGTGTGCTGTCGATTCGTGAGCTATCGAAGAAGAGTTTAAATCGAGCGATCGAAGAACAGCTGAGTTATGCCGATCAACACCTTCTTTCTTCCGCATGCCCTGAGTTCATTTCTTTAGCGGCTGGTAAAAAGTTGAAGGTCAATTATCACGAGGAGGCGGAGCCCTTCATTGCGAGTAAGATTCAGGATTTCTTTTTGCAAAAGGATACCCCCACGATTTGTCAGGGCCGCTATCCGCTCCTGTTAAAGCTTTTGGCGCCGAGTCAGAGACCAGCTCAGATTACCAAGGATTTAAAAGGATTTTGGACGGGGAGCTATCACGAGGTGAAAAAGGAGCTGAAAAGGCGCTATCCAAAGCAGGCTTGGCCGGACGATCCTGTAACCTTTGTCATGCCTAAGCGGGAGCCTCGCAAGTGAGCCCTGCTGTGGCTATTTCAGGCTTTTTCTTGTATAGTGGCCACCGGTTTTATGGTTTTTCATTGGAGTTAGCCCTTTATGACAGGCAAACGCAGAATCGTTGTTACCCCCGCCCTACCCTACGCGAATGGCCCTATTCACATTGGCCACTTGGTGGAACATTCCCTCGTGGATATCTGGGTGCGCTTTCAACGAATGCGTGAGCACGAGGTGCACTTCGTTTGCGCTGCGGATACACACGGCACACCGATTATGATGAACGCGAGAAAACTCGGTGTGACACCGGAATCGCTGGTTGAGAATTTTCGCGGTCAGCAAATCGATGTGTTCAATCAGTTCGATATCAAATTTGATTTCTACGGTTCGACCAATAGTGACTCGACCAAAAAGATTTCGGATCGAATCTTTAAAGCTTTGGAATCTGACGGCAAGATCGAGCGTAAAACGCTCATGCAGTCTTATTGCGAAACCGACAAAATGTTTTTGCCGGATCGTTATGTGAAAGGCACTTGTCCGAAGTGCGGTGCGGTTGATCAGTATGGTGATGGCTGCGAAGTTTGCGGCACGGTTTATAGCGCCTCGGATCTCAAGAACCCTCACTGCTCGATCTGTGGCGCGAAGCCGGTCGATAGACCGAGCGAGCATCTCTACGTGAATCTGCAGAGTTACAAAGAGTATTTGAAGGAGTGGGTTCCTCAGCATACTGCGCCTGAAGTTGCAAAGAAACTGATGGAGTGGTTTGAGGGTGATCTTCAGCCCTGGTGTATTTCTCGTGATCAGCCTTATTTTGGGTTTGAGATTCCAGGTCATCCTTCGAAGTTCTATTACGTTTGGTTTGATGCCCCGATCGGTTATCTTGCGGCGCTCGATGAATCGCTGGGCGGCAAGGGATTCGAATCGGTTTGGAATGATCCCAAGACGGAGCGGTATCACTGTATCGGGAAAGATATTGTTTACCACCACGCTTTGTTCTGGCCGAGTATGTTGAAGACGGCGGGCTTTCAGACGCCGACGGGTATTTGGCCGCATGGCATGCTTCAAGTGAACGGCGCGAAGATGAGTAAGTCGCGCGGGACGTCCATTTATGCATCGACCTTTGCTAAGCATCTTGATCCAGT
Organism: Bdellovibrionota bacterium; assembly: GCA_040385935.1. Classification (GTDB taxonomy): domain Bacteria; phylum Bdellovibrionota_B; class Oligoflexia; order Oligoflexales; family Oligoflexaceae; genus Oligoflexus. Next base: position 3,707 of record JAZKGL010000089.1, read on the forward strand.
TTATCTGCGTTATTATTATGCGTGCAAGATGAGTTCGTCGATCGATGATATCGATTTGAATTTTGACGATTTTGTTTCGCGCGTAAACTCGGATTTGATCGGCAAAATTACAAACGTCGCTTCGCGCGGCGCTCAAATGCTTCAAAAATTGGGTGGCTCGCTTGGCTCATTGAGTACTGAAGGTCTTGAGCTTGTGAAGAAAGCGCAGATCCTTGGTGATGAGATAGCTCAGTGTTACGAAGAACGTGAGTTTGCCAAGGCCATGATTTTGATTCGTTCCATTGCTGATGATGCGAACAAGTACTTTGATAAGTATGAGCCATGGAAGCTGCAGAAGACAGATGAGAAGGCCACACGGGAAATCTTGGCCGGTATTTTGAATTTGTTTAGAATCATGGCTGTTTATCTGAAGCCCGTGATGCCGAGTTATGTCTTGAAAGTGGAGCGGTTATTTCAAGAGTCGCCTTACACTTGGAGCAGTGCCTCTAAAGTTTTGGAGAATCATGATCTTGCGCCGTTTGAACATTTATTAAAACGAGTGGAGCCTAGTCAGGTGGATACGATTATTAACGAGACAAAAGATATGCACGCGGCCAATGCGCCTGCCGTTGACCCTCTGAAGGCTCTGGGATTAGCACCTGAGATTGGGATTGATGACTTTTCGAAAATTGATTTGCGGGTAGTGAAGATCATTGCTGCGAGTCATGTCGAGGGTGCAGGAAAGCTCCTGCAGCTGACGCTTGATCTTGGTTCGGGTGTTACGAAGAATGTATTCTCGGGAATTAAGTCGAGTTATAAGCCTGAGGATCTGGTGGGCAAGATGACTGTTATGGTCGCAAACCTCGCTCCACGGAAAATGAAGTTTGGTGTGAGTGAAGGGATGGTGCTTGCATCGGGTGATGGGTCGGAGCTGGCTCTGTTATTCCCGGATGTGAACGCGAAACCGGGTCAGCGCATTGGTTAAAGCATGACAATGGAGCTACGGAGTTTTCTTGAGTTGAATGAGAGCATGGCCCTTCGGGCTGTGCTCGATGCATTGCAGGCGGTTGAGGCGGCTTGGGATGAGAGTGTTCTTCGCGAGAAGGCTTTGGAGCGACTGTTTGAGATTTTGGATTGGGCGCAGGCTCATCGCTTTGATTCGGTTCGTCAGCTTTCCTCTCTTTCTCAGCGGGTTCCTTCGAACCCGAGTTATCACCAGTTTATGAGTTTGGTAGCTCCTATCGAGCGGGCTTATGGCCGTGGAGTTAGTGATGCGGACTTTGCCGTGCGGTCGGTGGATCTCTCTCGCCCGCGGTCGGAGTGTTTGCCGCTCGTTTTGGTGGTGGATAATTTGCGTTCGGCGTTTAACGTTGGATCGATCTTTCGAACGGCTGAGTGTTTTGGTGTGGGTGAGATTCATTTGTGTGGGTATACCTCGCGGCCGGATCAAGAGAAGTTGAAGAAAGCGGCTATGGGAACTGAGGAATTGGTTCGCTGGCGCTGGCACGCGCGGGTTGAAGAGTGTGTGGGTGAATTGAAGGCGGATGGGTACCGGGTGTTTGCGCTGGAGACAGCGGACTCGGCGGTTTCGTTGGATCGTGTTCGGTTTGAGAGTGGGAAAACGGCTTTGGTTTTTGGGAATGAACGGTTTGGAGTCGAGGCTTCAGTTTTGCGGCTTTGTGATGGAGTGATAGAGATTCCTTGCCAAGGGCAGAAGAATTCTTTGAATGTAGCTCTGTCGGTGGGTGTTGCGGTTTATGAGTGGCGAAAGCAGTTCCTGCATGGTTAGCCCCCCACTCATTTGCATCAAATGAGTTTTGTCTTAGTCATCAGCGACGACCTTCTCGTCGGGAAGGATAGATTGTTTTCTTGGAATTTCTAAACCGACTTGTCCGTTATCGTTTCTACCGCATTTTCGTAGAGGAAGCCTTTCCCAAAACTAAAAATCACCTACTCAAAATCTGTGAGCAGGTGATTTTCAAAAGTCTTTCACAAGTAGGATGTGAATTCGCCAAATTATTCAGCTGAGTCAGTTGTGTTTATCGAATCTTTCAAAGGTGTTCCGATAGTCACCTTTGCTTTTAAGCATTTCGATGCATCAGCGCTGAGTGGAAAATTGGGAAGAATAGATTTGATCGCCGCCGATGATAATTCAAAAACGCCGGGATCGCAGATTTTTCCACTCTTTGCCCATAGAACTTTAGCGTCGGATAACTTAGAAGTAGGCAATTCCGGCTGATTGTCATCAATGATTAGGTCTGTATCTACGACGCCGTAGAGTTCAAAGAACATTCGTTTTTGAACAAGCTCTGCGAAATGTTCGTATTTATTTACATAGGAATAGAAATCGACAAATTTATTCGTGTCGAATGCTTGTCCGATCAATTCTGGAGTTAGGGCATCGATTTTTAGCTTCGCAGCAGGATTACCCGCATAAAGCCAGTATGCAAAATCACTGGCTGCGTCTAACGGGGAAGAAGGAAGAAATTCGGACGGCTGGCTTGTCTTCAATTCACGCGCTTTAAAATCGCATGCATGTGCCAGCTCATGAGTGAGTAGATAGGCAAGACTCATTTCTGCTCGAAAGGCTTCGTCTAAATTCGACGATAATTGCATTTTGCCATTCTGCGTGAAAAACCTCGTCAGTCGATATTTCAGAGCGTCCGCATTGCGTTTTCGGTAGTCGGGTGCTGAATCCACACTCGCTCTCTCTTCTTTAGTCACAGCGAAGAAATCAGCATCAAGATAAATGGCAGCTGTCGAAGAACTGTAGTGAGCCGGCCTAATGTCGCCTGCTATTTCAACAGCCTTTACACACGAAAACATCTCAATGATTTGAGGATGAGCGCTCTTCAGATAAGTTTCTAACCGATCTTTTTGCCAAGAATCACTTATAAGAGTCTTCTTTAGAATATTAGCAATAGGATCTGTTTTTCCAAGATCGATATAAGGATAATTGCAGTCGAGAGAATTGGCGGGATATCCACCGTTGATACAGCTTTTAAAATTTGAGGTATCTGCCTCATCTTCGTTTGGAATTGCTAACGTCAAAGCCCGTTTGCTCGAAGTGATTTTCATTGGGCCCGAGTAAACATCTCCGCCATCACCATGATGATCGCTCTTTCCACAAGAAACTAAAATATTCGTAGAGACTAGAAGTACCAACGCAGCTTTCAACATGAGGAAATTCCGCCTTCTGCTAGGAGTCATTGGCACTCTTGCAAATTAAGTGCCGAATGAGATCCCTTGCAGTTTCCGATTAAGGCGTTGTTATCCTTGATTGCAAATTAAGGAATCGAAATTGATCTGTGTCGAAATTTTTGACACTATCCTTACCCCATAAACAGCCGAGCAAGCTTATCCTTAAGCGGGGTCCAAGGTGCATAACGTACCGGCATATCGATCCAAGTCACGTTTTTGAGCACAGCTTTCTTATGCACAAAACAGTCAAAGCTGAGTCGCCCGTGGTAAGCACCATAGCCGCTCTTTCCCACTCCGCCAAACGGCAAATTACTATTGGCGAGATGCATCAACGTATCATTTACCGCGCCGCCACCAAAGCGACAATCGCGCATTGCTTTATCTTGCTCGGTTGAGTCATTTGAAAATATATACATCGCTAAAGGATGGTCACGGTCATTTACAAATGATAAAGCTTCGTCAAGCTTGTCATAACTTAAAACAGGCAAAATCGGCCCAAAGATCTCTTCTTTCATCGAGGGATGATCAAGCGGAACATTAAGCATAACTGTGGGCTCGATCAACTGCTTCATCGCATCCGTGCGACCGCCATGAACCACTAGCTGAGGCGTGATCATCCCAGACAATCGACGAAAATGCCGGTCGCTGACTATCTTCGGTAGCTGCTCATTTTCCAAAGGGTTGGCGCCATACCGCATCGTAATTTCATTGCTCAAAAGCTTTAAAAACTCTTGCTGGATCCCACGCTCGACCAATAGATAATCGGGCGCCACGCATGTTTGCCCCGCGTTCAACAATTTGCCAAACACGATACGCCTCGCCGCAAGCTTCAAATCCGCATGCTTTGTTACGATACACGGACTCTTGCCACCCAGCTCAAGAACGCATGGGGTTAAATGCTTCGCGGCTGCTTCGGCCACAACATGGCCAACGGCTGTACTTCCGGTAAAGAAAATAAAATCCCAAGGCTGCGCAAGCAGCTCAGTCGAAACATCAACGCCGCCTTCGATAACCTGCACCAATTCAGGTGCGAATATCTCACCGAGAACTCTCGCCATGGCAGCCGAAGTATGCGGCGTTAGCTCAGAGGGCTTTAGCGTTACGACATTTCCTGCGGCAAGCGCCCCGATCAGAGGATTGAGCGCCAGCTGCAAAGGATAATTCCACGGCGAGATAACGAGAACGCGGCCGAATGCTTCGGGCACGATGTAACTCTTGGCCGGCTTGAGTGATAGCGGCGTCGAAACCCGACGTGGCCGCATCCACTTCTTCACCCCTTTGATCATATGATTCAGCTCGTCATACACCAGGCCAAGCTCACTCAAGAATCCTTCGGTCGGGTGCTTTCGCAAATCTTTATGCAGCGCATCAAGAAGTGCTGTTTCGTTCGTCTTTAGGGCCGTGCGTAGCTTAACAAGATTATCTCGACGCGCTTCAAATGAACGCGTGGCACCCGTTAGAAAAAAAGGTCGCTGATCAACGAATTTCATATAGGCCACCAAGTTTTTGAGTCGTATAGTCGCCACACTATAACAAGGAAAGTCTGGGGCTGCAAAGATCAATCCTGTCCGTTCAATCCTCAGCAAAGTCTTCTAAGACACCGAAAAGGTCGCTTGAAGTGTACGAATCATCGAGGCCCGCTTCAATCTTTTCGATATCCTCCTTAGAGAAGGTTTTATCGATCTTCTTGCCGCATAGATCGCCTTTTATGGTTTGCTCGCTCTTACTGTATGAGAGCTTATCGTCGATACAGTCCGCATTTCCATTTGATTTTATGCGGGAAACGGAAAAGTCGCCATCTGGTCTTGAAATGAGTTCTTCGTCAGACGCAACATCGACTTGTGTTGTCGTCTCGTGATAGCCATATTTTTTCTTCATAGCCTTGTCGCAATCGGAGCCTGCTTCTGGATGACCCATTATCGGACAGTTATTATCGAAAGGATTGCAGGCTGAGGATAGGAAGAGGAAAATCAAGAGAAAAGCGGGCTTTGACAGTCGTCTCATTCAAGTAGTCCTCAAAAGTAAATGGCCGGCAATCTAACAACTCTATATCTCATCCCTAATCGGCTTAATTTGCATTTGCCTAAACCATTTACACGCAAAAAAAGCGCCGGTAGGTCCCTGGCGCTTTCATCTTATAAGACTTAGATCAGATAGGCATCGGCATATTCAGGAGGCGGAAGATCTGGCGGTTTTTGCGATGCTCGACATCTTCAATAAAGCTGTCGTAACGTTCACGAGCTTCGGGAGTAATCTCACAAATATTCACCCCAAAACGCTTCATCTTCTTTTCAAAGTCAAACTCACAACGAATCACCTTGCCCAAAAACGAGATCGGTTCTTCATCTTCCATATGAACCGTCAGCTCCAGAAGCGTCGATTCATTAAACGGAACCCTAAAACCGGGCGGGCTCGCAAGCAAAAAGCCCGACTTCGATACGTTCATCGTCTTCAAACCGTAAAGCTCAGGCGATCCAAACGTTCGAGCATCCACACGGGTCGGAATCTCTGTCTTAAAACGCGCAAAGCGCACGTGGTAGAGCTGTTTGTTATTCAAGGCGAACGAGCGCTGCGATAACTCAGGAATCAAAGTTTCAAAATCGGTGTCGGGATCAACACTTATGAGACGGTAGCGGTTGTATCCCTCAGGCAGATTCTGTCGTGGAACCTCGGCGTGAACGACCATCGGAATGATTTGAGTCTCGGATCGCTCGATGAGAATCTGCGTTCCGATCTTAAGCTCAACCCCGGTGATCACACCGATATTATGATGGCAAATTTCATAGAGCGCATAATCCACAGGCTTTTCCCAGCCCTGGATAAGCATGAGACCTATGCTCAGGCTTGGTTGTCCAAGCGCCTGATCGATAGTCAGCATATTTTCTGCTACGGAAGACATAGGCGAACGCTCCAACCCAAAATTCCAACTTCCATAGTTCCCTATCGGCTAATCCTGCAATTCGTTTAGCAAAGCTCCGAACTTTTTCTCAATTCTTACGAATAGTGTCATAAAGCTAGCCACTTAAAAAATGGCAGACGCATCACATTTCGTCCTCGATCCTTAAGCATTAAGGCTAAGCCGACTGGAATTGAAAGCTGTAACTAGGCGGATTCAGGTGGGAGTTCCTGGATTGCCGGAAAGCTTTAGGATGGCGATGAGGGTCCGTGGTTACTATTTTCCCACCAATGCGCGGCAGTAACAAGGGCGGCCAAAGAATTTCCTAAGAACCTGAGACACAGCCCAGGGTCTGGGGTATGAGCGTCTTTTGATCAAGAAGTTTCGCTTTTTTCTCTCGCGCATACGATTTGATTTCGCGTTCGCGACGCAAAGCATCCCCATGGGTGAAGGGCCCTTCGCGATACACTAGAGCAACCGCCTTATGGGCTCGGGTATAACGCGCGCCCTTGCCCGAAGCGTGCCGCGCAAACCTCGCGACTGGGTCCTTGGCGATTCCGCAGTAGAGAGAGTCGTTGCCGCAAAGGACGAGATAGACGAACCAATCCATACGCTCGCTCCATCCTGGATTAAGTGTCTGCGAAAAGAAAACTTTTCGTCCCTATCCTAACACGACTTGCGTTTAGGTGCCGGGTCGCAAGCGGCCAAGAAGTTCTGCAAACGCTTTTTCACTTCCATGGTGCGACGGTTTATAGAACCGTTTGCCTTTGAGGGCATCAGGCAGATTATTGATCTTCGCGGCCTCGAGTGGATCGTCATGGGCGTAGACGTAACCCTTTCCGTAGTCCTGGCCTTTCATAAACTTAGTCACGGCATTTCGTAAGTGCAAAGGTACCGGCAGATCACCCGTCTCCTCTACTGCCGCAATAGCCTCGCCAATCGACAGATAGCTGCGATTCGACTTTGGACTCGACGCAAGGAAAGTCGTGGCCTGAGCTAAAAGAATGCGAGCCTCAGGCATACCAATCTCTTTTACGCCTTGAAGCGCAGCCTGGGCTAAGAGCAATGCCGTTGGGGACGCGTTGCCTATATCTTCGCTTGCCGCGATAACGAGGCGCCGTCCGATAAACACAGGGTCCTCACCACCAGCCAGCATACGGGCAAGATAATAGACGGCCGCATCTGGATCACTCGCTCGGATGCTCTTGATGAAAGCGGAGATGACGTCGTAATGGAAATCTCCCTTTTTATCGAAATGGGGAATGATCGTTGCGAGGAGAGGTTTTACCTCGTCAAGAGTCAGTGTTTCGCCAGGCGCTGATAGACTAAAGCTTGCCTCTAATAAATTCAGCGCGGCACGCACATCACCATCGGCGGCTTCGGCTATAGCCATCGCCAAGGCATCATCAATCGATCGCCCCTCGCGATCGGCTATCGTCAGCAATCGATCGCGCAGAGCGATAGGCGCAACCTTTGTTAGCGCAAAGGTCAGACTGCGTGATAGGAGTGCGTTATTCACGGAAAACGAAGGATTCTCGGTCGTCGCCCCGATCAACTTAATCTTGCCTCCCTCGACGGAGGGGAGGAGGGAATCCTGCTGACTTTTATTCAATCGATGTATCTCATCGAGAAACAGTATGCTGGCTTTATCGCCCAGTCGCATTCTTGATTCAGAATCTTCGATGGCCGCGCGAATATCTTTGACCCCAGCCTCGACCGAGGATAACTCAACCACGTGACGCGAGAGTATACGGCCGATCAAACGCGCAAGCGAGGTTTTGCCCGTACCAGGCGGCCCCCAAAAAAGCAGGGAATGGAAACGGTCGGCATGGACAAGCTTCCAAAGGGGTGACCCCTCCTTCCAAACTCGCTCTTGACCCACAAGCTCCTCAGCCAGCTCAGGCCGGTAGCGCGCCGCCAGGGGCATCTCGCTCTGTTTCACCATACTTTGCCTTTCATTAAACATAACTGCATATTACGTCCGATTGACAGAACTGTGTCGGAGTGTATTTGTGCTGGATTTTCCGATTTTCCTCGTGCTATAAATGCGTACATCGCTTAGGTCATTCTTCCTGGTCGATCGCAGAG
>JAZKGL010000090.1:0-3162 GCA_040385935.1 Bdellovibrionota bacterium
TTTGCGCCGCCTAGATCCTCGTGCCAGATCTTTTGAATCGAAAGCTTAACTTCGGGATCGGTGGAAGACGAAAGAAACGCACCGAAGTGCGCCCTCGCGTAGGGAAACAAAACTTTGTGCACAAACTCGATCGAACTCGTTGTGCCTTCGATATCGGTCAACACAGAGCGAATCATGCTTTGGCCTGCGCCGCGTAAGAAGGATTGTATTTCGCATCGATTCCCGAGCCCGTGTAATGCGGGACCCAGCCGGACATATCGATAAAAATGCGGATCGCTTTTACGTTCGGCTCAGATCCGAGATCAAACCAATGCGTGATGTTAGCTGGAACACTCAAAAGATCGCCGGCACGGCAGGTCAATGAGAAAACCTCTTCGCCTACGTGGAACCAGAAGATGCCCATGCCGTCGACAAAGAAACGAATCTCGTCTTCGGTGTGCGTGTGTTCCGCTAAAAACTTGGTTCGCAGAGCGTCGATATTCGGCGTACCAGCGTGAACGTTGATCACGTCTGCGGTCTGATAGCCGCCGCGTTCCATGAAAGGCTTCAGGTCGCGGGCATACGCGTTTAGGATTTCGTCCTGAGTGGCATCCGATTTTAGGTGCTCTGTAGCTTCCCATTTGTCGTGCCAAATGCCGCGTGTTTCCAAAAAGGATTGGATTTCTTTGAAATTGTCGATCGTTACACCGGCATCCGGAATCTTTAAGACAGCCATAGTGAGACCCTCCAACTGATCGTATCTGTACGCTTTAGCCGTAGCAAATTTTCCCCGAGAATTCGAGGCAAATTGAACGGCGATAGAGACACAGTGTCAGCTGAGTGCTTATCGAAATCATTCGAGAAAATAAGTCAAAAGGTGTTGATTTTTCTGAACAGCTTTGATAAAACCTCCCGCGTACAGACCCCGTTTGTACATCAATCATGGTTTCCTATGGCCTTATCACCGTGATGGTAGATAGGCTTTTTTATTTTGGTGGTTTGGTTAAGTTTATGGATCGAATGCATCGAGATGCGATTGTTGAACACATTAATCCTTTGATCCAGTCGCTCGGTTACGAGTGTCTTGAAGTGGAATGGGATGGGTCCGACAATACACTTCGCGTCTTCATCGATCAGCCGACAGGCATCGTGATGGACGATTGTTTAGCCGCTAATCGCGCGCTTATCGACGACGAGGCCCTCGACAAACTTGTACCCCACAACTATCGACTGGAAATCAGTTCGCCCGGTGTGGACCGCCCGCTTCGCACGATGGATCATTTTCGCTCGGCTATCGGTAAGTCCGTGAAAATTCATCTCTCTGAGAAGCATCAGGAACGTGCTAACGGCGTCGGCAAGCTTATGGCAATCGACGAGGAAAATACTTTTTCCATGAATATGCCTACGGGTACATGGACTTTTCCCTTTAAGGCTATCCGTAAAGCGAATCTAATGTTTGAATGGAAGTAGAAGAAGCCATTTTGCCTTAATCTCTTTTGACCTTCCTATAAGGATCGACGGACGATGACACTACTCGACAGCTCTGAACTAGAATCTGAACTTCGCAAGGTCATATCGGGTGTCTCTAAAGACAAGAACCTCGATAAAGCTGTCATCATTGATGCGCTTCAACAAGCCGTCGTTCATGCTGCTCGCCGTTCGCTTGGTGCCACCGCTGACCTTGAAGCGCACTATAACGAAGAAAGCGATGAGATTGAGCTCTATCAATTCCGCACAGTCGTTGAAGACGATGACGTTGCGAATGAGAGCATCGAAATCGCGCTCGGTGATGCGACCAAGCTCGACTCGGAAACCGTACTTGGCGATGCCATCGGTATCAAGCTTGACACGACTAAATTTGGTCGTATCGCAGCCCAGTCGGCCAAACAAATTATAGTTCAGAAGGTTCGCGACGCGGAACGCTCGCAAATCTTTGACGAATTCAAGGATCGTAAGGGCGAAATCCTGTCGGGTTACGTTCGCCGCTTTGAGAGAAACGACATTATCGTTGATCTCGGCCGCACCGAAGCCGTTATCCCTTATAAAGAGCAAGTGCCGACCGAAAAGTTCCGCGTGAAAGACCGCATCCAGGCTTTCGTGGTCGACATCAAACGTTCGAGCCGTGGACCGCAAGTGATTATGTCGCGTGCACACCCCGGCTTCCTCGTGCAGCTCTTTAGCCAGCACGTTACTGAAATCTACGACGGCGTTGTCAGTATTGAAGCGGCAGCCCGTGATCCAGGATACCGTTCGAAGATCGCCGTTTATTCGCGCGATTCGTCGGTTGACCCCGTCGGCGCTTGCGTCGGTATGAAGGGCTCGCGAGTTCAGGCTGTTGTCAGCGAACTGAACGGCGAGAAGATCGATATTATTCCTTACGACATGGACCCAGCGCGTCTCGTTTGTAACGCACTCGCTCCCGCTGTTGTAAGCAAAGTCATCGTCGATGAAAACATGCACGGCATGGAAGTCATTGTAGCCGATGACCAACTTTCCCTTGCGATCGGTAAGCGCGGACAGAACGTACGCCTTGCTGCTCAGCTCACCGGCTGGAAACTCGACATCAAGTCTGAGTCGTCGGTTGAAGAGAAGCTCGCAGGCGCGAAAGATCTCCTTACTACCATCAAAGGTCTCGATGAGATGATGGCCGAGCTACTTGTGCAGGAGGGTTATACCACTCCGGCTGAAGTTGCAGAGCTTTCACCACGTGCACTGAATCGCCTACTGAATCTTGAGCAGGAACCAGCAATGGCTGTCATTGAAAACGCTAAACTCCTAGCCGAAAAAGTGGCTCAAGGAACAGCGGAAGTTAGAAAGGCTGTAGTACGCGATGATTTCCTCGCGAATTCTTCTGCATCGCCCCTAACACTTGACAATAAAGTTGAAGACTCTCAAATTAGCGAGCGAGTGAAGATCTTCTTGGAGCTTTCTGGTGTGGGTGAGGCTTCGGCTCATGCTCTAGCAGAAGGTGGATACGTTACGATCGGCGATATCGTTGCCGATTCGGCTGAAGAGGTAGCTCAGAAAACTGGTCTATCGATCGGCGTCGCACGCACCATTCAAATGGCTGCAGACCGTTACCTACAGTCCGAATAACAAATTCAAGGACGCTGTATGTGTAGGTAAACATTGGGGGACTCTTAACGAATGTCAAAAATTCGTGTCTATGAATTAGCTCGTGAA
>JAZKGL010000091.1:0-2373 GCA_040385935.1 Bdellovibrionota bacterium
CGGTGAACGGTGCGCATGCGATCTTCAACCGCTTCCCCCCGTTCGACGACAATGCACTTCTGGCCAAGCTCGGCAAGGACAAGCGCAGCAAAGGTTCCAGCAGGTCCGGAGCCAATGATGACAGGTGGGTGGCGAAAGCTTTTGCCTTTGAAGTCGATGTCGTTGGTGGGGTGGTAGCGCGCTTTTTCCTCGAAGTTTTCGAGTTTATCGGCGTTTGTGCGCAAAAGTGTTTCATCGTCTCGGGTGACGAGTCGAAGTTGATAGTGATGGAAGATTTGCGATTTCTTGCGCGCATCCAGGGATTTCTTGAGGATTTCGAGTTCGAGTATGTCGTCGGCAGAGAGACCGAGATCACTCGCTACAAGATCACGCATATCGCGAGCCAGGTTTTGTTCGCTCAAGGGAACTGTAAATTGCTTGTAAAGAATACTCATGAATCGCAACTCGAAACTAATTGAAATTTAGGGGCTGACTATAGGCCGCATGGCCTTTCTGTCAAGAGAAAGGTGTTCTTCGCAGCAAAACCGGTTTATGGCTAGCGATTTCAGGCAGATCTCCAAAGAGTAATTCTGGTTCTTACCATCGTGAGAACGGATTTAGCTCAAAATGAGATCGTTACCTTCGAGAAAAAATTAATGGACTTGACGACATCCGTGAAAAACCTTATTAAGCGCTGGTCATTCTGACAAGATCGTTCTCACGAGTTTTTAGCTGGGTGATTCGATAGTCGGCCCCTGAGAGACTCGCTGCTTCAGACCAAGGGATAGACCATGCAACTTAATCGATTGTGGGCTCCTGTGTGTTTAACGTTATTCGCCGCAGTTGCGAATGCTCAAACCGCGACGACGGAATCCGCACCTGCAGTCAAACAACAAGTTCCTGAGAATCCGTCTTATCCCGCTTCGCAGTCTGCCTCATTCGCCGGCCCTCTCTTAAAAGATCCTGCACCTCTGCAACAGTTCTATATGGAATATCTTGAGTATAAGCAGCGTTTGTACTCCTCTTCAGAAAGCATCAGTCTTGGCGATCGCGCCCGTTTTGATGCCGCTTTCGGTTACTGGTTCACTCCGGATACTTCGATCCGCCTCCGCCTTGATATCGATCCCGACCGCTACGGTGACGACCAAAACTCCACCTCACGCTTCGAACTCCGTCTCCTTCACAAGTACGAAAACTTCGAATTCCAAGCTGACCTCGACATCGATGGTGATGCAGGCGGTCGTGGTGCAACGTCTCTCGGTCCTGATACCGATTCGAAAGACTCGTGGATCGCTTGGAAGCCTTTGGAATCCCTTCGCATCATCTTCCGCCCTTATAACCTTGGGACTGAGATTGGTCAGGAATTCCGTACACTTGACGTCGCTCGCGTAAACTATATCAACGGCACGCCGGCTTATATCTCACGCCTTCCGGTTGAAGATGAAGAGATCCGTACCAAAACTGTGGGCGGTCTCGAAGTTCAGTGGAGTCCTTCTACCGAAGTTTCCCTCTATGCGGGTGGCGGATCGGCAAGCTTCTTCTACCCGACCAATGACGACTTTTCGATTGAAGCGAATGCGGCGTCGGAAAGCTGGAAAACTAAAGAAGACCGAGCTTACAAGGCGGGTGTTGTCTATAAAACTGACACCACAAACTTTGTTACGGAATACGCAACTCATCTAAATGATTCGGAAGCCGGATCACTTTTAGACACGGCACTCTCTTTGCAGCTTACCCAGTGGTTTGGCCCTCTCGTGGGTAGTCTGGAATGGACAGGCACCCGTGCGGGTACGAATCCCTATCGTCTCGACGACAATGGTTCGTGGTTTCAAGACGTCACTCCTTTCCGTCCGATCTACTCGGATTACTATGGTGTGAAGCAGGACTGGTTAGGCAAGAAGGATAGCGCTGAGTTGGTTAAGCTGGGTTGGAAGTTTGGTAACTATGTTCCTTACCTTCGTTACAAGCACCTGGGTAAATACTTCGTGTATCGCGGCCTTGAGTCTGCGCACAAACTCAGAACCGCGGACGAATCCGCAGGTCACGGCGGCCTTAGCACTTACAGTGTGGGTACGTACATGACTGTCGGCAAGTTTATCATTCAGCCTGAAGTGGAATTTATGGAAGCTAAGAACAACGTCTTCGGCTCAAGCTCGGACATTCGCGAAGATCGCGTGTTGTCGGTTCTTAAGAAGAAGAACACGGTCTTTAGCCTCTCGACACGTTACTCGTACTAAGGTTTTTCGAACGTTTTCCTAGAAGAAAGGAACTCTGATGAAAGCAATTCGTATCCTGTCTTTGGCTTTAGTCCTAGGCGTCTCTAGCCAGCAGGTTTCGTGTTCGAGGGATTCGACCAAGAAGGAAGATTCGGCGGACGATCCTAAGATCGATTCG